>NZ_JAODBG010000136.1 GCF_025463825.1 Cryobacterium sp.
ATCTGTGGGATGAGGCCCAGGTAGGTCAGATTGATCCCTTCGACCTTAATCTTTGTCGCCTCCCTGTGAAGCAGGTCCTGCAGCTCCTTCGCTGTGTACTCGCGGATCGGCTTGTCAGCATCGAACCAGCCGCAGCCGCGGAAGATGCGGCCATACCAGCCGTCCATGCTGTAGCCAGGAATCGTGAGCGCGCCGTCGTTGAGCGACAGGCTGTCGTCGTAGAGCGCGGACAGATCGATGTCGTTCACCTTGCCCATGCCCTCGCAGCGCGGACACATACCGCCGGTGATGCTGAAGTCGCGGCGCTCCCTGATGGTCTGTCCGCCACGTTCGAGGGTCACCGCCCCCGCTCCGCTGATTGAGGCGACGTTGAATGAGAACGCCTGAGGCGAGCCGATGTGCGGATACCCGAGTCGGCTGAAGAGGATGCGCAGCAGGGCGTTGGCGTCGGTTGCCGTGCCGACGGTGGAACGGGCGTTGGCGCCCATCCGCTCCTGGTCGACGATGATCGCGGTGGTCAGTCCGTCGAGCACATCCACATCCGGGCGGGCAAGCGAGGGCATGAAGCCCTGCACGAATGCGCTGTAGGTCTCGTTGATCATCCGCTGGGACTCAGCGGCGATCGTACCGAATACCAACGAACTCTTTCCGGAGCCGGAGATGCCGGTAAACACCGTCAGTCGGCGCTTCGGGATCTCGAGGCTGATGTCCTTGAGATTGTTTACTCGCGCGCCCTGCACGCGGATCAGGTCATGGCTGTCGGCCGGGTGGATCGCGGGGACGTGGCGGCGCGGTGCGGGGTTGCGTGGGTGCTCCGCGGAGGGACCGTTGGTCATCTGCGCGATCGTGCCACCTTGCAGCGGGGTTGTCCAGTGTTGGGCGCGGATGTTGGAAGCGAGAGCGTGAGAAGCAGACTTCGGCGACCGCGCCGATAACGACGTCGACGTGCCGGAGTGCGGCACCGGAGAACACGGTGCCTCCGCCGATTATCGTCAATGGTTGCCGTATGCATGCCGCGCTGATCCGCAAGGCGAGGATCCCGCGCTCACGATGATCATGAGCGAGGTTCGATCGGGTCCGAAATTGATTCGGCTGCATACGGACCGCAGTCGGGCACAGGGGATGACAAGCGTCCCGCTGTAGCCTCGATGGGGTGAATATCGCACTGCGACCATCCCTCACCCTGGACGACCGCTTCGCGAGGGAGCTCCCGGAGTTGACCGTGCCCTGGCAGGCCGAGAAGGCGCCCGACCCGCGACTGCTCGTGCTCAACGAATCGCTGGCCTCCGAGCTGGGTCTCGATCCGGCCTCGCTGCGGACCCCGGAGGGCCTGCGTCTGCTGATCGGAAACCTCGTTCCCGACGGCGCCACCCCGGTGGCCCAGGCCTACTCCGGGCACCAATTCGGTGGCTTCTCCCCGCGCCTCGGAGACGGGCGTGCGCTCCTGCTCGGTGAGATAGTCGGCGCCGACGGCCGGCTACGCGACATCCACCTCAAGGGCTCGGGGCGGACGCCGTTCGCTCGCAGTGGCGACGGACTCGCTGCGGTGGGCCCCATGCTGCGCGAGTACGTCGTGAGCGAGGCGATGCATGCTCTGAGCATTCCCACGACGCGCTCCCTCGCCGTAGTGGGAACCGGGCGCTCCGTGCTACGGAAGGGCTTGTTGCCGGGAGCTGTGCTCACGCGGGTGGCGAGCAGCCATCTGCGCGTGGGGAGCTTCCAGTACGCCCGCGCCACGGGCGACATGAACCTGCTGCGCCGCCTCGCCGACCATGCGATCGCCCGTCACCACCCAGAAGCTGCGGAGGCGGGGCGTCCCTATCTCGCACTGTTCGAGGCGGTGCTCGCCGCACAGGCGACGCTGGTGGCTCAGTGGATGCTCGTGGGTTTCGTCCACGGGGTCATGAACACCGACAACATGACGATCTCGGGCGAGACCATCGACTATGGGCCCTGCGCCTTCATGGAGGCGTTCGACCCGGCAACGGTCTACAGCTCGATCGATGAAGGTGGACGCTACGCTTACGGCAATCAGCCGGTCATCGCGGAGTGGAATCTCGCGCGACTGGCGGAGGCGCTCCTTCCGCTTTTTCAGGACGACCAGGAGCAGGCGGTCGCACTCGCGGTCGAGTCGCTCGACAAGTTTCGGGGGCAGTATGGCGACGCCTGGTCCGCGGGGATGAGGGCCAAGCTCGGTCTCTCCGATCGCCTCGACGTGGAGGTGACTTCGCCCCTGGTAGATGAGTTGACCACGCTGGTTCACGCCGAACGAGTCGACCACACATCGTTCTTCCGCACGCTGAGCCGCGCCGCCCGCGGTCATGCTGATAGCGTGCGCGGCCTGTTCGTCGACGTCGCGGCGTTCGACTCCTGGGCGCAACGCTGGCGTGCGTTGGGCCCAGACGCCGACCTGATGGACCGGAACAATCCCATCTACATCCCCCGCAACCATCTTGTCGAGGAGGCTCTCGCGGCGGGCACGGCAGGCGACCTCGATCCGCTCGGACGGTTGCTCGATGCGGTCACTCGCCCCTACGACGAGCGCCCTGGCCTCGAGGGCTACGCCGCCGGCGCCCAGGAAGACTTCGGCACCTACCAAACCTTCTGCGGAACCTGAGCCGGGCGGGGCTAGGATCGGGCGCGTGACCCACATCCCGCAGGGCGGAGCGCCCCAGCATCTTGAGCGTTTCTTCATCAAGCAGCGTGTCACCATGATGGTCAACCGCTTCGAAATCCGCGAGGCGAATCCAGACGGCTCGGAGGGCCGTGTGGTGGCAATGGCGCAACAGAAGCGGATGGCGTTCAAGGAGCAGGTCACTTTTTACGCCGACGAAGCGCGCACTCGGGCGGTGTTCTCGTTCAAAGCCCGGCAGGCGCTCGAGCTTGCCGCGGTCTACGAGGTGACCGACGGCTCCGGTCAGTCGGTCGGTTGGTTCAAAAAGGATTTCGGCGCCAGCCTGCTGCGCTCGAGCTTCCACCTCGTCGGACCGGCGATCGAGGCGTACGGGCAGGAGCGGAACCGGATGGTCGCGATACTCCGCCGCTTCGTCGACCTTCCGCTGGCGTTCCACTTCGACTTCACCGACAAGCAGTCCGGTGCGGTCGTCATGTCGAGCGAGCGACAGTTCTCTCTTCGCGATCGATACACGGTCACCGTTCCGGACCACCGGCTCGACTTTCGGCTCGCGGCGGCGATGGCGGTCGGGCTCGACGTCTTGCTGCAGCGCTAACTGCTGCGCAAGCCCTCGACGAGTGGCGCTTACGGAATGTGACGCAGGATGTGATCGCCCTCACGACTCGGCCCTTCCGGCCTTCTTCAACCTTTTCTTCGCGGCGCGTTCAGTCAGGATCGATAAGTAGTCCCGGACCGGGCGACCGGAAAGGTGCAGGAATTCCGCGCGAGCTGCTCCTTCCAGGTCACGTCGTGGCAGGTCCGGAAATCGCTCTTGGAGCCGATTCACGACCTGCCTGATCAACTCTTCGTCGTCGATGTCACGGGTCACGGTACGAGTGTGTTCCGCGCTCGCTGCGTCGTCAAGGTCGGGCGCTCGCGGGCACGATGGAGGCCGCAGCATCCGTCCGCTCGTTCGTGCCCGTCATCGCCGAGCCCGCCTAGTTGTGGTGGGCGTTACGGGAAGGGCGCTCGCCGCGATCCTCGTGCCGAACCCCACCCCGACGATCGGGGCGGATTTCGATGAGCTTTCCGCTGATTCGGGTGTCCCGAAGTTTGTCGAGAACATCGCCGGGCATGTCTGCCGGCAACTCCACAATGGAGAAGTCTGGGCGAATCTGGATTGCACCGAAGTCATCCCTGCTGAGGCCGCCCTCATTCGCGAGCGCTCCCACGATTTGCCGGGGCTCAACCCGCTGCCGCCTGCCGATTTCGATCCGATACGCCGCCATCGGCTTATTGGACCGAGGTCGTCGCTCCTCGCGTTCGGCTCCCAAGTCGCGGTCCCCGCGGCCGTAGCGTTCATCTCGCCTGCCCCCGTCTTCAGCCCGTTGCGCTCGAACATCTTCCGGGGAGAGTAGAAGCGGTGTCTCGCCCTGCGCCACCACGGCCAGCGCGGCTGCCACGTCGGCCTCCGGCACATCGTGATGCTCGACGTAGTGGCCGATGATGTCCCGGAACTTCGCGATCCGGGCTTCCTGATTGAGCGCCTCGGTGATCGCGTCGTCGAAACGGGCAAGACGGGTGACGTTCACATCCTCCACGGTGGGCAACTGCATCTGCGTCAACGGCTGTCGAGTTGCCTTCTCTATCGCGCCCAGCAGACGCCGCTCGCGCGGCGTTACGAAACTGATCGCCGCCCCGCTGCGCCCGGCCCGTCCGGTGCGGCCGATGCGGTGCACGTAGGACTCGGTGTCGATCGGGATGTCGTAGTTGATGACGTGGCTGATACGCTCCACGTCCAGGCCGCGGGCGGCGACATCCGTGGCGACCAGAATGTCGAGCTTGCCGTTCTTGAGCTGCTCCACCGTGCGCTCGCGCTGCACCTGGGGAACGTCGCCGTTGATGGCGGTGGCGGAGTAGCCGCGGGCACGCAGCTTCTCGGCGAGCGTCTCGGTCTCGTTCTTGGTGCGGGTGAAGACGATCATGCCCTCGAAGTTCTCCACCTCGAGGATGCGGGTGAGCGCGTCGACCTTCTGCGGGTAGGAAACCAGCAGGTAGCGCTGGGTGGTGTTCGCGGAGGTCGTGGTCTTGTTCTTGACCGTGATCTCTTCGGGGTTGTTCAGGTACTGCTTGGAGATGCGGCGGATCGCAGCGGGCATGGTGGCGGAGAACAGGGCCACCTGCTTGTCTTCGGGGGTGTCGGCGAGGATCGTCTCGACATCTTCGGCAAAGCCCATCTTGAGCATTTCGTCGGCCTCGTCGAGCACCAGGTACTTGAGCTGGGTGAGGTCGAGGGTGCCCTTGTCGAGGTGGTCCATAATGCGGCCGGGAGTACCGACGACAACGTGCACGCCGCGGCGGAGGGCCGACAGCTGGGTGCCGTAGCCCTGTCCGCCGTAGACGGGAAGTACGTGCACACCCTTCATGTGGGAGGCGTACTTCTCGAAAGCCTCGCAGACCTGAAGCGCGAGCTCGCGGGTGGGAGCGAGCACCAGGGCCTGGGGGCTCTTCTGGGAGAGGTCGAGGCGGGAGAGGATCGGGAGGGCGAAGGCGGCCGTCTTGCCGGTGCCGGTCTGGGCGAGGCCCACGACGTCGCGGCCGTCCAGCAGCGGGGGAATCGTGGCGGCCTGGATGGCCGACGGGGTCTCGTAACCGACGTCCTTGAGGGCCCTCAGAACCGAGTCGCTGAGCCCGAGCTCGGAGAAGTTGATCGTCGTTCGGGCAGCGTCTGCCTCGGTCGGTGCAGTTGAATCAGGAGGCGTCATAGTACTACGGTAGCCGGTCGGAGTGCGTACCCCGTTCGGGAGGACTAAATCCGGCTGCTCCGGTCAGGCCGAGAGTGGCAAGCCGGCGTCGAAAGCCGGCACGGGGACGTGGGTGGTCGCGGCCGAACCGGCGCGCACCGCGGCGAAGGCCTGCTCGAGGTCGGCGCGCAGGTCATCCTCGTCTTCGATGCCGACGGACAGGCGCACGAGGCCCGGGTAGATCCCGAGCCGGTCGCGTTCCTCGGCACTCAGGTGGGCGTGGGAGGTGGTGCCGGGGTGCAGCACCAGCGAGCGCACATCGCCGAGGTGCGACATCCGGCTGAACAGCTCGAGCGCGTTGATCAAGGTGCGGGCATGCGCGATACCGCCGTGCAGGGTGAACCCGAACACCGACCCGGTGCCGCGCGGGTAGTCGCGCCGGGCGATGGCGTGCGACGGGTTGGACTCCAGGCCGGGATAGTCCACCGACGCGACCTCGGGCTGCGCCTCGAGCCAACGGGCCACGGAGAGCGCGTTGCGGGAGTGCTGGCCGACGCGCAGGGAGAGCGTCTCAAGGCCCTGCTGCAGCAGGAACGCGTTCAACGGTGACAGCACCGGCCCCAGCCGCCCGGCGATGATGGTGCGGGTGTACTCGAGGTAGGCGGTGTTGCCGAACTTCTCCGCCAGCGTCGGGGTGCCGGCGCCGCCGATGGGAGTGGAGAACTGCGGGAACTTGTCGGGATAGCGGGCCCAGTCGAAGCTGCCGCCGTCGATCACCACGCCGGCCAGGGTGGCGCCGTGGCCGCTGAGGAACTTGCTGGCCGAGTGCACGACGATGGAGGCGCCGTGCTCCAGCGGCCGGATCAAGTACGGCGTGGAGGCGGTGCTGTCGATGACGAACGGGAGGCCTTCCTCCCGGGCGAAGGCCGCGATCTGGCCGATGTCGATCAGGTCGTTCTTGGGGTTCGGGATGGTTTCGCCGTAGCTGGCGCGGGTGTTCGGGCGCACCCGGCGGCGCCAGTCATCGATGTCGTGCGGGTCGTCGACGAACTCCACCTCGATGCCGAATCTGGCGAAGTTCTCCCGGAACAAGGTCTTCGATCCCTCGTAGAGGCTGGGCGCCGAGAGGAAGTGGTCACCGGCCTTGAGGATGCCCAGCAGCGCCACGGTGATCGCCGCCTGTCCGCTGGCCACCAGCAGGGAGTCCACGCCGTGCTCCAGCGCGGTGAGCTTGGCCTCGACGGCCGCGTTCGTGGGGTTCGCGTAGCGCGTGTAGACCAGGCCGCCGTCCTCGCCGGCAAACCGGGCCTCGGCGTGATCGAAGGAGTCGAAGACGAAGCCCGCGGTGAGGTAGATCGGCGTGATGCGCGCACCGAAGTCGCCGCCGACGATCTCGCCGGCGTGTACCTGCTCGGTGGCGAAGCCGAAGTGGTCCTGGCCGTACGGTGTGGCGGTGGTGGTCACGGTGCTGGTCCCTCTCGGCCGGCCGACGACACCGGCAACGCGGTGCCGACAGTCCTTTTCGGTGGTGCCACGCTACGTGGCGCGGCCGGGTACGACAATCGGGCGGGTTCACCGAAGGACACATTGGTGCGCATCCTGCCCGCCCCGCCGAGACTGGGGGAATGACTCACCTGCAGCATTTCGGACGGTTCTTCGGTCGCGGCTTCGGCCCCCAGGGCTGGGGTCGCCCCGACTATCGGTGGAACTACGAGTGGCAGAAGCCCGCGATCTATCAGCAGGCGGTGCGGGAACTGGAGCAGGCCGGCTTCGACCTGCTGATCATCGAGGACGCCTTGTCGCTCGGCTCGCCCGAGACCCTGAACCTGCGGGTGAATCCGGCGTATGGCGGCCCCAAGCACGATCCGCTGCTGTTGGCGCCGTACCTCTTCGGTGTGACCAGCCATCTCGGTGTCGCCCCCACGGTGAATGCCGGCGCGTACCCGCCGTACCTGGCCGCGCGGCAGTTCGCCACCCTGCAGCACCTCAGCGACAACCGGTTCGGCGTGAACGTTGTCACCGATGTGAAGAGCGCCAGGCACTTCGGGCTGCCCGAACTCGGCCACGATGCCGCCTACGACCGCGCCGAGGAATGGCTGGGTGGCATCCGTCGGCTCTGGCACAGCTGGGGTGAGGGCGCCCACGTGAACGACCGGCAGACGGGGCAGTTCGCGGATGCCTCGAAACTGGACGCGTTCCACCACCAGGGTGAGTATTTCAACTTCGACGGGCCGTTGAACGCGCTGCCGTTCGAGGCGGCGGCGGGCGACCCGACTGTCGTGTCGCCCGGCGGCTCCGGCCGTAGCCTGGGTTTCGCCGGCGCGAACTCCGACGTGCAGTTGGCGCTCGCGCCATTGTCCATCGACAGCGTCACCGCCTATCGGGCCAAGATCCACGCCGCCGCGGCCCGAGCCGGGCGGTTGCCGTCGGCGATCAACATCCTTTTCGTGATCAAGCCGGAGATCGTGGACAGCGACGAGGAGGTGGACCGCATCGTCGCGGCCACCCGGCGGCCGAGCGACGACGTGCTGCGCGAGATCCTGGCGGCCCAATCCAGCGACCTGGAGACCGACCTGACCGTGCTCGACATCGACCATTCGATCGGACCGGGAGTGTTCGGCAAGCACGTGTCCCAGGGCACGGTCAACAATCTCGTCGGTGCGGCCGGGGACATCGAGTCCGACACCCTCCGGCAGATCGCCACGCGCAAGGCCAGCAAGGGCCGCATCAGCGACAAGAGCGGTTTCGTGGGCACGGCCGCGCAATTCGCCGACTTCTTCGAGGAGCTGGGCGAGGGGGCCGACAATGACGGCTTCATCATCAACGGCGACCTGCACCCCGTCACGGTGCACCGGATGCTCGACCAGCTGTGCCCGAGCTGCGGCACCGCGGAATCCTGCGGGACTCCTTCGGCGGCGGCGGGTTGCGCGCGAACCTGACCGACTTCTAACGCAGGGCGCCGAGCAGCGCCGGCGCCAGCACGGTGACGTCCACATCGTGGGTCTGGCCGGCAAGTTCCAGGTGCCGGCCGTGCGAGAAGGCGGTGGCCATGGCCCTGGCCGATTCCCGGATGACCTCCGGCGCCAGTTCGCCGCTCAGCACGACCGTGAGGGTGTTGATCGCTTCGAGCCGGTCCCGGGGCAGCTGCCCGTCACCAAGGGCGGCGTCGTCGTAGGCGAGGGTGGGGGCGATCTTCTCGAAGGCGTCCCACATGGGCGTGCGCCGCATCCCGGTGATCTGCTCGGCCGGCATGCCCACCCGGGCGAGGAAGAGGGCCATGGCGTCCCCGCGGCGGCCGTCCGCCAGCGCGGCCGCGAGCTCCCGGGAGTAGGTGACGGCCGCAGGGTCCAGCTCGACGCTCACCGGCACCTCATAGACGGCGAGCGCGGTGACCGAGGAGCCCAGCGCGGCGGCAGCCGCGATGGCCAGCGCGCCGCCGCTGGACATGCCGAACAGGGCCGCCCTGCCGCCGGCCACGTCGATCAGGGCGGCGATGTCGTCGATCTCCCGCTCGAGAGCGAACGGCAGCGTGTCGGTGCTGGCCCCGCGTCCGCGGCGATCGTAGGTGTACACGGTGAAGCCGGTCGCCAGCTGCGCGGCGAGGGCCCGCATGGGACCGGCATCGCGGTAGCAGGTCGCACCGTCGACCAGGATCAGGGCCGGACCGGCTCCCTGGCTGTCGAATCCGATCACGGTGCCATCGCGAGAGGTGACGGTGGCCATGGGGTCTCCCTGGGGATCGGCGCCGACGGCGGCGCGGGCGAAGTACACCCGTTGACAACCGTGCCCTGTCCGGGCGGATCGGTCAAGCACCGGCGGGCGGTGCCGCCGGACGGGCATCCGTGCGGGTGCCGTGTCGCACCACGCCGGGCAGCGGTTCGCGGGAGGATGTCAGCATGGCCATTACTGAGCAACAGCCCTGGGTGAAGCACTACCAACCGGGCGTTCCCGCCGAGATCGACTACCCCACCACCTCGCTGGTCGAGATGCTCGAGCACGCGGTGGCGGAGGCCGGCAATGCGCCGGCACTGGAATTCTTCGGCCGCCGCACCACGTATGCCGAGCTCGGCGCGCAGATCGACAAGGCGGCGGAGGGCCTGCGGCTCCTCGGCGTGCGCGCCGGCGACCGGGTCGCCCTGATTCTGCCCAACTGCCCCCAGCACGTTGTCGCGTTCTACGCCGTGCTGCGCCTGGGCGGCGTGGTGGTGGAGCACAACCCGCTGTACACCTCGCCGGAGCTCCGGCATCAGTTCGAAGACCATCAGGCGCGCATCGTGATCGCCTGGGACACGGTTGCCGCGACGGTGCGGGACTTCCCGGCCGATATCGAGATCGACCACATCGTCTCGGTCAACCTGCTGGAGGCGTTCCCGGCCATCAAGCGGTTGGCCCTGCGCCTGCCGGTGAAGAGCCTGCGCGAATCCCGCGCGGCGCTGACCGGCTCCGCCGCGGGCACCACCCCGTGGAAGTCCCTGATCAGCCGCGGCGCCATCGACCCGCTGCACCCCCGCCCGGGCCTGAAGGACCTCGCGGCGATCCAGTACACCTCCGGTACCACCGGCCGCCCCAAGGGTGCGATGCTCACCCACTACAACCTGCACTGCAACGCGCTGCAGGGTGAGGCGTGGATGCACGGCGCCGAATATCGCAAAGAGGTCTTCTACGCGATCCTGCCGATGTTCCACTCCTTCGGCCTCACGCTCTACCTGACGTACGGCATCCACAAGCAGGCCCTGATCGTGCTGTTTCCCAAGTTCGACCCGAAGACCGTGCTCGACACCATGAAGAAGACCCCGGCGACGGTGTACTGCGCGGTGCCGCCGATCTACGAGCGCACTGCGCTCGCCGCGAAGGAACGCGGCATCTCGCTGCGCTCGTGTAAGTTCTGCATCTCCGGGGCGATGAACCTGCCCGACCACGTGGTGGAGCTGTGGGAGTCCGTCTCCGGCGGCCTGCTGGTGGAGGGCTTCGGCATGACCGAGGCCTCACCGGTCGCGATGGGCAATCCATTCCACCCCACCCGCCGGCCGGGTACCGTCGGCATCCCGTTCTCGTCCACCCTGATGAAGGTGACCGATCCGACCGACCCCACCGTTGAGGTGGCGCAGGGGCAGCCGGGGGAGTTGCTGCTCAAGGGCCCACAGGTGTTCCAGGGCTACTGGAACAACCCGGAGGAAACCGCGAAGACGCTCACGCCCGACGGCTGGCTGCGCACCGGCGACATCGTCACCGTCGACGAGGACGGCTTCTCCACCATCGTCGACCGGGCCAAGGACCTCATCATCACCGGAGGCTTCAACGTGGCGCCCACCGAGGTGGAGACCGTGCTGCGCCTGCACGCCTCCGTGGTGGATGCCGCCGTCTTCGGCAAGCCCCTGGAGCGCGGCGGCGAGATGGTGGCTGCGGCGGTCGAGCTGGAGCCCGGGGCGGTGCTGGACGAGAAGGCCCTGCAGGACCACTGCCGGGAGCACCTGGCGGCGTACAAGATCCCGCGCCGGATCGTGCAGATCACCGACACCCCGCGCACCATGCTCGGCAAGGTGCTGCGCCGCAAGGTACGCGAGCAGGTGCTGCCCACGCTCTGAGAGTTTCACGGTTGACTTCCCGATACTTAACGATATATCGTTGCTGTATCGCGGAAGTTCCGCGAGGCGCGCCCGTGGCATCGACCCGGGACGCACACCGTGAAAGGACGATTGCGACTATGAAGCGCACTCACTCCACCAACCCTTCAGAATTCGGCCAGTCCGAGTACGGCCGGGCCGATTTGCGGCGCCCGGGCTTCTCTCCGGAGATGCACCGGGCTCACCACGACTCCGCCCAGGGCCACGGCCGCGGCTTCGGCCGCGGTTTCGGACCCGGAGGCTCCGGCTTCGGCGGTTTCGGACCGGGTGGCCCCCGCGGCTCACGCCGTGCCAACAAGGGCGACGTGCGCTCGGCGATCATCTCGCTGCTCGCCGACCAGCCCTCCAACGGCTACGGACTCATCCGGGCCATCGAGGAGAAGACCAGCGGTGCCTGGCGCCCCAGCCCCGGTTCGATCTACCCGACCCTGCAGCAGCTCGTCGACGAGGAACTCATCTCACCGACCGGCGACGGGCGGCGTACCGACTACGACCTCACGGAGGCCGGCCGGACCTACCTGGCCGAGCACGCCGACGAGCTGCAGAAGGCCTGGGACGCAACGCCGGGGCAATCCGACGCTGACGCGGCCTTCCACGAGAGCGTCGGCAAGCTGTTCGGTGTCGTGCACCAGTTCCGTTCCAGTGCCAGTGACGCCCAGCGGGCCGCCGCGAGCGAGAAGCTGGACGAGGTGCGCCGGGCGCTCTACCTCATTCTCGCCGACTGAGTACTGCCCTCCCGGCAGAAGCCGCGCGGCTCAGCCGCAACGGGTCCACACTGGGCGGCATGTTCACCGTTCAGCGCCTGGTTCGCGCGGTTGCCGCGCCGCTCAGCCGTACCCGGCTGTTCCGGGCGCTCGCCCCGACGGCCCTGCCGCCGGTCGAACGGGCCCTGCACCGGCTCAGCCGTGGACGCGTGCAGCTGAGCGCGCTCCTCGTGCCGTCCCTGGTGCTGCACAGCACCGGCGCGAAATCCGGCCTGCCCCGGGAATCCGCGCTGATGTACACACCGGACGGGCACGGCGGGGCGATCGTTGCGGGTACCAGTTTCGCCCGCGAGCACCACCCGGCGTGGACCTACAACCTCCCTGCGCATCCGGAAGCCGACATTGTCGTACGCGGTCGCCGGCTGCACGTGTGGGCCAGCCTCATCGGCCCCGACGCCCGCGAGGAGGCCTGGCGCCGCAGTGAACGTCAATGGCCGGGCTATCGCGGCTACGAGCGTGACTCGGGGCGCGCCGTGCGATTATTTCTGCTGCGGCCGGTTGCCGAGCGGTCCACAATGTCGGTTGAGGGGAGTCACCATGGCCGTCACGCTGAATAAGAAGGCCTTCGCACACGCCAGGGAACTGGTCAGGAAAGACAAGGTCGTGCGTGATGAACGCGACGACTGGAGCGAGCACGCCCCTTCGGCGGCGGCCGAGAACGCGTTCCTCGACAAGCACGATTTCGACGCCTTCGGCCTCTGGCACCTCGGTGTGGATGCCGACGCGTCCGAGGACACCAAGGGCCGCTACTCGTTCCCGATCGGCGACTTCACCAAGGTGCATCGGTGCGCGGTGATCTCCGCCGAAAGCCGGGTGGGCCAGCACGACCACGACGACATCGAGGACGCGCTGAAGAAACTGCTCGAGCAGATCGACGCGTGACCATGACGGCCCCTGCGCTGGTCCTCGGCCCGTTGCTGCGGTACGTCGACGCCGTCTCGGCCGCCGTGTGGGTCGAAACCGCCGCCACGGCGGTGGTCACGGTTCGGGCCGCCGGCCGGTCCTGGTCGGCCCGCACTTTTGCGGTGCACGGGCATCACTTCGCGCTGGTCCAGGTCGACGAGCTCGCGCCGGGCACGGTCACCCCCTACACCGTCGACATTGACGACGAGGAGGTGTGGCCGCCGGCGAACTGGCGATTCCCGGCATCCGCCATCACCACCCTCGCCCCCGGCGCGCCGATGCGGATCGCGTTCGGGTCGTGCCGCACCAGCGTGCCCCACGATGCCGGCGGCAATCGCAGCCATGGGGTGGATGCCCTGCGCACGTTTGCCGTGCAGATGGCCGCCCGGCCGGGGCGGTTCGCCTGGCCCGACCTGGTGCTGTTCCTCGGCGACCAGGTCTACGCCGACACCACGAGCGATGCGATGCAGGAATTCATCCGTGCGCGGCGGGATCCCGATGAACCACCCGGCGAGGAGCTGGCCGACTTCGAGGAGTACGCGCATCTGTACGGGCTGGCCTGGTCGGACCCCGCGAACCGCTGGTTACTCTCGACCGTGCCGACCGCGATGATCTTCGACGACCACGACATCCGTGACGACTGGAACGCCTCGCTCAGCTGGAAGCGGGAGATCGAACAGACGTCCTGGTGGCACCAGCGGCTGGTCGCCGGGCTGGCCTCGTACTGGGTGTACCAGCACTTGGGAAATCTGTCGCCCGCCGCGCGCGCGCGGGATGAGCTCTGGCGGCTGGTTCAGGCGCATGACGGCGATGCGGAGCTGGATCTCAGTGACCGGCTCGACCGATTCGCCGAGCGCGCCGATGCCGACCCCGCCAGCTACCGCTGGAGCTACTGCCGCGACTTCGGTGACAGCCGGCTGATCGTGGTCGACTCCCGGGCCGCGCGAGTGCTCGACCCCGCCCGGCGCGCACTGCTCGACGAGGACGAGTCGGCCTGGCTCGACGAGCGGATGCGCGGTGGCTTCCGGCACCTGCTGGTGGGCACGTCCCTGCCGTTCCTGCTGCCGACCGGCCTGCACCACCTGGAGGCCTGGGACGAAGCGACCGCCGAGGGGGCGTGGGGCGAACGGATCGCCGGACTCAGCGAGAAGCTGCGCCAGGCACTGGACCTCGAGCACTGGGCAGCGTTCCAGGCCAGCTTCCGCCGGGTCGCCCGAATGGTCACCGAGGTGGCCGACGGCCGCCGCGGCCCGGCGCCGGAGAGCATCGTCTTCCTCTCCGGCGACGTGCACTACTCCTATCTCGCCGAGGTGCAACGGACAACGGGCAGCCGCATCGTCCAAGCGGTCTGCTCGCCGATCCGGAACCCGCTGGCCCTGCCGTTGCGGTCATTCTCCGCGGTGCTCTCCTACGCCATCGCGAATCGGCCTAGCGAACTGCTGGCCCGGTCGGCCGGGGTGCCTGCAGCGCCACTGAGGTGGCGGGGAGTCCGCGGTCCGTGGTTTGAAAACTGCCTGGCCAGCGTGGCCGAGACGCCCCGGGGGCTCCGGCTGCGTTGGATCACCGGCGTGATCCGGAACGGTGATGAGGCGCATCCCGACCTCAAGACCATCGCCGACGTCACGGTGACGTCGCGCCCGGTTCGACAGCAAGCGATGCGCCACCGCTGACCGTGTCGCGGATGGCGTGCGGCCGGATGTTACGCATGCGTCGCCGGTGCGAAAAATATCTGCAACGGGTTTTGCGGTCGCCCGCGCCGGAAATGTGGCCGGGAACAACCAATTCAGCGTCGGCGAAATGGGTGTGATCAGCACTTATATTTTGCATACAGGCCTGGGCGGAAAGCGCAAGGGTATTCTGGGGCCTCGGAGGACATTCTCGGCACAGAGTGAGGATGCATGCAGAAACATGTTGCAGGGTGGTCACTTCGCCCGGGTGGGCCCCCGCCCGTGGAACGTCGACTAAGAATCGCACGTGCACAGCGCCTCGAAACTCGAGCCTCGCGAAGGTGCCCAGTGCGATTCGTCCCTGTGAAAGACATACTGAACCTTGACTTCACTGTTTTCCCGTACACCTGTCCGCCCCGACGAGACCGCAGAGACGACTCCCCGTGAAGCGCGGGCCGCACACACACATCGTGCCCGCGTCACCCGTCGCACGGCGGCGGGCGTTGCAGTCCTCGTCGTCGGTGCAATGGCCGGAACCGGTTTTGTGCTGCAGCCCGCCATGGCGGCCCAGAACGACCGGGTGGCCGAGACGGCCGCTCTGACCGAGAGCACCGGTCTGCACGCTGAACAGCTGCGCAGCTACAGCGCGGTGGCCGCGGCGCACGCCGAGAAGGCGGCCGCCGGAACCATCGCCGGCGCAACCGCCGTGATCACCGCCGCCCAGGACAAGGCCGATGCCACCGACCTGGCCACGAGCGTGGCGATGTTGAGCAACTACAAGCAGTTGGCGCCCGAGCGCGTCTACGAGCTCGTCGCCACGACGAACACCCAGGTGGAGCCGGTGCAGGCCGCGACGGCCGAGGCCGACCGGATCGCCGCCGAGGCCGAGGCTGCGGCTGCCGCTGCTGCCGAGGCTGCTGCCGCAGAGGCCGCCGCCCAGGCCGCGGCAGAGCAGGCTGCCGCCGAGGAAGCCGCCGCCGCGAGCGCCGCCGAAGAAGCCCAGGCCGCCCCCGAGGCGAGCAGCGCGCCGGCCCCGTCGGCCCCCGCCGCCCCCGCCAACCCCAGTGGGGCCCAGGCCATCGCCCGCGACATGATGAGCGCCAACTACGGCTGGGGCGCCGACCAGTTCGGCTGCCTCGTCAGCCTCTGGAACAAGGAGTCCGGCTGGAACGTGAACGCGTACAACGCCTCCAGCGGTGCCACCGGCATCCCGCAGGCGCTGCCGGGCAGCAAGATGGCGTCCGCCGGTTCCGACTGGGCCACCAACGCGGCCACCCAGATCTCCTGGGGTCTCGGCTACATCTCCGGCAGCTACGGCACCCCGTGCGCCGCCTGGAACAAGTCCGAATCGGTCGGCTGGTACTGATCGGCAGATTCTCACCCAGAACACCACAACGGCCCGCGAACCTCGAGTTCGCGGGCCGTTGGCCGGTTAAGGCCTGCCGGATCGGCGTGGGATCACAGGCGCCTGTGGACTGCCGCAGGCGCGAAGGCGGTTGTACTCTCGGGGCATGAAACGTGCGCTCGCGTTCGGCCTGGTGACCGGTCAGGTCCTGCTGCTCGTGGCCCTGCTGATCTTGCCGCACGGCACGGTGTGGCCGGTGAACGGATTCGTCATCGCCACCTCCGTCACGCTGGTCGTCGGCGGCATCGCCCTGGCCGTGCGCGGCTCCGCAACGCTGGGCCCCGCCATGACGGCCAGCCCGATTCCACGGGAGAACACCCCGCTGGCCACCGACGGTCTACCGCATCATTCGCAACCCGATCTACACCGGCCTGATGGCCGGAGGGCTGGGCCTGGTACTGGTCGGTGCGTCGTTCCTGCACATCCTGACCTGGTTCGCCCTGGTGGGCCTGCTCTCCGGCAAGGCCAGGTGGGAGGAGCGAATGCTCGCCGACGAGCATCCGGCATACTCGGAATACGCGGCCAGGGTCGGCCGGTTCCTGCCGGGCCCTGGCCGGATTCGGTGAATCCGGGAACGTTTCGGCGCCGAAAACCGTTACCTCGAGCATGACGACACCGCTCTCCATTCTTGACCTCGCCCCCATCGCACCCGGACAGACCATCGCAGAGAGCTTCGCCGCCAGCGTCGCCCTCGCCCGGGCCGCCGAGAAGCACGGGTATCAGCGGGTCTGGTATGCCGAGCACCACAACATGCCCACAATCGCCTCATCGGCCACGAGCGTGCTCGTCGGGCACATCGCCTCGCAGACGTCGACCATCCGGCTGGGTTCCGGGGGCGTGATGCTGCCCAACCACTCGCCGCTGACCATCGCCGAGCAGTACGGCACTCTTGCCGAGCTGTACCCGGGCCGCATCGACCTGGGCCTGGGCCGCGCGCCCGGCAGTGACCAGACCACGGCTCGGGCCATGCGCCGTGACCCGCGGGCCTCCGACCAATTCCCGCAGGACGTCATGGAGCTGCAGGCCTACCTGCGCGACGAATCCATCATCCCCGGGGTGCGGGCCGTGCCCGGCGCCGGCACCAACGTGCCGCTGTACATCCTCGGGTCGTCGCTGTTCGGTGCCGGTCTCGCCGCGGCGCTCGGGCTGCCGTACGCGTTCGCGTCCCACTTCGCGCCCGACTCCCTGTTCGAAGCCGTCGCCACCTACCGCCGGGACTTCCAGCCCTCGGCGCAGCTCGCCGAGCCGTACCTGCTGGTGGCGGCCAACGTGATCGCGGCCGATGACGCGGCGGATGCCACGCAGCAGTTCGAGATCATGCGCCGCGCCCGGGTGCGCGGCATGATCAGCAGGGGGCCGGCGACCCCGGACTACTCCGACGCGCAGATCGACGCCTTCCTCAGCACCACGGAGGGTGGCCGGCTCGCCGACATGATGCGGTACACGGGTGTGGGCACCCCGGCGGATGTGCGCGCCTTCCTGGACGAGCTCGTCAGGGTCACCCAGGCGGACGAATTGATCCTCGCCCACGCATCGCAGGGCATCGACGACCGGCTACGCTCCGTGCAACTCACCGCCGGGGCGATGGCCGATGCCACCGTCTGATTCGGCGGCCGAATGCGGCACCCGAGCCGCCGAGCGCGCCTGATCACCCCGCGCGTGACACGCTCAGGACGCGTCGAGCGCCTCGCCAGTGGGGTCAACGGCATCCGCGTCGGCCAAGGGCTTGCCACCGAGCGGCACGCCCGCCCAGGACAGCAGGGTCCAGCCCTCTTCGGGTGACCCGGACAGCTCGACGACGCCGGTGTTGTCGAGGTCGTGCAGCCCGGCGAACATGGACGGCACGTTCATGGCGCGGGCCGCGGCCCAGACCCGGATCGCCGCCCCGTGGCTGAAGACCGCCGCGGTCTGCCCGCTGGCAGCGGCCACGGCGATATCGGCGTCGTACCGGGCGAAGAACGCGTTCCCGTCCGGCCCGCCGGGCATCTGAACGTCGAGGTTGCCCGCGCCCCAGGCGAACACCGTTTCCATGTACCGGCGCACGGAGGCGTGGTCGCTGCGACGCTCGAGGTCGCCGGCCTCGATCTCGTGCAGGCCGTCGGCGATCTGGATGTCCAGGCCGCGATCGAGCGCCAGAGGCTGCGCGGTGAGCTGGGTGCGGTGCAGGGTGGACGCGAAGATCGTGTCGATGGAATCGAACCGGAGGGCCTCAGGAATGACGGCAGCCTGGCGCTCACCGAGCTCGGTCAGGCCGGGTCCCGGGTGTGCGGTATCGAGCTGCCCGCGCACGTTGGCGGGCGTCTGGCCGTGGCGGATCAGAAGGAGTCGCATGGTCATTCCAGAGTAACCGCGATTGCCTGGACCTCGACTGAGCGGGTTCGGCCTCGTCGGTACGCTTGCGCGCATCCACAGTCGGTGCCGAGTTGCCACCTGAGGCCCTGATCTGGCGATCCAGGGGGCCTCAACTGGCAACTTGCGAACATGCCCTTTACCGAGATGCCATTTGGGGCCCGTGATTGGCGGTTCACGGGGCCTCAACTGTCATCTCGACTCGGGCCGGGCATTCTGGTGAGCCGGGCCCCGGAAACCAAAGTTTTCGGGTGCGATCCTCCGCGGTTCGCGGGCTTGTAAAATGGGGGTGTGACGGATGCGGTGAAGCACGGCGGACGAGCGCCGATATCGCGCATCGTCGATGAGGGCCTGCTCATCGCGTTGTCCTCCGTGCGGATGGCCGTGAAGAACGACATCATCGTCGCAGGGCTCGGGGAACACGCCGACTTCGATACTGCCCGGTTCGCCGAGACCACCCGCAGGGAACTGCTCGCCCTCGCGGAGGAGAACCGGGAATCTGCGGTGCGCGTCGGCGAACAGCGCAAGGAACTGACCTCGTCGACGTGGCGGCTGGACCTGTCGCAGGACCAGCTGATGGACATCCGCCAGTTCAAACTGCGCAAACGCGTGCACAAGCGCCTCGCCGCGGCGTTGATTGCCGTGGCCGAGGACGAGGACCACGTCGGCCGCTTGGTGCGGGACTCTCAGAATGCCGCCAGCGAGGAGATCCAGGACGCCATGCGCGCCCGGCTGATGCGGCTCTCGATCGACCCGCTCGACCCCGAATACCAACGTCACCGGGCCGAACGTACCGAGATGTTCCTGCTCGTGGACCTCGCCCTGCTCAAGCTGAAAGCCGACGAAGCCGCCGGCGACGGGCCCGCCGAGTACTAGCCGGGCACTCGCGCCCGGACGGGGTGCCCGACCAGCGTCGTTCTGGCGACTACGGTTGAGGAGGCCCAACGGGGCAGACCCGGCTGGGCGTGAAGGGAACGTACGTGGTGAGTGATATTGCGGGTGAATTGGCGCGGGTGCGCGATGCCTTCGACCGACCCACCCTGCGGCTCCTCGACCGCAAGTGGGCGCCCTTCGTGCTCGCGGTGTTCAAGTCCTCCTTCAGCCGGGACCGGCGCAGCGTGCAGGCCGACCGGCTGCACGCGCAGGTGGACGCCTACCTCGCCGACCTGAAATCCATCGGCACCGATGTGCCCGGACGCAACGGCCGAGCGCTCTGCGTGCAGTGGATGAACGATCTGTGGCTCTACCGCGAAACGGGGGAGGACGGCGAGGAACAGTACTCGCTCACCTCGCACGCCCTCGAAGCGTTGCTGCTGGTGGAGGGGCTCGCCCGCGATCGCGCCCTGATCAGCGAATCCCGCCTCACCACGATCGTCGATACGGTGCGCCACCGCGCCACCCAGGCCAACCCGGACCGCGACGAACGCATCCGCCGGCTCGACCTGGAGATGGCCGCCCTGGCCGCCGAGCGCGACCGCCTCGCCGGCGGCGGCGAGATCGCGGCGGCGTCCAACTCCCAGATGCACGAGGGCTACGACAACCTCATCGACCTCATCACCCAGCTGCCCAGCGACTTCAAGAGGGTGGAGGAATCCGTCGCCGGCATGCACCGGCAGATCGTCAACGACTTCCGCGGCGAGGAACGACCCATCAGTGAGGTGCTCGACGAGTACCTCTCCAAGACGGATGCATTGATGTCGTCGACCGCGGAGGGCCGCGCGTTCGAGGGCGCCATCGTGCTGCTGCGCGACGAGAGCCTGCTCGCCGCGCTGAAGAACGACCTCGAGTCGATCCTGCTGCACCCCTTCGCCCTCGAACTCAGCGCCGAGGAGCGGCGCAGCTTCATGGGCACCGTCAGCCTGATCCGCAAGGGCGTCGACGACGTGCTCACCCAGCGTAACGGCCTCACCACCACACTGCGGGAACACATCGTGAACCACGACGTGGTCAAGGATCGGGAACTCGAGCGACTGCTGCGGGAGATCAACAAGGAACTCGCGATCTGGATGGAGACCGCCGGGCCCCGGTCCACCGTGACCGCCGAGCTGATGCCCGGCACCCTGGAGCTCGAGCACCTGCGCGAACGCTTCTATGACCCGGGCGCCCACAAGGCGCCGCCGCCCCTCGAGGATGTATCGGCGTTCGCGCCGGAGCCGCAGAGCCTCGACGCCATGCGCACCCAGGGCGGCCCGCTGCTGGGCGAGCTGCGGGACGCCATCGTGAGCGCATTCACCACCGACGGTGCCGCATCCGTCGGGGACGCCTTCAACCGGCTCGACCCGGCCCTGCGCCGGCCGGTGGAGATCCTCGGGCTGCTGCAGCTCGCCACCCAGGTCGACGCGGTCACCGGCATCGATGCGTCGGCCGCCGACGGGTCCGCAGCCGCGGAGGGCGCACCGACCGAAGCCTTCGACACCGTCCGACCCGACGGGTCTCGCCGCACCTTCTCGGTGCCGCGCATCACTCTCACCGACGATGACACCGCGGCCCTGGCCGCCCTGAACTATGGACCTGACCATGACTGACGACGTGACCGACGTGACCGATGAGTCCGCCATCGAGGGCGACGCCCTGCCGGACGAGGACGACACCGCGGAAAGCTTCTCCCTCTTCGAGGGCGACGAGGGCGGCCTGACCGTCGAACAGCGTCGCACCCTGGTGCTGCTGCTTCGGCACCGCTACATCTCCGCCGCAATGCAGCCGGCCGAGTGGCGCACCCTGCTGACCTCGCAGAGCCTGCTGAAATCCCGGCTGAACGACCTCTTCCTCGACCTGCACGTCGACCTGCACTACGAGGTGGCGTTCAAGCGCCAGGCCGTCGGCGAGGGCGGCGAACGGTTCCCGACCCTGTTGCACGATGTGTCGTACACCCGCGAGGAAACCATCCTGCTGGTGTTGCTGCGCCAGCGGTTCCGCAGCGAGCGCGCCAACGGCGTGGACATCGTCATCGTCGACCGGGACAACCTCGTCGACAACGTCGCGCACTTCCGCCCGGAGCACGCCACCGACCGGTTCGGCGACGCCCGGCGCGCCACCGCGGCCGTGGACAGCCTGGCCAAGGCCCGGGTGCTGTTGAAGACCAGCGACCCCGACCGCTTCCGGATCTCCGCCGTGATCGAGGTGTTGCTGCCCATCGAACGGCTCACCGAGCTGTGGGAGTGGCTGGTGAACCAGAACGGTGCCGACCTGCCCGCCCCGGTCGACGCCGACGAGCCGGACGCCGCCGCGCTGGACGCCGCCGCGCTGGACGCCGAGCCCGACTCCGACGACGATCGCGAACCAGCCGACCCCGCCCTGGAGGCCGCATCATGACCGATTCCCCGCTCTTCCACATGGACGGCGCCACCGAGGGCACCACCCAGTGGCGCGCCGAATCCTTCCAGATGGTCAACTGGGGAGGCTTCCAGGGCCACCACGAGGTCGACTTCGCCCGCACCGCCACCCTCGTTTCCGGGGCCTCCGGCACAGGTAAATCCAGCCTGCTCGACGCCTACCTGGCGCTGATGATGCCCTCCGACACGCCGTTCAACGGCGCGTCCAACGACGCCGGCTCCGGCCGGGCCCGCAGCGTCGACCAGCGCAACCTGATGACCTACCTGCGCGGCAAGACCGACTCCACCCGGGAGGCCGACACCGGAACAATGCACGACCAGGTGCTCCGCGGCGCCGACGCCGCCACCTGGGGCGCCGTGGCGATGACCTTCATCGACGACAACCAGCGCCGGTTCACCGTTCTGCGCGCCTACTTCGTGCCGCGCGGAGCGACGAAGTTCGCCGACGTGACCATGAAGATGGCCACCCGCGACGGCCGGCTCGACCTGCGCGACCTGGCCGACGTCACCGAAGCCCGCTTCGACAAGCGGGCGCTGAAGAACCGGTTCAGTGACCTCGACGTCTTCGACACCTACGCCGCTTTCTCGCAGACCCTGTACACCCGGCTCGGCATCGGCGCCAACGGGGAGGGCGGCAAGGCGCTGCGGCTGCTCGCCCGCATCCAGGCCGGCCAGCAGGTGAAGACCGTCGACGGACTCTACAAGTCGATGGTGCTCGAGGAACCCGCCACTTACGCCGCCGCCGACAAGGCCGTCGACCACTTCGAGGACCTTGAGCGCTCCTACGGCGCCATGGTCACCGAGGCGCAGAAGGCCAAGGTGCTCGAACGCCTGCCCGACCTGCACCGTGATTACGAGACCGCGACCGAGAAAGCCGACCTGATCGACCGGTTCGGGGTGCACCGTGACGGCGACACCCCGTTCGTGCTCTGGCAGCTGCTCACCGAGCACGGCCTGCTCGACTCGGCCGCCGACACCAACCGCAGCAGCCGGCGGGAGAACCAGGCCGCGTTCACCGCGGCCCGGGATACCGAGACCGAGCTGAAGGGCCGGGTCGCCGACCTGCAGCACCAGCAGCGCGACAACGGCGGCGATGTGCTCGCCGGCCTGCAGAACGACCTCGATGTGCTCACCGCCCGGCGCGACGACGTGGACGCCGAGCGTGCCAGGTTCGACGACCGGATCAGCCTGCTCGGCGCCACCGCCGATGCGGCCGCCATCGACTCGGTCGACTCCTTCGCCGCCGCGCAGCTGGCCGCCGAAGAGTTCGTCGCGGGGTTCGCCGCCACCGAGCAGGAGCTCGATCTCGAACGCGTGGGCCTGCAGCGCACCGCATACCCGATCGAAGAGAAGATCCGCACCCTCAAGCAGGAACACGGCTTCCTCAAGGGGCGCGCCAGCCTGGTTCCGCAACACCTGCACAACGCCCGGCTGATGATCGCCGAGGCCGCGGGCATCCCGGCCGAGGAGCTGCCCTTCGTGGCCGAACTCATCGACATCGCGCCCGGCGAGGATGCCTGGCGCCAGGCCGCCGAGGTGACCCTCGGCTCGGTCGTGCGAGTGCTGCTCGTCGACGAGAACCGGCTACGCGCCCTCGGCGAGGCCATCGACCCGCTGCACATCCCGGTGCGCATCCACTTCGAAGGCGTCCCCCTGCACCCGCACCAGCAGGTGCAACCCGACCCGCGGTACGTCTCCGGCAAGCTCACCTTCAAGGACTCGCCCTTCAGCCGCTGGGTGCAGGACCGCGTGCAGGCGCCGACCATCGACGCGCTCTGCGTGAACGGCCCGGCCGACCTGGCCGGCGACGGCTCCCGGGTCACCCGGAGCGGACAGATCCGCCAGGGCAAACGCGGCGCCCATGGTTGGAACAAGGACCAGCGCTCCATCATCGGCTTCTCCAGCGATGTGCGCCTCGCCGAGATCGACGAGGAGCTGGCCGCTCTAAAGGCCTCCGCCGACTCGCTCGCGCAGCAGGCATCCGCCAAGGCCGGGCAGATCATCGCCCTGCGCCGCCTCAAGGATGCGCACCAGCACGTGATCGACACCGTCTGGGCGGCCATCGACGTGGCGGGCGCGCAGGCGAAGATCGCCGACAAAGAGGCCGAGCGGGAGCGCCTGCTCGCAAACAGCGATGTGCTCCGCGGTCTCAAGGACGAAGAAGCACGCCTCACGGCCGAGCTGGAAGCCGCTCAGAAGCACAAGCACGAGACCGAGCGCGCGGCCGGCGTGCTCGGCGACGAGCACGCGGCGATCGTGGACCGGCAGGATGTCGTGAACGACGCCCTGGAGCGGATCCAGGCCGACGACACCGTCAGCCTGACCGAGGAGCACTCCGCGCATCTGGCCGTCCAGTTCGCCGCCGTCAGCGACAGCGCCGACCTGGCCACCTTCGCGAACGGTGTGCGACGCCTGCGGGAGCGGCTCACCGAGCAGTCCGCGCAGGACCGCGAGACCGCACGGAGCGCCCGGAACACCCTCATCGGGATCTTCGAAACCTTCCAGAGCCGCTGGCCGGACCCGAACGTCGGCGTCGGAATGGAGTCGTACTCCAGCTACAGCGACATCCTCGACGCCGTGTACACGCTCGGCCTGTTCGAGCGCCGGCAGGAATGGAAGCGCCGGCTCTCCGCCTGGAGCGGGCAGGACCTCGTGCCGCTGGTCGGTGCGTTCACTACCTCGATCGAGGAGATCGAAGACCGGTTGCGGCCGATCAATGACATCCTCAGGACCCTGCCGTTCGGCGCGGGCCGGGACCGGTTGCAGATCTCCCTGCGCCGCCTGCACCGCGATGACGCCACGGCGTTCCGCAAGGAGCTCAGGGTGCTCTCCTCCGGTGCCACCGAGGAGTTCACCGACGAGCAGACCGAAAGCCGGTTCACCCGGCTGCAGGCGTTCATGAACCTCATCCGCCGGCCGGATGACCTGGGCGTCAGCGACACCGGCCGGGCCGGTGCCGCGAGGGGCGACACTGATCGAGACCTGCTGTTGGATGTGCGCCGGCACGTGGAGATCACCGCGGTACGCACCACCCCGGAGGGCGTCGAAGTCAGCACCTACTCGTCGCTCGGCGGCAAGAGCGGTGGCGAGTCGCAGGAACTCGTGGCGTTCGTCGTCGGTGCCGCGCTGCGGTTCCAGCTCGGCGACGAGAGCCGCACCCGGCCGCGGTTCGCGCCGGTGTTCCTCGACGAGGGCTTTGTGAAGTCCGACTCCGAGTTCGCCGGCCGGGCCGTGTCCGCGTGGAAGGGCCTCGGCTTCCAGCTGATCGTGGGGTCGCCGCTGGACAAGGTCACCGCGCTCGAACCGCACATGGACCTGGTGCTCTCGATCACCAAGAACACCCGCACCGGCTACTCGTACATCACCCCGCTGTCGACCCCGGAGGACGCCTCGGAGAACGCCGCCTGACGCGGGTCCGCCGTCGGTTGAGCTGAGGAGCCGTAGTGCCCCTCAGGGCTGGTCGTGCTGGTGGTGGTGTTGTTCGAGGGCGGCGGGGCTTTTGCTGTGCAGCTGGATGAGCTTTTGGCCGGGGTCCGCGGACGCGGGTGGCCTGAGCCAGTAGGCGCCGGAGTGTTCGAAGATCTGCCAGCCTTGGTTGTGCAGTAGCCGGTG
>NZ_JAODBG010000144.1 GCF_025463825.1 Cryobacterium sp.
GCTGTTCACCGGTATTGCCCTGTTCCTCATTGACGGAACCAGCGGCCTCGTGCTGCTCGGTGCCCTTGTTCCACTGTACTTTTTGACGCGATGGTTCCAGAAGCGGTCGCAGGCTCTGTTCCGGCAGTCCCGCGTGGCATCCGCCCGGGTCATCGTGCAGTTCGTTGAGACGATGACCGGTATCCGGGCGGTGAAGGCGTTCCGCAAGGAGAAGCGCAACGAGAAGGAGTTCGGCGCGCTGGTGGAGGACTACCGCGACGTGAACGCCCGGGTCATCCAGCTGTTCGGGATCTTCGATCCTGGACTGGTGATGATCGGGAATCTCACCGTCGGAGTCGTGCTGCTGGTCGGCGGTTTCCGGGTGGCGGACGGACAGCTCGCCATCGGCGTACTGCTCGCGACGCTGCTCTACGCCCGCCGGTTCTTCGACCCGATGGAGGAGATGGCGATGTTCTACAACTCCTACCAGTCGGCCGCGGCGGCGCTGGAGAAGATCTCCGGTGTGCTCGAGGAGCGGCCCGGCGTGCCGGACCCGGTCAAGCCGGTGGACCTGTGGACGTCGAAGGGCGCCGTTCACTTCGAGGACGTGCAGTTCGAATACCAGGCCGACCGGGTCATCCTGCCGCGCTTCACCCTCACCCTGGAGCCCGGGCAGACCATCGCCCTGGTCGGCTCGACCGGGGCGGGCAAGTCGACCCTGGCGAAGCTGATCTCCCGGTTCTACGACCCGTCGCACGGCCGGGTGCTCCTGGACGGGGTCGACCTGCGGGACCTGCACCCCAAGGACCTCCGCCGGGCCATCGTAATGGTGACCCAGGAGGCGTACCTGTTCAGCGGGAGCGTGGCCGACAACATCGCGATCGGGAAGCCGGACGCGACCAGAGCCGAGGTCGAGGCGGCCGCGCGGGCGGTGGGTGCGCACGACTTCATCAAGGGCCTGCCCGGCGGCTACGACACCGACGTGAACAAGCGCGGCGGCCGCGTCTCGGCCGGCCAGCGCCAGCTGATCTCGTTCGCGCGGGCGTTCCTGGCCGACCCGGCCGTGCTGATCCTCGACGAGGCCACCTCGTCGCTGGACATCCCGAGCGAACGCCTGGTGCAGGAAGCGCTGCAGACCCTGCTCAGCGACCGCACCGCGGTGATCATCGCGCACCGGTTGTCGACCGTCGCGATCGCCGACCGGGTGCTGGTGATGGAGAACGGTGTGATCGTCGAGGACGGCACCCCCGCGATGCTGATCTCCGGCACCGGCCGGTTCTCCCGTCTGCACGCCGCCTGGCGGGAATCCCTGGTCTAGCCTCCCACCCCCTCGCGGGCTAGGCGGGGCCCAGGGGGGAGGCCTCCGGGGACAATGGGGGAGATTTGAGCTCCACGAAGATGGCGTGGGTGGGGGTGTCGCCGGTGTTCTCGCCGGAGTGGGACTGGGCGGGCAGCCAGCGGGCCTCGCCGGCAGCCAGCGCAGTGTCGAACACCCGGTCCTCGGTGGAGAGCCGTCGGCTGAACGCGCTGAGGGTGACCATGACGCTGTCCGGATGCCGGTGCGGCGTGGTCGTCTCGCCCGCCTCGTCGCGGTACTCGAGCACCCGCACCCGGTCGTTCTCGAGGTAATGCCCCGGGTTGGTTTTCACCGGGTCGTCAGCCATCTCCATGCGGGCACGATACACCTCCCGAACGGTGACCTGAGCCCCGAAATCTCGGGATGCTCGGGGCCGTGCTCACGGCTCGCGGGACGGGGACACATCCCCTGAGCCGGTTGGTTTTCGGGAGCTTTGAGTCGGCTGTGTTTCGGGGAGGTCAAGGGTGGGCAACCACTCGCCCCGAACCCGCCCGGCGCGCTTGACAGGTCTCCGGCCGGCGGCGAATCTGGGCTGAAGAGAACAACACACGCCCACGAACGAGAGCCTCTCGTTCCCGAACCGGCGCCGGCCTGTGGCCCGGTGACCAGTCTGATAGGGGGATCACCCAGCATGGATTCAGTCACCATCGTGGGCGCAGGGGTGGTCGGGTACGCCAGTGCCGCCGCCCTGCGCGCGCACGGCTACACCGGTCGCATCACCGTCGTGGGCGGCGAACGCCACCGGCCCTACGACCGGCCGCCCCTTCGCCATGGCTTTCTCACCGGGCAGACCACCATCGGCGAACTCGCCCTGGAGTCTCCCACCGAGGACCTCGACGTGCAGTGGCAGCTGGGGGTCGCCGCGGTGGGCCTGGACCCGGCCACGCACCGGGTGACCCTCGCGAACGGTCGCACCGTCGACGCCGACGCTGTCGTGATCGCGACGGGATCGGCCGCCCGCCGGTTGGGGAACTCGCCGCGCGGGGTGCACACCCTCCGCACGGTGGATGACGCTCTCGCCCTCCGCGAGGAACTGCTGCCCGGCGGCCGGATGGTCGTGGTCGGCTCGGGAGTGGTGGGCCTGGAGGTGGCTTCGACGGCCAGGGATCTGGGCATGGACGTGACCGTGATCGGCAGCACCACGGATGCGCTGTGCACCGCCTTCGGCCGCACCGTCGCCGACGCGGTGCACCGGCTGCACGCCCGGACGGGCACCCACGTGCGCACCGACCTGCGCGTTGCGGAGCTGATCGGACCCGGTTGGGTGTCCGGCGTGCGGCTCACCACGGGGGAGGAGATCGGCGCCGACGTGGTGCTGCTCGACATCGGGTCGGTGCCGTTGGTGGGCTGGCTCGGCGACTCCGGTCTCGACCTGCGCGGCGGGGTGGTGTGCGACGAGGTGGGAGCCACCGGTGCGCCCGGCGTGGTGGCCGTCGGCGACTGCGCCGCCTGGCTCGACCCGGTCACCGGGCAGCACCGCCGGGTCGAGCACTGGAGCGACACCCGCAATCGCCCCGGGATCGCCATGGCCGCGCTGCTCGGTGACCCGCTCGGCGGCTCGCAACGGCCCAGCCGGCTCGCCTCGCAGCAGGCCGGCTCCCGAGTGCAGTTCGCCGGGCGGTTTCACGGGGGCGAGGACCTGTCGATCGAGGCGGGCGGCGTCGAGACCGGCGACCTGCTGGCCGTCTACCGCCGGGGCGGTCGCCCGGTCGCGGTGCTGGGCATCGATCAACCGGCGCTCGTGAAGGACTGGCAGGCGCGGCTGGTCGGGGCGGATGCGTCCGGACCCGGCGCGGCCGCCGCGCCCCGGGCAGACGCCGCAACGCTGGCGGTGCCGCAGGCGTGACTCAGGGGCGCCAGCGGGCGAGACTGAGATCCACCCGGTACGCGGCGTCCGGCCGGAGGGGGGAGACCAACGGGGTCTGCTCGGCCCGGTAGTACTCGAGCGCCCGCTCCTCATGATCGACCGGCGGATGGCCGCCGGCGCGGATCACCCGCCACCAGGGCGCATCCGCCCCGAACTGCGCCATCGTCTGCCCCACGACCCTGGCGGCCCGGGAACCGAGGGTCGCGGCCACGTCGCCGTAGGTCATCACCCGGCCGGGCGGGATCGAGTCCACGATGTCGAGCACCGCCGCCACGAACGGGCTGCCCGGATCCAGACCCATCTTTACAGGGTGAGCGCGCCGATGACCTCGCCGTACTCGGTCTGGCCCAGGTCGACGAAGCCGATCCGGTGGAAGAAGGCCTCCGGGCCCTCCTCGCCGGGCTCCCAGATCACCGTGATGCGGTCGAAGCCGCGGTGACGGGCCTCCTCGGCCAGGGCCTCGGCGGCGAACTTTCCCACGCCCATGCCCTGCGCTTCGGCGTCGACGTTGATGCGCCAGATGCAGGCGCGGAATTCTTCCTGCTGCGACTCCGGATCGAAATTGCCGTGGATGAAGCCCGCGACCTGGCCGTCGAGAAGCACCACGCGCTGCCAGGCGGTGGCCGGGTTGATCACAGATGCCGCCACAGCGTAGGAGACCGGGGCGATGAATTGCTCCTGACCAGGCTTCAGGCTCAGGTTGTTGGCCGCAACGATGTTTCGTGCGGACAGTTCTTCCAGTCGGAGTTCAGGCATAACCCAAGGCTATCGAACGCGTGGGACCGCTGATAGTCGGGATTCTGGGGGACTCGGACGAGCACCGGGTCAGCGCCGTCAACTCTCTCGATGTCGAGACAGTTACCGCCCTCGGCTAGGATTGATCCCGGCCACCATGCCCCGACTCACTGAGGAGAATCCATTGTCGAAGATCAAGGTTGCAGGTACTGTCGTCGAGCTGGACGGGGACGAGATGACCCGCATCATCTGGCAGGCCATCAAGGACTCCCTGAT
>NZ_JAODBG010000009.1 GCF_025463825.1 Cryobacterium sp.
GCACGCGCTCGATCTTCTCCGCCGCGAGCGTGGTGCCGTCGGCGACGACGACCTGGCCGGAATGGATGCTGCGCCCGATGCCCACACCCCCGCCGTGGTGGATCGACACCCACGTCGCGCCCGACGCCGTGTTGAGCAGCGCGTTGAGCAGCGGCCAGTCGGCGATCGCGTCCGAGCCGTCGGCCATCCCCTCCGTCTCGCGGTAGGGCGAGGCGACCGACCCCGAGTCGAGGTGATCGCGCCCGATCACGAGGGGAGCACTCAGCTCGCCCGACGCGACCATCTCGTTGAAGCGCAGCCCGGCGAGGTGGCGTTCCTTGTAGCCGAGCCAGCAGATGCGCGCGGGCAGGCCCTCGAACGCGATCTTGTCTCCCGCGGCGGTGATCCAACGGCGCAGCTTCTCGTCGTGCGGGAACAGCTCGAGAATGGCACGGTCGGTCGCCGCGATGTCGGCCGGGTCGCCGGAGAGCGCCGCCCAGCGGAACGGCCCCTTTCCCTCGGCGAAAAGCGGGCGGATGTACGCGGGCACGAAGCCGGGGAAGTCGAACGCCCGCTCGCAGCCGCCGAGGAGCGCCTCGGCGCGGATCGAGTTGCCGTAGTCGAAGACCTCGGCGCCCGCATCCTGGAAGTCGACCATGGCCTGCACCTGCTTGGCCATCGCGGCCCGGGCCCGGTCGGTGAACTCTTCGGGCTTCTCGGCCGCGTAGGCGTGCCAGTCGTCGACCGTGACGCCCTCGGGCAGGTACGCGAGCGGGTCGTGCGCGGAGGTCTGGTCGGTGACGATGTCGATCGGAACCTTGCGGGCGTACAGTTCGGCGAAGACCGTGGCGGCGTTACCGACCAGGCCCACCGAGAGAGCACGGCGGTCGGCCTTGGCAGCGAGCACCCGGGCGACGGCGTCGTCGATGTCGTCGGTCATCTCATCGAGGTAGCCGTGCTCCACCCGGCGGGCCAGCCGGGACGGGTCGACGTCGACGATCAGCACGACACCCTCGTTGAGGGTGACCGCCATCGGCTGGGCGCCGCCCATGCCGCCGGCGCCGCCGGTGAGGGTGAGCGTGCCGGCCAGGGTGCCGCCAAACCTTTTCGCGGCCACGGCGGCGAAGGTCTCGTAGGTGCCCTGCAGGATGCCCTGGGTTCCGATGTAGATCCACGAGCCGGCGGTCATCTGGCCGTACATGGTGAGGCCGAGCGATTCGAGCTTGCGGAACTCGGGCCAGGTGGCCCAGTCGCCGACCAGGTTGGAGTTGGCGATCAACACGCGCGGGGCCCACTCGTGGGTGCGGAACACACCCACGGGCTTGCCGGACTGCACGAGCAGGGTCTCGTCCTTTTCCAGCGTGGTGAGGGTGCGCACGATCGCATCGTAGGCCTCCCAGTTGCGGGCGGCCTTGCCGGTTCCGCCGTAGACGACGAGCTTCTCGGGGTGCTCGGCGACCTCGGGGTCGAGGTTGTTCATCAGCATCCGCAGCGGGCCTTCGGTCTGCCAGCTCTTGGCCGTGAGGGTGGTGCCGCGGGCGGCGCGCACCACGCGGGGCGGGTGCGCGTCGGCAACGGTGGCGGGTGCGGTGGTGTCGGTCACATCAGTCATCAAGAGTCTCGTCTTTCGTCGGAGGGGGCGGCGTCGTCACGTGCGCTGAAAATCAGTACAGGTCGCCGGTGCGGGACTGGGCGGCGGTGAGCACGGCGCCGCTTCGTACGCTGGCGGCGACCGACTCGATCTCGGGGGAGAGGAACCGGTCGGGGCCGGGGCCGGCGACCTCGCGGCGCACCTCGGCGAGCACGGCGCCGGTGGCCGGGCCCGGCAGGAGCGGGGCGCGCAGGTCGAGGGCCCGGCTCGCGGTCATGATTTCGATGCCGAGCACCCGGGCGAGCCCGTCTATGCCGGTGCGGAGCTTGCGGGCGGCGTGCCAGCCCATCGAGACGTGGTCCTCCTGCATGGCCGAGGACGGGATGGAGTCGACCGAGGCCGGCACGGCGAGTCGCTTGAGTTCGGAGACGATGCCCGCGGCGGTGTACTGGGCGATCATCAGGCCGGAGTCCACGCCGACGTCGTGGGCGAGGAAGGCGGGCAGGCCGTTGTTGCGGGCCGGGTCGAGCATCCGGTCGGTGCGGCGCTCGGACATGCTGGCCACGTCGGCCACGGCGATGGCGAGGAAGTCGAGCACGTAGGCGACCGGGGCGCCGTGGAAGTTGCCGTTGGACTCGACGCGGCCGTCGACGGTGACGACGGGGTTGTCGATGGCGGAGGCGAGTTCGCGGTCGGCGACGCGGCCGGCGTGGTCGACGGTGTCGCGGGCGGCGCCGTGCACCTGCGGGGCGCAGCGCAGCGAGTAGGCGTCCTGTACCCGGGTGCACTCCGGGCCCTTGTGGCTGGCCACGATGGGCGAGCCGGCCAGCAGGTGGCGCAGGTTCGTGGTGGAGGCCTCCTGGCCCAGCTGCGGGCGGAGGCTGGCGAGGTCGGCGGCGAAGACGGCATCCGTGCCGAGCAGGGCCTCGATGCTCATCGCGGCGGCCACGTCGGCGGTGGAGAGCAGGGTGTGCAGGTCGTGCAAGGCCAGGCTGAGCTGGCCGAGCATGCCGTCGGTGCCGTTGATGAGGGCCAGGCCCTCCTTCTCGGCCAGCAGCACCGGTTCAAGGCCCGCGTCGCGCAGGGCGTCGGCGGCGGGCAGTTCGGTGCCGGCGCGGTTGCGCACCGAACCCTCACCCATCAGGGCCAGGGCGCAGTGGGACAGCGGCGCCAGGTCGCCCGAGCAGCCGAGCGAGCCGTATTCGCGCACGATCGGGGTGATGCCCGCGTTGATCATGCCCACATACGCCTCGGCGGTGGCCAGGCGGATGCCGGTGCGCCCGGTCAGCAGCGTCGACACCCGCAGCAGCATGAGCGCGCGCACGGTCTCCCGTTCCACCTCGGGCCCGGAGCCGGCCGCGTGCGAGCGCACCAGGCTCTGCTGCAGCCGGGTGCGGTCCGCCGCGTTGATGAAGGTGGTGGCGAGGGCGCCGAAGCCGGTGGAGATGCCGTAGTGCGGCTGAACGTCAGTGGCGAGCACCTCGATGGTGGCGCGGCTGGCGGCCACCGCGGCGCGGGCGTCTTCACCGATGACCACCGGGGCGTCGTGGCGGGCGACCGCGACGACATCCGCCACGGAGACGGGTCCGGTGCCCACGATGACGGGGGTCGGCGCTTCGGGCGAAACGGGGAGGCTGGTCTCGATGGTGGAGGTGTTGAGGGGCTGCATGGTTCTATCTGACTCCAGCTCCATCGCCCGCGCAGCCTGATTTGTCGAGCTGGTGTCCCAGATACGAGACAGTGCGGCTGCCGCCCCGACGGCGCCCCGGGCGGTGAAACCGAATCTGAGATCCGGGACAGCGCTCCTCACCGTCGCCCACGGGATGGCGCAGGATTCGATTCAGTAAAGGGGTGAACCCCCCAACTGTGACGCACCCATCCCCGCAACCCCGTACCGGAATCGCCCGCATCCCGGTCTACTCCGCGGCCCTGCCCGGCACGACCCCGGTGCTCTTCCGTGCCTCCTCCAACGAGGCGGCCACGGCGCCGTCGGAGGCGGTGGTGGCCGCGGTGACCTCCGCCACCCGGGCCGGCAACCGGTACCCCGCGCTGCACGGCGCCGACTTGGTGGCGGCCCTGGCGGTCGCTGTGGGCCAGCCGGCGAGCCGGATCGCCGTCGGGGACGGTTCGCTCTCGCTGCTCAACTACCTGCTGCTGGCATTCCTCGAACCCGGCCACAAGGTGGTCTATGCCTGGCGCAGTTACGAGGCCTACCCGATCTGTGTGCTCACCTGCGGCGGCGAGCCGGCCGCCGTTCCGCTGGCCGCCGACCACAGCCACGACCTCGACGCGATGGCGGCGGCCATCGACGAGAACACCGATGTGATCATCCTCTGCAACCCCAACAACCCCACCGGCACGGCCTTCGGCGCGGATGCCCTGGCCGCCTTCCTGGCCCGGGTGCCGTCGCATGTGCTCGTCGTCCTCGACGAGGCCTACCGGGACTTCACCGGCGCCGCCGTCGCCTTCGAGGCGACGGAGCTGCTCGAGCAGCACCCCAACCTGGTCCTCCTGCGCACCTTCTCCAAGGCATATGCCCTGGCCGGCATGCGCGTGGGCTACCTGGTCGGGTCGGAGGAGATCGTGGCTGCGGTCGCCGCGGTCCTGCCACCGTTCCCGGTGGCGGCGGCTGGGGTGGCTGCAGCGGTCACCTCCCTGGGCGAGCCGGTGGTGCGCGAGGCGCTCGTGCGCACCGTCGTCGCCGACCGCGAACGGATGACTCGGGTGCTTACGGCCGCCGGGCTGCCGGTGGTGCCCGGGCATGGCAACTTCCTCTGGATCCCGCTGGGCGACGAGGCCGCTGAGCTCGCCGGCCGCCTGCGGCAGGCCGGCATCACCGTGCGGTTGTTCGCTGGTGAGGGCCTGCGCATCACGGTGGGTGAGCCCGGCCTGGACCAGGCGGTCGCCCTCGCGCTGGCGGCCGGCGAAACCGGCGCATAGACTTCCAATTCATGACCGTCTCGCCGCCCGCCCCACCCGAGAACGCCTCGCCGGCCGAGCCGGACGGGGCGGACGACTCCACCGAGAACTCGCTGGTGGTCACGCCGAGCCCGCCGCAGACCCGCTCGGTGGGCATGCCGCCGCTCGGGCCGCGCATGCCCGCGCTGCGGAACGGCGTCGCGACCCTCCGGCACCTGGCCGCCACCCCCGGTTCGGTGTCCGCCGGAGCGATCGCCCGCCAGCTGAACGTTCCCCGCAGCTCGATGTACCAGGTGCTGCAGGTGCTCATCGACGAAGGCCTGGTGGTGCACATCCCCGAGGAACAGGGCTACAAGCTCGCGATCGGGGTCTTCGAGCTCGGCTCGGCGTACCTGCGGCACCAGCCGCTCGAACACCTCGCCCGGCCGCTGCTGGTGAAACTCGCCGCGCAGATCGACCAGACCACCCACCTCGGCGTGCTGCACGGGCACGAGACCCTGTACCTGCTCAAGGAGCAGCCGCCGCAGCCGACACCCCTGGTGACCGCCGTCGGGGTGCGGCTGCCGGCGCCCCTCACGGCATCCGGTCGCGCCCTGCTGGCCTACCTGCCGCCGGCCCAGCTGGCTGCGATCTTCTCCACCAAGGACCGCTTCATCGACCGCACCGGCCGCGGCCCGCGGTCGCTGCGGGAACTGAAGGCGGTGCTGGCCGAGGACCAGGCCCGCGGCTGGTCGTATGAGCGCGGATCGGTGACGGAGAACGTGTCCTGCATTGCCGCAGCGGCCCGGGACCACAACGGCATGCCGGTCGTCAGCATCGGGGTCTCGTTCCTCACCGACCGGGTCGACGACGCCACCCGCGACTCGTACGCCCGCCTGATCGTGCAGACGGCCGACACCCTCGGCCGCCGTTTCACCGGCCGCCGCCGCCAGTAGGAGCCGGCGGCGGCTCGGCTAGTCGGTGCTGACGGCGTCGACGATCGTCTGGGCCAGCAGGATCGCACCGTCGAGCACCGCCCGGTCGGCCTCGGCGGTCACGCTCGCGGCGGCGAACTCGGCCTGGTGGTTCACCGCGGGCAGCGAGCCGATGCCCAGGTAGGGGTGGATGGCGCGAATCCGCTGGGACACGTTGCCGAGGTCCGTGGAGGCGGTGTTCATGCCGCCGGGCAGGAGTTCGTCCGGGTCCATGTCGCGGCCGAGCGCGGCCGCGTTCGCCGTGAACAGGTTCACCAGCGGCACGTCATTCCGGAACTCGGCATACCGCGGGCTGGTCTCCCGCAGCGTCCAGTCGCATCCGGTGGCCAGGGCGCCCGCGGCAAAGCAGCTGCTCACCCGGGAAAACACCTCCTCGAGTTCGGCGAGCGAGGCCGCCCGCACGTACCAGCTGCCCTTCGCGTGGTCCGGGATGGCGTTGGGTGCCGTGCCGGCCTCGGTCACGATACCGTGCACACGCACGCTGTCTGGCAGCTGTTGCCGCAGCAGGCCGATCGCCACCTGGGCGAGGGTGAACGCGTCGGCGGCGTTGACGCCCAGGTGTGGGTAGGCGCCGGCGTGGGCGGCCTTGCCGGTGTATTCCACGTCGAAGTGGGCGACCGCCCGGGGGCGGGCCATGACCGAGTCGACGGGGCCCGGGTGGATCATCATGGCCAGGTCGAGGTCGTCGAAGACCCCGGCATCGAGCATGAAGACCTTGCCGCCTCCGCCTTCCTCGGCCGGGGTGCCGATCACCTGGAGGGTGAGGCCCAGGGCGTCGACGTCGGGGGCCAGGGCGGCGGCGGCCCCGACCGTCGCGGCCGCGATCACGTTGTGGCCGCAGGCGTGCCCCAGGCCGGGAAGCGCGTCATACTCGGCGACCAGGCCGACGGTGTGCGGCCCGGAACCCTTCGTGGCCACGAAGGCCGTGGGTAACCCCGCCACCCCGTGTTCCACCGAGAAGCCGAGCGCCTCGAGGTGCCCGGTCAGCAGTTCCACCGAGCGCACCTCCTGCCAGCCGAGCTCCGGGTCGGCGTGCAGGCGGTGGCTCACGGCGAGGATCTCGGCGGCCAGTTGCTCGACCCGGGCCTGGACCAGGGCCTTGGAATCCGTCGGGGCGGGCACTATTCGTCCCCGGGGACGCCGTACGACGGCGCACCGTCCGGGTGCAGGGCCCGGGCCAGGTAATCGTGCTTCTGCGGCAGCCACAGCGCCAGCAGGCGGGTGAGTTCTGCCGCGGGGTCATCCGAGTCGTCCACCCGCAGGTCGGTGACGCGCCACTCGGCGCCTTCGACGACGCTGAGGCCGGCGGAACGCACGGGTCCCGCCTCGCCGCCGGCCTCGAGCGCGGCCAGGACACCGGCCAGCAGGCGTTCCTCGAAGGTCTCCGCGGTGCTGCCGGCGTAGCCGCCGACCATGGCGTCCAGGACGTCGAGGCCCCGCAGCATGTTGCCCGCGGCGACGGCCTGGTCGCCCACGCTCACCCCGAATTTGCCCAGGGCCTGGCTGCCGGTGTGGGTGGCGACCCGGCCCTCTGCATCGATGACGGTCAGCTGGCGAAAGTCGCTGTGGGCATCCGCCGCCACCGCCGCGGCGATGGCGGTGACTGCACTGCCGCCCGCCTCTAGCTCGTCGAGCAGCAGCGGGCCGAGCGCCGGATTGGTCACATTCTGGGAGGCCGCAACGCCGACCGACGCGCGCAGGTGCAGGCACCGGGACGCGACGGCGGGGCTGGACGAGCTGATGACCATGCCGAAAGCGCCGGTGGCGGGGTCACGGGCGGCCAGCGAAAAGGTCACGCGCCGGCCGTCTCGGTGAGCACGGCAGTGGCGTCGATCTCGACGAGCCACTCCGGCCGGGCCAGGGCCGACACGACGAGTCCGGTGGAGACCGGGTAGACGCCCTTCAACCACCGGCCCATCACCGTGTAAACCGGCTCCCGGTAGCGGATGTCGGTGAGGTAGACGACGACCTTGACGATGTGTTCGAGCGATCCGCCGGATTCCCGCAGGAGCATGTCGATGTTCGCCATGGCCTTTTCGGCCTGGGCCTCGATGTCGCCGATGCCGACGCTCTCCCGGGAGTCGAGGTCCTGGGCGATCTGCCCGCGCAGGTAGACGACCCCGCCGGCGACGACCGCCTGGCACAGGTCGTTGTGGAGGTTCTGCTCAGGATAGGTTTCCTTGGTGTTGAACGGTCGGATGCGGGTGTGGATCATCGTGGCCTTCTTTCCGACAGCCGGGTGCCGCCACCCTTAGTTTTCGCGCACGGCTCACGGAGATGCAAATAGCGGTGAGTGCCGTCGTGCATCTGAATCGTAGATGCAACCGGGCAGGCAACGCCGGGGAAATCTGCTGGCAACATCCCCCGGTCATCCGGTGGCGCCTGCACTCCCCAGGGCGCGGGCGGTGAGGCGGAGCCGGATTACGTCAGGCCCGGGAAATACCGCCGAAATAAATGGTTAACCATCTTCGATTCCGATGAGGTGCACAACTTCGGCTCATTATGAGCACGGCCACCTGGGTAGCCAGAATGGGCGGACCGTTCGCACAAGAAGGCAAATTGCCGGGTATGGAGAAGGTCGTAAATGTCAAGCACAAAGGTTGAAGTCCTCGTCGTAGGCGCCGGCCAGGCCGGGGTGGCGATGAGCGAGCACCTGAGCGAACGCGGCATCTCGCACCTCGTTCTCGAGCGCCACCGCGTCGCCGAGCGCTGGCGCTCCGAGCGCTGGGACTCCCTGGTGGCCAACGGGCCCGTCTGGCACGACCGCTTCCCGAGCCTGGAGTTCGCCGACCTCGAGCCCGGCGCGTTCGCCTCCAAGGAACAGGTCGCGGACTACTTCGTCGCCTACGCGGAGAAGATCCAGGCGCCGATCAGGTGCGGCGTCGAGGTGACCTCCGTGCGCCGGAACATCGGCGGTGCCGGCTTCCGGGTCGAGACCTCCGACGGCACCATCGACGCCCACTACATCGTGGCCGCAACCGGGCCGTTCCAGCGCCCGGTGATACCGGCCGTCGTTCCCGAGGACGCCGGATTCTTGCAGATCCACTCCAGCTCCTACCGCAACCCGCAGCAACTGCCCGGGGGTGCCGTCCTCGTGGTCGGGGCCGGCTCCTCCGGGGTGCAGATCGCAGCCGAGATCCAGAAGTCTGGCCGGCAGGTGTACCTCTCGGTCGGCCCCCACGACCGGCCCCCGCGCAGCTATCGCGGCCGGGACTTCGTCTGGTGGCTCGGTGTGCTCGGCAAGTGGGACGCATCCACCCCCGCCCTGGGCGCTGAGCACGTCACGATCGCGGTCAGCGGCGCCCACGGCGGCCACACCGTCGACTTCCGGGCACTCGCCGCCAGCGGCATCACGCTGGTCGGCCGCACCAACACGTTCGAGAACGGCACCGTTGGCTTCGGCGGGGACCTCCGCACCAACGTCGAGAACGGCGACGCCAACTACCTCTCGCTGCTCGACGAAGCCGACGCCTACGCACTCCGCAACGGCCTCGACCTGCCCGAGGAGCCGGAGGCTCGCGCCCTGGCGCCCGACCCCGAATCGGTGGCCAACCCGCTGACCGAACTCGACCTGGCCGGTGCCGGGGTTGAGTCGATCGTCTGGGCGACCGGTTTCGCCGTCGACTACAGCTGGCTGCAGGTGGACGCCTTCGACGAGAAGGGCAAGCCCAAGCACCAACGCGGCGTCTCCGCCGAGCCCGGCGTCTACTTCCTCGGGCTGCCCTGGCAGTCCCGGCGTGGCTCGAGCTTCATCTGGGGCGTGTGGCACGACGCCGGTTACGTCGCCGACCAGATCACCATCCAGCGGGGCTACCGCGCCCACAACGAGCAGGCCGCCGCCGCCCTCTAACCCAGCCCGCCCCCCACCCCCTGCGGGATGCATAACTCCTGCAATTTTCCCCAAACGGGGCCAAATCACTTGATTTGGCCCCGTATTTCAAAAAATTGCAGGAGTTATGCCACTCCGGCAGGGGTGATGGCGGCGATGAAGGCGGAGAAGCGGTCGGTGCCGGCGGTGGGCTCGGAGCCGGCGGAGATGGCCTGGGACAGGGCGATCACCGACGAGGTGGGGGTGTGGCCGCTGGCGGCACCGGCCCGCAGGTTCATCACCAAGGTGGGGCAGAGCATCAGCGCCAGCCTCACCACACGCTCCCAGTCAGCCGGCAAAGCGCCGCGGTTCGCGAGCTCCTGCAGCAGCGGGCGCCACAGGTTCGCCTCCTTGGAGGCCAGGAAGGCCTCGCGCAGGGGGCTCAGCCGCCAGTCGTGCTCGACGTGCAGGCGATCGCCGTCGCGGCGCACCGACACCGTGTAGCGTTCGGTCGCTGCGCCGGGTTCGTACAACCAGAGCGGATGCGCGAACACATTGTGGAAGGTTGCCTTCACGTCGGCGAGCAGCGTGGGAACGTGCCGGCCGGCGAACGCGGGGTCGAACGCCACCAGCTCGACGCCCTCGGCGTCGTCCCCCGTGCGGGTGAACCAGATGTTGGCGTTGTGGTCGTCGCCGTGCGCGATGACCGCCCCCGATTCGTCCAGCCGCGCCGGGGCGAGCCGGTCGCCGGCCTCGTCGAACAACGAGCCAAGGCTCTGCCCATAGTCGATGCCGTTGATGGTCCAGGTGAGGTCGGCCAGCTCGGCCCAGGGGATGCTCAGCTCGCCGAGCTGGAAGTCCTGCCCGACGTAGAAACTCGCCACCCGCCCGCCGCGGCCGGCCGGAACCGGGGCGCTGCCCGGCTGGGCCGGCGAGACCAGGCGGTGGTGGAAGAGCTGGTGGATGGGTTCGGCGGCGACGTCGGCGGCCGTGGTCTCGTGCAGCGTCGCCAGCAGACAGTCGGCGTTCCGCCGGTCGCGCTGTTCCTGGGCACGCACGATCTCGTCGGCGGTGGCGGGCCCCGGCAGGCCCGCGTCACCCGGGGTGCCGGCCGCGGCCAGCCCGAGTTCGCTGGCCCGGGCCACGTCGGCCAGCCGGGCGTCCTCGCGCAGCCGGTAGAGCAGGATCTGCCGGCCCGGTTCACCGTTGGCGAAGGTGGGCACGTCGACGAGGTAGCCGTTTTCCCGCAGCATCTCGGCGTTGTAGTACTCGGTGATGGTCGCATCCTCGCCCTCTTCGCTGTGGAACTTGAAGAAGTACCGGTCACCCGTTTCGAGCACGGCCTGCCCGTTGAGCGAGTTGAGGCTGTACTGGTCGGCGTTGATGGTGGCCGATCGCACGGCGGAGCCGGTCACGTCGGCGATCAGGCGGGAGACCTGCCGGTGGGCGGTCGCGGGGTCACCGTCGAGCACGCTCTGGCGGGCCATGGAGGCGAGGGGCGGCTGCTGGCTCACGGGTGTACTTCCTTCGGGCGGGGAAACGGGCAGGTGAATCGAGCCTGTCATCTTCATCCCACAGCCGACTGACGATTTCCCGGCTTCGCAGTGCATTATGAAATACCGGACGATGCCCCCGCCGCCGCCCAGGAACCCCCACCCGGTTCTGAGATCTGGGACAGTAGGCGGTGCGATCGTTCCGCGGCCGCCTCCCGGGCGGCCTCTAATGGAAAGAACGACCGCGTGGAAGGAGACCACATGACGACCGGATTGATGCTCGAGCGCGACCTGACCGTGCGCGTCGGACCCGTCGAGCTGCCCGCCCGCGCGGCCGGCGACGTGCGCATCCGCCCCGAGTGGGCCGGCCTCTGCGGCTCCGACCTGCACGTCTTTTCGACCGGCGCCTGGGTCGACTACTGGCCGGCGGTGCTCGGCCACGAGGTCGTCGGCACGGTCAGCGCGTCCGACGACCCCGCCGTTCCCGTCGGCACCCGGGTGGTCGCCGATTCCCGGTACGGCTGCGGCGATTGCGCCGACTGCGCCCGGTCCGCCCGGTTCTGCGCCAACCTCACCTGGCTCGGTGAAACCCGGCCCGGCGGCTACGCCACCGAACTCGATGTGCCCGCGGGCACGGTCTACCCGGTGCCTGCCGGCCTCGACCTCGACGTCGCCGTGCTCGCCGAGCCGCTGGCCGTCGTGCTGCGCGCCCTCGACGGGGTCACCACCCGGCCCGACCGGGTGCTGGTGCTCGGCTGCGGCCCGATCGGCGCCCTGATCGTCACCGAACTGCAGCACCGCTTCCCGGCCGCGGCCGTCGCGGTGAGCGAACCCCAGCCCGCCCGCGCCGAGGCGGCAACCCGGCTCGGCGCGACCGTCGTGGCTGCGCCGGCACCGGATGCCTACGACCTGGTGATCGACGCCGCCGGCTTCCCCGGCGCGGTCGCTGCGGCCTTCGCCGCGGTGCGCCGCGGCGGCACCGTGCTGGTCGTGGCCATCGGCGACCACCCGATCCCCTTCACGGCCCAGCAACTCGTCGAGAAGGGCGTCACCCTGATGGGCGGCATCGGCTTCGACGACGAGGACCTGCCGCGGGCGCTCGCCGCCCTGGCCGAACGACCCCAGCGGTACGCCGGCTTGGTCACCCACCGCGTCGACCTCACCGCCTTCCCCGAGTTTCTCGCCACGATGCCCGGCCTGAACACGGGCAAGGTCATCGTGCGGTGCCAGGCATGACCGGCGGAGCGCCGGCCGCGCGCCGCTACCTCATCACCGGCGGCACCAGCGGCATCGGTAGGGCCGTGGCCCGGCACCTCACCGCGGCAGGCCACCGGGTCTGGATCACCGGCACCCGGCCGGACACCGTCGCGGCGGCCCTCGCCGAAGGCGCGGGAGTGGGCGGCAGTGCCTGCGACATCGCCGACCCCGCCGCCGTGGCCGCGGCCTTCACCGACGCGACCCGCGTCCTCGGCGGCCTGGACGGCGTGTTCGTGAACGCCGGCATCGACGGCCAGGGCGTGCCGGCCGAGAAACTCGACCCCGCGCAGGTGCGCCGCCTGTTCGACGTGAACGTGGTGGGTGTGCTCAGCTGCGCCCAGCAGGCCCACGCCGTGCTGGAGCGGCCCGGGGTGATCGTGGTGAACGCATCCGTCAACGCGCTGAAACCCGAACTGCACTTCGCCGACTACAACGCGAGCAAGGCGGCCGCCCTGTCGGTGGCCAAATCGCTCGCGCTGGAGTGGAGCGCCGAGGGGCTGGCCGTGATCGCCGTCTGCCCGGGCTACTTCCCGTCCCGGATGACCCAACCGTTCCTGTCCGACCCCGAGGTGGCCCCCGGGCTGCTCGCCCAGATCCCGGCCGGCCGGTTCGGCCGCGACGACGACATCGGGGCGCTGCTCGAGTTCCTCCTCGGCCCCGATTCCCAATACCTCACCGGCGCCGCCATCCCCATCGACGGCGGCCGTAATGTCTGACCCCACTAACCCCACCCCGACGACCCCGCGAGACCCCAGGAGAACCATGACCCACGCAGTGAAGCCGATCCTCGAACGCGGCGCCTGGCACGAACTCGACCACGACCAGCGGGCCGACCTGACCACCCGCGGCATCGAGAAGATCTTCGACCCCGAGCTCCGCGCATCCGTGCTCGACATCATCGAGGACGTGCGCCAGAACGGTGATGCCGCCCTGGTGCGGGCCCTGGCCCAGTTCGACAAGGTCGAAATCGCCGCGGAGAACATCAAGGTGAGCGCCGAGGAGATCGCCCAGGCGCGCGCCTCGCTCGACCCCAAGCTGATCGACGCCATCCGCGACAGCATCGCGCACGTGCGCCGCTTCAACGAGCAGCTGATGCTGCACGGAAACTGGCGCTTCGAGACGGCGCCCGGGGTCATGGTGGGCGAGAAGGCCACGCCGATCGAGAGCGCCGGCCTGTTCGTGCCCAGCGGCAAGGGCTCCTACCCGTCGGTGCTGATCCAACTCGCCACGCCCGCCGTCGTCGCCGGCGTGAAGAACATCGTTGTCGTGGTGCCGCCGGTGCCCGGCACCAACGGGACCGTCGACCCGGCCGTGCTCGTCGTCGCCGACGAACTGGGCCTCACCGACGTCTTCCGGGTGAACGGCCCCGCCGGCATCGCCGCGATGGCGTTCGGCACCGAGTCGGTGCCCAAGGTGCGCAAGATCGCCGGCCCCGGCAGCCCGCCCGTCGCCTGCGCCCAGATCGAGGTGCAGCGCTACGGCACCGTCGGCGTCATGCTGCTCGGCCCCAGCGAGAGCCTGATCCTCGCCGACGACTCCGCCAGCGTCACCCTGCTCGCCGCCGACCTACTCAACGAGGCCGAGCACGGCCCAGACTCTTCCAGCGTGCTCGTCACCGACTCCCAGGAGCTCATCGACGCCCTGCAGGGTGAGGTGGCCCGCCAGGTGGAGTTGCTGCCGGAGCCGCGCCGCAGCTACGCCCTCTCGTCGCTCGGCGTGAACGGCGGCGCCGTGCTCACCCGTGACCTGGCCGAGGCCGCCGAGGTCGCCAACGCCTATGCCCCCGAGCACATGCAGCTCGTCGTGCGTGACGAGGAGGCCATCCTCGAGCTGATCATCGACGCCGGCGAGGTGCTGCTCGGTCAGGACACCACGGTGTCGATGGCGAACTTCGTGCTCGGCTGCCCGGCGTCGCTGCCCACCAGCGGCTACGCCAAGGTGAGCAGCGGCATCACCGCCGACGCCTTCCGCAAGCGCACCGCCATCGCCAAGTCGAACCGGGCCGGACTCATCGCCATGAGCGACACGGTGCTGGCGTTCACCGAGCACGAGGGGTTCCCGGCCCACGGCAACGCCGTGCGCATCCGCCTCGCCGAATCGGCCGCGCTCTAGAACCATGAAGATCACCGAGATGCTCGACCTCGTCGGCGTGCGCCGGCACCCCGCCGGGGCCGGGCCGCGCGCCCTGCGGCAGGTCTTCACGACCGCCGACCTGGGCCGGAAGGCCCGGCGCGCGCTGCCCCAACCGGTGGTCGACTACCTCGACGGCGGGGCGGATGCCGAGACCAGCCTCGCCGCCAACGAGGCCGCGTTCCGCAGCTTCCGGTTCCGGCCGGCGGCCCTCCGGGACGTCACCACGGTTGACACGGGCACGACGTTCCTCGGTTCCGACTACGCGCTGCCGCTCGGCCTCGCCCCCACCGGCTACACCCGGATGATCTCGCCGCTGGGCGAGACCGCGGTGCTGGCCGCCGCCACCCGGGCCCGGGTGCCCTACGTGCTCTCGACCATGGCGACCACCACGATCGAGGAGCTGGCCGGCACCGGCCCCCGGCCGGAAGACCTGTGGTTCCAGCTCTACGTGCTCAAGGACCGCGGCATGACGCACGACATGGTGCGCCGCGCGGCGGATGCCGGCTCCCCGGTGCTCGAGATCGCGGTGGACACCGCGGTGTCGGGCAACCGGCTGCGTGACCGCCGGAACGGGCTCACCATTCCGCCGCGGATGACCCTGTCGACCCTGTTCGACATCGGGTTGAAGCCCGGCTACTGGGCGCGGATGTCGACCCAGCCGGCCCTGGACTTCTCCAACATCCGCGCCAGTGACACGACCGGCCGGTTCAGCGGCGGGTCCATCGCCGACATTTCGGCCCAGTTCGACCCCGCGGTCACCTGGGACGACGTGGCGCGCATCCGGGAGCTGTGGCCGCACAAGCTCGTGCTCAAGGGCACCCTCGGCGCCGCCGACGCGGCGACCGCCGGGTCCCTCGGCGTGGACGGCATCCACCTCTCCAACCACGGCGGCCGCCAGCTCGACCAGACGGTGCCGCCGGTTCACCTCATCCAGGACGTGCGCCAGGCGGTGGGCCCGGATGTCGCGGTGCTCGTGGACTCCGGGGTGCGCACCGGCACCGACATTGCCATCTGCCTGGCGCTGGGCGCCGACGCGGCGTTCATCGGGCGGCCCTACCTCTGGGCGTTGTCCGCGGCGGGCGAGGCCGGGGTGGGCCACGTCATCGGCATCCTCGGCGACGAGCTGCGCCGCACGATGGCGCTGCTCGGCGTCACCTCGATCGCCGAGCTGCGCGAGCAGGGCCCGGCCCTCCTGGACCCCGCCCGGCGCTGACCGCCCAGCACTAACCACGCGGCACTTGACCGCGCACCTGTGGCCCGGCCCGCGTTCGTCGCGAGCCGGGCCACTCGTGTGCGCCCGAACCACACGCTCATCCTCAAGAGTTGCCCGGATTTGCTGGTGCGGAGGGGGCGTCGACTACCCGTTCGTCGTGTCGCTGTGCCTGGACACCGGGCACGTCGTGCTCGGCGGCGGCGACCCGATCGAGGTGGCCCGTCGCCACCGCGACCGGCTCGTCATTGCGCACTGGAAGGACGCCATCGGCCAGGTCGACCGGCACATCCCGCTGTCCCACGAGGTCTTCGCCCAGCACCGCCCGTTCTTCCGCACCGTCGGCGCCGGATCCATCGACTGGACCGCCTGGCTGGCGACCCTGGCCGAGATCGGCTTCGCCGAGTGCATCCTCCTCAAACTGGATGCTGCCGCCGATCCGGTCACCGAACTGATCAACGCGCGCACACACGTCACCGCCATCCTCACCTCGCCCGCACGCTAACCCCTCTCGTACCGTCACACCCAAGAAGCAGTTCATGAACACCAACTCACGTCTACCCCGCCAGACCAGGGTCCGCCGCCTCGCCGCCGTGGGCGGCATCCTGGGCATCTGGCAGCACCGGCCTGTTCTACACCACGACCGAGTTCCCCACCGCGCCCGACTCCGTCGCGGCCGCGTCCGGCCTGGCGTTGCGACCTGACCTCGGGGGAGACCTGGGAGCTGGGCGCCGGCCAGGTCATCATCGCCGCGGATACCCTGCGCTCGCCGCAGCTGCTGCACGCCTCCGGCATCCGCCCGGCGGCCCTCGGCCGGTACCTGAACGACCACGTGTTCCTGACCGGCACGTCCGTCGTCGTCGACGAGGAACCGGTCGCCAGCCGGCCCGACGACCTCATCATCGGCGCCTGGTGGTTGCCCAGCGCCGGGGCGCAGCAGCCGTTCCACGACCAGATGATGGACGCCATCGACCCGGTGTCGGGCAGCCACCGGTTTGGCCTGAGCTGGTACGTGCCCATCGAACTGCAGTCGGACAACCGGGTGGATATCTCCGACACCGAGGTCGACGCGCTGGGCATGCCGCGCCTGCGACTGCACTTCAGCCTCACCGACACCGACCAGGAGAACGTGCGCCTCGGCCACGCCAGCCAGCTGAAGGCTGCGGCAGCCGTGGGCACCTTCGACGAGGCGACCGCCGGTGAGCTGCCGATCGGCGGGTCACTGCACTCCACCGGCACTGGCGCATGGGCGCCGCCGACGACGGCGAGTCCGTGTGCGACCCGGACGGCCGCGTGTGGGGCACCGGCAACCTGTTCGTCGCCGGCAACGGCGTCGTGCCCACGGCGCTGGGCTGCAATTCGACGCTGACCGCCGCCACCCTGGCGGTGCGCACGGCCCGCGCCGTGGGCCACGGCCTTGCCGGGGCCGGCATGGTTGAATGATCTGAGGATCGGCCCCCAGGCGACCCGGGGGCTCCGCCCACGGGTGGGTGCCGGCACCAGACACCTGAGGAGGTGGACAATGCCCAGGCGTCCCCAGATCACCCTGATGCAGCTCACCTATTTCGTCGAGGCCGCCAACCACCTCAGCATGAGCGCCGCGGCCGACGAACTCCGGGTGGCGCAATCGGCCGTGTCGGCCTCGATCGCCCAGCTGGAAACCCACGTGGGCGCGCAGCTGTTCCTGCGGCTGCGGTCCAAGGGCCTGGTCCTCACCGCGGCCGGGGAGAGCCTGCTGCGCGACTCGACGGTCATCCTCGCCCAGCTCGACGAGGCACTGGAGTCGGCCCGCGGGGTGGAGACGCAGGTGCGCGGCGTGGTGCGGCTGGCCTGCTTCGTCACCCTCGCCCCGTTCGTGCTGCCCGGCCTGCTCTCGGTGCTCGGCGAGCGATTCCCCAAGCTCATCCTCGACGTCACCGAGGTGGATGCCGACGGCGTCCGCTCCGAGCTGCGCCGGGGCGCCGCCGAACTGGCGCTGAGCTACGGATTCTCGGTCGGCACCGACCTCACCAGCGAGACCGTGGCGGTCGCCCGGCCCTACGCGGTGCTGCCGGCCCAGCATCCGCTGGCGGCGCGCGGCACCGTGCACCTGCGCGAGCTCGGGCTGGAGAAGCTCATCCTGCTCGACCTGCCGCACAGCCGCGACTACTTCCTGAACCTGCTGGGCAGCGTGGGCATCGAGCCGAACATCCGTTACCGCTCGACCAGTTACGAGACCGTGCGGGCCCTCGTGGCGCGCGGCCACGGGTATTCAATCCTCAACCAGCGGCCGGTGCCGTCGGAGACCTACGACGGCGGGCAGGTGGCCGTGGTCGAAATCGCCGATGAGGTGGCGTCGCTGCCGATCGTGATCTCCACCGTCACCTCGATGCGCTCCACAGCCCGGGCCCGCGCGGTGGCCGACTGCATCCGGGAAATCCTGGCCTGACCTGTCCCCCCGCCTCGCTACGGGTCGTCGGTCGCAGCAGAAAACCGCGAAAACTGGATCAACAAAAGTGATAGCGCACGCGATCGTCATATTCCCGCAATCCGGTGCGCCTATCGTGATGGGCTATCGGACCCGGCCCGCCCGCGAAGGAGATCCCCATGACCAGCACCGCCCCCGTCCTGCCCGCGATCGACGGCCGCGCGGTCATCGACGGTCGGCGCAGCGACGCCGCCGACGGCCGCACCCTCGGCAACACCTCCCCGGGCACCGGCGCCGACCTCGGACCGCTGAGCCTCTGCGGCCCCGCCGACGTCGACCGCGCCGTGTCGGGCGCGGCGGCCGCCTTCGAGTCCGGGCGGTGGAGCGGGGCGGACGCCGCCGAGCGGAAGCGCGTGCTCCTCGACCTGGCTGACCGGATCGACGCCGCCACCGACGAACTGGCGATGCTCGAGTCGATGGACATGGGCAAACCCGTGCACGAGGCCCGTGCGGTGGACGTACCCGGCGCCGCCGCGACGTTCCGTTGGTACGCCGAACTCGTCGACAAGCTCACCGACGAGGTGCCCGCCACCCCGCCCGGCTCCACCGCCGTGGTGTCCCGCCGCCCGCTCGGCGTGGTGGGCGCCATCGTGCCGTGGAACTACCCGCTCGAGATCGCCGCCTGGAAGCTCGCGCCGGCGCTCGCCGTGGGCAACAGCGTCGTGCTCAAGCCCGCCGAACTCTCCAGCCTGACCGCGCTGCGGCTCGGCGACCTCGCGCTGGAGGCCGGGTTGCCCGCGGGGGTGCTCAACGTCGTCACCGGCACCGGCGCGATCACCGGGGATGCCCTCGCCCGGCACCGCCGGGTGGACGCGCTGACCTTCACCGGGTCGACCGCCACCGCCCAGCGGCTGATGGTGGCGACCGGGGAGACCGGCCTCAAGCGCCTGAGCCTGGAGGCCGGCGGCAAGAGCGCCAACATCGTCTTCGCCGACACCGACGACCTGGCCGCCGCCGCCGCGAAGGCGGCCTTCGGCGCCTTCTACAACCAGGGTGAGGTCTGCTCGGCCAATTCGACGATCCTCGTCGAACGCCCGGTCTACGACCAGTTCCTGGCCCTGTTCGTGGCGGAGGCCGCCGCCTACGAACCGGGCGACCCGTTCGATGCCGCCAGCGGCATGGGTGCGCTCGTCAGCGCCGCGCACGCCGACAGTGTTCAACGTGCCATCCAGTCCGGCGCCGACTCGGGCGAGATCGTGCACGGCGGCGAGCGGATGAGCATCACCGGGTCCACCGCGTACCTGCGCCCCACCGTGATCACCGGTCTCGACCAGGACCATCCGCTGCACCAGCACGAGATCTTCGGCCCGGTCGTCACCGTCACCCCCTTCGACACCGAGGACGAGGCCATCCGCCGCGCCAACTCGACCTCGTTCGGCCTGGCGGCCTCGGTCTGGACCAGCGGTTTCGCCCGCGCGCACCGGGTTTCGGCCCGCCTCGTCGCCGGCACGGTGTCGGTGAACACGGTCGACGCCCTCGGCCTGACCACCCCGTTCGGCGGCTTCAAACAGTCCGGTTTCGGCCGGGACCTCTCCGCCCACGCCATCGACAACTACGTGGGCCTGAAGACCACCTGGTTCCAGCACGGCTGAGCCGCGCCCCGCCTCCTCCCGTACTCCTGAAAGGCCTCACCTTGTCCAAGTACCCCGACGCCCTGGCCGATTACCTCGTGGTGGGCGGTGGCACCGCCGGGTGCATCGTCGCCGCCCGGCTGAGCGAAGACCCCTCGGTGACCGTCGCCCTGCTCGAAACCGGTCCGAGCGACACGGACGAGCCGCGCGCCCAGTCGATCCGCCGCTGGGCGGACATGCTCGAAGGGGAATACGACTTCGACTACCGCAGCGTGCCGCAGGAGCGCGGCAATTCCGACATCCGGATGGCCCGCATGGGCATCCTGGGCGGCTGCTCGACGGCGAACACCATGATCACCTGGCGGCCCATGCGCGGCGACCTCGACGAGTGGGTCACGCTGGGGGCCGAGGGCTGGACCCCGGAGGTGCTCTGGCCCTGCTTCGACCGCCTGCTGGCGCCGGTGTCCGTCATCCCGCCGGCGGACCGCAACCCCTACCTGCAGCAGGTGATCGAGTCCGCGGCCGCGGCCCTCGACGTGCCCGTGCGGGAGTCGTGGAACGACACCGAGTTCGTGGACGGCGCCGGCTACTTCGAGATCGGCTACGACCCGGCCACCAACCAGCGCTCGTCGGCGTCGTTCAGCTACATCCATCCGGTGGTCGACGACCGCCCCAACCTGACGGTCCAAACCGGGACCCGCGCCCTCCGGGTGCTCGTTGAGGACGGCGTGGCGGTCGGCGTGCGGGTGCGCCGTGCGAACGGCACCGAGGAGGAGTTGCGGGCCGGCATCGAGGTCATCCTCTGCGCCGGGGCGATCGACTCGCCGCGGCTGCTGCAGCTGTCGGGCATCGGTCCGCGGGCGGTGCTGGACGCCGCTGGCATCCCCTGCCTCGTCGACCTGCCCGGTGTGGGCGAGAACCTGCAGGACCACGCCGAAGGGCTGGTGGTCTGGCAGACCGAGTTCGAGCCCGGCCCGGTCTGCGCCACCGGCTGGGATGCCGGCTACGTGGTGAGCCTGGACGCCGCGAACAACCTGCCCGACGTGTCCACCCACATTCCGCTGGAGACCTGGGGGGTGCACGTGGAGAACTCCGGCGTGCCGCTGCCCGAGCACACCCTGTCGCTGGCGCCGAACGTGTGCAAACCGCGAAGCCGCGGCCGGGTCTGGATCACGGACGCCGACCCCGACACCGTGCCCGCGATCGACTACCGCTACTTCACCGACCCGGAGGGCCACGACGAGGCCATGCTGGTCGCCGGCATCCGCCTCGCCCGCCGGGTCGGGCACGCCGAGCCGTTCCGGTCGCTGCTGGGCCGCGAGGTCTTCCCTGGTCCCCAGGCGCAGACCGACGCCGAGATTTCGGCGCTGGCCCGGGCGACCCACCAGACCGTGTACCACGTCAGCGGCACCTGCAAGATGGGGGCGGATGATGATGCCTCCGCGGTCCTGGACCCGCAGCTGCGGGTGCGCGGGGTGCGTGCCCTGCGGGTCGTGGACGCCTCGGTGTTTCCCACCGTCACGGCGCTGAACCCGGTGGGCACCATCATGGCTGTCGCCGAACGAGCCGCGGACCTGATCCGGCAGCACGCCTGACCCGGGCCGGTTTTCCGCCGGTCGCTGCCCGCCGTCCCAGATCTCAGATCCTCCCCGCTGGATAACAATTTGTGAAATTTTCATTTTGTGAAACATGGGCGAAATAGACGCCCGGAAACGGCGGCCCCACCCGGAATTGTGCGGCCGCCGGAGTCGCCTTTGTTACGGGCAGGTTAACCAGCCCGCCAGACGGTACGGCTATCGGCAATTCCGATGCAGTCCGACCCCTGATTGTGTTGAAACGGGTTCGAATCGGTCAATTACGCTTTCACGAGCAGCGCTGCAGAAAGAGCCGCCACGGATCCCGGTATCGTCACCCGACGTCGATCACCGCTATTAATTGGAGTCAGCCCATGTCCCGCACGAGAAGCTTCGCCCTCACCGCAACCGCCGTCGCCGGCATCGTCGCCCTGTCCGCCTGCTCCTCGGGAGCCGCCTCCAGCGATTCCGGCGAGGAACTGACGCCGTTCACCCTCGGCACCAACTCCTGGGTCGGCTACGGCCCCTGGTACATCGCCCAGGACCAGGGCTACCTGGAGGACGAGGGCATCGACCTGGAGATCCTCAACTACGACGAAAGCGACTACGTGGCGCTGGCCACGACCGGCCAGGTCGACGGCATCAACCACTCGATCAACGACTGGCTGGTCAACTATGACCAGCACAAGTTCGAGATGGTGCTGCTGGAAGACGTGAGCCTCACCGCCGACGCCATGATCGGCGGTGCCGGCGTGGACTCGGTGGCCGACCTGGTGGGCAAGGAGATCGCGTTCGGCGAAGGCGGCGTCAGCGCCCTGGTCTACTTCGATGCCCTCGCCAAGAACGGCATCGACCCCGACGATGTGACCACCGTCAACCTCGAGCCCGCGGATGCCGGCAACGCGCTGATCGCCGGCCAGGTGGACAGCGCCGTGACCTACGAGCCCTACGTGACCGCGGCCCTGACCGCCAACCCCGACTCCAAGATCATCTACTCCGCCGGCGAGACCCCCGGCCTGATCAGCGATGGCCTGTTCGTCTCGCCCGAGTACGCGGCCGAAAACCCCGAGGTCGTTGAAGGCCTCGCCGCGGCCTGGGAGAAGGCCGTTGCCTTCCTCGAGGAGAACCCGGATGAGGCGCAAAAGATCATCGGCGAAGCCACCGGAGTGCCGGAAGACCAGCGCGCGACCATGTTCGAGGGCCTGGACTTCTACACCCTGACCGACAGCGCCGACATGATGGCCGAAGGCGGGATGCTGGGCACCGACACCCTGCCGTCCATCCAGTCCGCCATGCTGGCCGCCGGCATCCTGGAGACCGAAACTGAGCTCGGGGACGACGCCGTGAACACCACGTTCATCACCTCGGTCCTCGATCGCTAACCAAGGGACACACACCGTGAGCAACACTCTGACCCACACCCGACCGGTGGCCGTCGAAACCGAAGGCCCCGGCAAGCCCCGCCGGCGGAAGCCCGCCGTGCTGCGGCTGGACGGAACGATCAACCGCACCCAGGGCCTGGTTCTCTCCCTCGCCGGCTTCGCCCTCATCCTGCTGATCTGGGCCGCCGTCTCCGCCGCCGGCGTCATGAACGAGGCCCTGTTGCCCAGCCCGGCCGGCGTCGTCGGCCGCCTGGGCGAGCAGCTCGCCAACGGCGAGATCTGGGGTGACATCGGGGTGTCGTTCATGCGCATCATCGCGGCCTTCCTCCTGGCCGCTGTGATGGCGATCCCGCTCGGGATCCTTATGGCCCGCATCCGCTTCTTCGAGGCGCTGCTGGTGCCGTTGTCGGAATTCATCCGCTACATGCCCGTCGTGGCCTTCGTGCCACTGTCGATCGTGTGGTTCGGCGCCGAGGAATCGCAAAAACTCTTCATCATCTGGATGGGTACGTTCTTCGCCCTCGTCCTGATGGTCGTCGACGACGTGCGCAGGGTTCCGCGGGAGCTTGTGGAGATCGGCCGCACCTTCGGCATGAGCGACTCCCGGGTGCTGCGGCGCATCGTCTGGCGCGGCGCCCTGCCCGGCATCTGGGATTCGCTGCGACTGGCGATGGGCTGGTGCTGGACCTGGCTGCTCGTGAGCGAGGTCGTGGCGGCCAGCTCGGGGCTCGGCTACCGGATCAACCTGGCCAAGCGCTACCTCGACACCGAGCTGATCATCGGTTACATCATCGTGCTGGGCCTGCTCGGACTCATCATCGACCAGCTGCTGCGCCTCGCCGGCAAGCGACTGTTCAAGTACCTCGGAAAGGGCCGCTCATGAGCCTGGAATTCTCGAACCTCGGCGTGCGCTTCGGCACCGAGAAGAACCCGTTCTGGGCCGTGCGCAGCGCCGACCTCACTATCGCCGACAACGAGTTCGTGTCGGTCGTGGGAACCAGCGGCTGCGGCAAGAGCACGCTGCTCTCCGTCGCGGCGGGCCTGCAGGACAAGTCCGAGGGCGTGGCGCTGATCAACGGCCACCCCATCGATGGCCCGGGCCGCGACCGCGGGGTCGTCTTCCAGAGCTACACCCTGCTGCCCTGGCTGACCGCCGCCGAGAACATCGAGTTTGCCCTGCGCGAGGTCGGCGTCGCCAAGAAGGAGCGCAAGGACCGCACCGCGGAGATGCTCAACGCCGTGGGCCTGTCCGCGTTCGCGGACCGTTACCCGGCCGAGCTGTCCGGCGGCATGCGCCAGCGGGTGGCGATCGCACGGGTGCTGTCGTACCGGCCGACCACGCTGCTGATGGACGAACCGTTCGGCGCACTCGACGCGCTCACCCGCCAGCTCATGCAGGAACTGCTGGTCACCATCTGGGAGCAGACCCCGATGACGGTGCTGTTCATCACCCACGACATCCACGAGGCCGTCTTCCTGTCGGACCGCGTGGTCGTGATGACGAACAAGCCTGGCCGGGTCAAAGCCGAGATCCCGATCGAGCTGCCCCGCCCCCGCACCCACGAGATGGTGCGCAGCAGCGAGTTCGTGGCGCTGCAGGAAGAGGTGCTCGGCCACATCCGCGCCGAGACCCTGCAGGTGGAGCACCTCGTCTAAGCCCGCGCCTGTGTGTGTCCGGGCGGGTTACGGTGGGCGAGAGCGGCGGGACCTTTTCCCTGCCGCGCGAGCGCAGGAGGAACCCGGATGCTGTCTACCAACCCGATCAGCGACAGCTTCACCCGGGTGCATGATGCGGTGCACGCCTGCCTGGTCGGCGCCGGACCCGCGCTACTGGGCTTTCGGGCAGACGTCGAGGCGAACACCATCGCGTGGCTGGCCTGGCACCTCACCCGCGTGCAGGACGGCCACATCGCCGACCTGATGGGGGAGCCGCAGCTGTGGGCATCCGCCGGCTGGCAGAACCGTGTCAACCTGCCGTTCTCCGCATCGGCGACGGGCTACGGCCAGAGCCCGGCCGATGTGGCCAGTGTGCGCGCCGGCGCCGACCTGCTGCTCGGCTACCTCGACGTGGTCCACGAGCGCACCCTCGGGTACCTGGGCACACTGCTCGAGGACGACTTCAGCCGGATCGTCGACACCCGCTGGACCCGCCCGTGACCGTGGCGGTGCGTCTGGTTAGCGTGATCCCCGACGACCTGGAGCACGCCGGCCAGGCCGCCTTCGTGCGGGGACTGGCGCTGCGGGCCGGCCTGCACTGAGCGTCGGGTGGATGCGCCGGGGGACGACCCGGTTAGGCTCGGTTCAGCACCTTTACCCTGGAGAGCACGTGGCCCACTCGTACCCGCTGTATGTGAACGTGCTGGCACAGTGCTTCTGCTGCCGGTCGTTGCAACCGTTCCATTTCACCTCGGCGACCGACCAAGTGGTGTGCGGCCACTGCCTGCGGCACCTCGGTGCGGAAAAGGCCGAGCAGCGCGACGCCGACCACGTCCAACTGTGGCTGGGCCAGTTCGCCGAGCTGCAGGAGAGCCTGCGCGACGTCACCGCGACGACCACGGCGACGATCAGCGAGCGGGACGACGAGATCGCGGCGCTCGCCGCGCAGGTCGCCGAACTCACCGGCATCGTGGCCGGCCGGTTCGACCGCGGCCCCGATGCGGCCCTGCGCGGGCTGCTGGAGACCGAGGTGCTCAAGCGCGCCGAGCGCAAGGCCGAGCTGGGCCAGCGCCGCACGGATGCCGCGATGGCCGTGCTCTGGCAGATCGACCGGCTGCACCGGGTGAGCCCTGCGGACCCGCAGCACTGCGGTTGCGGCAAGTCGGCGGCGAAGTGTGCCGAGGCTCGCGCGCTGAACCCGCTGCGCCAGGCGCTGGGCGACTGGGAAACGAAGAACCGGAAGCTGCACGCCGCCGGCCAACGGCACGCGCTGCCCGCCGGCCACCCCGACCTGGCCTGACCCGCGCACTCGCTCCCCGCGCATCCAGTCTGGGCGGGTCAGGCCTGGGGGCGGGCCGCCGAGGACTGGCCGGGGTCGCGGGCGCCCAGGGCTGAGGAACCGGGGCTGGGCGTCAGGCCGAGGCGGCGCACGATCTCGGCGGCCTCCTCGGCGGGCTTCCGGCCGGCGTCGATGGTGATCGCGTTCTCGTCGGGCTCCGGCGGCTCGAGGGTCGACACCTGCGAGTCCAGCAGTGAGGTAGGCATGTAGTGGTCGTGCCGGGTGGCCAGGCGCCTCCCGATCAGGTCTTTCGAGCCCGTCAGGTGCACGAAGACCACATTATGCTCGCGCAGCACGTCCCGGTAGCGACGCTTGAGCGCGGAGCAGGTGATGATGCCGGGCACGCCCGCCAGGGTGTGCTCGATGATCCACGACGAGATGGTTTCGAGCCAGGGGGCGCGGTCGTCGTCGTCGAGCGGCTCGCCGGCGGACATCTTGTCGATGTTCTCCTGCGGGTGCAGGTCGTCGCCCTCCTCGAGGTCCCAGCCGAGCTGGCCGGCCAGGAGGCCCGCGACGGTTGACTTGCCCGAGCCGGAGATGCCCATGACCACGAGCACGGGCTGCTGGGTGTCGTGCATCAGATCACCACGTTCAGGAGCAGGACGCCGGCTAGGCCGGTCACCGAGATCAGGCATTCCATCACCGTCCAGGACTTCAGGGTCTGCGGGACGTCGGTACCGAGATACTCCTTGACCAGCCAGAAGCCCGCGTCGTTGACGTGCGAGAGGAACAGCGAGCCGGCACCGATGGCCAGGACCATGAGGGACACCTCCGTGGTTCCCAGGCTGGCGGCGACCGGGGCGAGGATGCCCGCGGCCGTCACGGTGGCGACGGTGGCGGAACCGGTGGCGATGCGCACGAGCGCGGCCACCACCCAGGCGAGCACGAGGACCGAGATGCTCGACCCGTTGACGGCGTCGGCGATGACGGTTCCGATGCCGGTGTCGATGAGTACCTGCTTGAACCCGCCACCGGCACCGACGATGAGCAGGATGCCGGCGATCGGGGGCAGCGAGTCCCCGAGCGACTTCGACACCGCGGCGCGGTCCATGCCGCCGCCGCGGCCGTAGACGACCATCGCGTAGATCACGGCGAGACCGAGCGCGATCATCGGGGTGCCGAGGAAGTCCAGGGTGGCGTTGAGCGGGTCGGTGGAGTTGGGGTTGATGGCGTCGGCGATCGAGCGTGCCAGCATCAGCACTACGGGCAACAGGATACCGGTGATCGTGGCGAGAAAGCTGGGGCGTTTGATGTTCTCGTCGAGGCCCTGGTCGGCGGCAGTGATGAACATTTCCGGCACGGGTACGCTCACCCAGCGGCTGGCGAGCTTGGCGAACAGCGGGCCGGCGATGATCACCGTGGGGATGGCGATGAGCACGCCGATCGCGAGAGTGAGGCCGAGGTTGGCGTTCAGGGTGGTGACGGCCACGAGGGGGCCGGGGTGCGGCGGTACGAGGCCGTGCATGACCGACAGGCCGGCCAAGGCCGGGATGGCGATGCGGATGAGGGACTGGCCGCTGCGGCGGGCGACGAGAATGATCACGGGGATGAGCAGCACCAGGCCGACCTCGAAGAACATCGGCAGGCCGATGAGGCTTCCGATCAGCGCCATGGTCCACGGCAGGGTGCGGATGCTGGAGCGGCTCACCAGGGCGTCGACGATACGATCGGCCCCGCCTGAGTCAGCCAGCAGCTTGCCGAACATGGCACCGAAGCCCACGAGCACGCCCACGCCGGCCATGGTGGAGCCGAAGCCCGCGCCGAAGCTGATGACCGCGTCGTTCGGGACCATTCCGGCACCGATGCCCACGCCGACGGCACCGATCGACAGGGCCAGGAACGGGTGCACCTTGAGCCAGGTGATCAGCACGATGATCACCGTGACGCCGATGACGGCGGCAAGGACGAGCTGCAGGGTGCTGCCGGCGGGAACCACCGGTTCCACCGCCTGAATCGCTTGGGTCACAGTCATCTCGAAGTCCATTCCGAGGCAGCGTCCCTGCGACCTCTTCGTCAGTGGTGAAGCACGGAGAACACCCTTGAACCGTAGATACGGCATAGTGAAGGGAGGAACTCGTGATCTGATTAATCTGATTAATCGGATTTATGAAGTGTTACACACCCCGAGCGTGCGGTCAACCACCGCCGGGTGACAGGGCGCGATGACGCGCCTGGAGGCCTCGATGCGGCGGATGCCGCATCGGCAGAGTGAGGGTATGGCGGATGGCTGCGGGTAACGAAAGCTGGCGCGACCGGGGCTTGCATGCGCAGGTGGTCAACGCCCTCGGCCAGGAGATCGTGGACGGTCGATACGCTCCCGGCGACATCCTCAACCTCGACCGGCTCAGCGATCGATTCACCGTGTCGCGGTCGGTGCTGCGCGAGGCCGTGCGGGTGCTGCAGTCACTCGGCATGGTCGAACCCCGCCAGCGGGTGGGCACGCAGGTGTTGCCGCGTCAGTCCTGGGACCTGTTCAGCCCCCAGATCATCCACTGGCGCGGCCTCGGCGACTACTTCACCCAGATGCGCGAGATGCTCGAGGTGCGCCTGGGCATCGAACCGGTGGCGGCGCGGCTCAGCTCCCGCCTCATGTCGGATGCCGAGCGCCAGGCCGTCTCGCGGGCGGCAGCCACCATGGTGGCCGCCGACCTGGCGCGGGACGGCCGGACCTACCTCGAGGCCGACGTCGAGTTCCACACCCTCATCCTGCAGGGTGCCCGCAACGCCGTGATGGCGCACTTTGCGAGCACGGTCGAGGCGCTGCTGCGCACCCGCGAGCAGGAGAAGCGCTTCACCATCACCGAGTACACGCCGCCATCCGCCCACCGCCACAACGATCTGGCGGAGGCCATCGTGGCGGGAGACGAGGACGCCGCGTACCGCTTCTCCTATGCCACCATCGATGCCACGCTCACCGAATTCGTGCAGGAGTCATCCGGCGCCGCTGCGGACGAGGTGCGATGAGCGGGCCCCGGCGGAATAATCTGCCCCCGCCCGCAACTTTCACCTGTCATGCGGCGACATGACATTTTGCCCGGGTGGCCGCGGAAGAAAAAAATGGGATCGTCATGACCGTGCCTGCCACCACCACCACGCCACCGGATGCGGCCGCCGCCCTGCAGAGCTGGCACGCGGCACGGTTCCGGGCCGTGACCTCCGCCACCGGTAATCTCGCCCTCGTGGAGACCCGCTGGCTGCCGGCCGGAACCGACCCGGCCGCCGAATTCGCAACGGCCCTGGCCGCAGCGCCGGCTACCGTCACCGTCACCACTTTGAGCCGCCGGAACGTCGACACCGGTGAACCGGAACATGGGTTGCGCTTCTGGGACTCGGCTTCGCCCGCAATCCAGGCGTTCGACACGATCTCGGCCTTCGATTACAACCCGGACTGGGTGATCGAGGCGCTGTTCACGCCCGTCGCCACCGGGCGCACGATTCCGTTCGAGCACATCCGCGACAACGGCGGCAGCCGTGACCTGGTGGTTCCCGGCGACATCACCTTCAGCCGAGACGGCGTCGACTACTCCCTCAGCGCGTTCGACGATGACGGCACCCTCCTCCTCGTCTTCGGCGACGCGACGAACCGGCGAAGCGGCGAGACCGCGACGTACTCGTCCGGCCGGTTCCTCTTCGTGCGGCGCTCCGGCGACGGTGCCGCCGGTTTCGGCGACGCCGGACCGGTGACCCTCGACTTCAACCGGGCTTTCGTGCCGCCGTGCGGATTCTCGGTGCAGTACAACTGCCCACTTCCGCCGGCGCAAAACCGGTTCGCGGGCGCCATCGAAGCGGGCGAACGCGAGGTCGTATTCACCGGCGGGTTCGACATCTACGCCCTCTAGCTCTTCTCGACAGCATCAGCAGCCCAGTACTCACAGCGCCCAGGAGCACCATGAAAAAGCACATCGGATTCGTCGCGCTCGGCCTCGCAGCGTCGCTATTGCTCGCCGGCTGCGCGACCGGGGCCGACTCGTCCTCGTCCGCGGCTGACGCGACCATCGAGATCGGTTCCCTCTACGAACCCTCCAACCTCAGCAACTTCGGCGGCGGCGGCCAGGGCGTCACCGAGGCGTTCAACGGCAACGTCTACGAGGGCCTCTACCAGCTCACCGACGACGGCAGTGTGGAGCCGCTGCTCGCCGAGAGCAACACGGTGAGCGATGACGGCCTCACCTATACCTTCAGCCTGCAGGACGGCGTGACCTTCCACTCCGGAAAGGCACTCACGTCGACCGACGTCAAGGCCAGCATCGAGGCCGTGCTCTCCGACGACTCGCAGTCGGCCCGCAAGAGCAGCTTCGGGGCGATCACGAGTATCGAGACCCCGGACGAGAGCACCGTCGTGGTCACCCTGGCGGAGCGCTCGATCTCCTTCATCTACAACCTCAGCTACATCTGGATCATCAACGCCGACGCCACGGACCTGGAGACCACCGAAGACGGCACCGGCCCGTACGTGCTCGACGAGTGGAAGCGCGGCAGCTCGCTCGCGCTGACCCGCTTCGACGACTACTGGGGCGACGCCGCGGCCAACGCCGAGGTTGTCTTTAATTACTTCACCGACGCCACCGCGCTCAGCAATGCCCTGCTCACGGGCGAGGTTGACATCGTCACCAGCGTGCAGAGCCCGGACGCGCTCTCCCAATTCAGCGACAACGCCGACTACGTCGTCAACGACGGGGACTCCACCACCAAGGAGATCCTGGTGTTCAACGACCGCGTGGCACCGTTCGACAACGTCGACGTGCGCAAAGCGATCTACTCGGCCATCGACACCACCAAGCTGCTGAACTCGATCTGGGGCGACTACGGCACCCTGATCGGCTCCATGGTGCCGCCGACAGACCCCTGGTACGAAGACCTCACCGAGGTGAATCCCTACGACCCCGACCTGGCCAAGCAGCTACTGGCCTCCGGCGGCCAGCCGGACGGCTTCGAGTTCACCCTGGACACCCCCAGCTACGACCCGCACCCCGTGGTCGCCGAGTTCGTGAAGAGCGAACTGGCCAAGGTGGGCATCACCGTGAACATCAACACGATCAGCGCCGACGAGTGGTACACCAAGGTCTACAAGGCGCAGGACTTCACGGCGACGCTGCAGGAGCACGTGAACGACCGCGACGTGGTCTGGTACGGCAACCCCGACTTCTACTGGGGCTACAACAACCCGGACGTGACCCAGTGGGTGGCCGAAGCCGAAGCATCCGCCACGACCGACGAGCAGACCGCCAAGCTCAAGCAGGTGAACGAACAGATCGCCCAGGATGCGGCGAGCGTGTGGCTGTACCTCTATCCGCAGATCGTCGTGGCCTCCAGTGATGTGAGCGGATACCCGGTGAACGGGCTCAACTCGCAGTTCTACGCCTACGACATCGCGCTGAAGTAACCATCGAGGCCGGCCCCATCGGGGGCTAGCCTTGAGGTCGCATGACTTCCTACCTGCTGCGCCGGAGTGCGTTCCTCCTGGTGTCCTTCGTCATCGCCATGATGGCCATCTTCGTGCTGCTCCGGCTGTTGCCCGGCGACCCGTCGAACGCACTGCTCTCGGTGACGGCGACGCCGGAGCAGATCGCGGCAGCGCAGGCGCAGGTGGGCGCGGACCGGCCGGTGCTCGAGCAGTTCCTCGCCTGGTTCGCCCAGCTCACCCGGTTCGACCTGGGCGAATCGTTCATCAGCTCGTTGCCGGTCTGGCCGGAGATCGCGGCCAGGCTCACGGTCACCGTTCCGCTCACGCTGATGGCCTTCGCTCTGGCTCTCGTGATTTCCCTGGTGGCTGGGGTCGTCGCCGCGATCAAGGCCGACCGGTGGTACGGCATCCTGATCTCCGCCATCTCGCAGCTCGGCGTTGCCGTGCCCGTCTTCTGGGTCGGCATCCTGATGGTGAGCGTGTTCTCGGTGGGGCTGCGCTGGCTGCCGTCCAGCGGGTTCCCCCGCGACGACTGGGCCGACCCGGCGGACGCGCTGCGCTCGCTCACGCTGCCCGTCATCACCGTTGCGCTGGTGATGAGCGCCTCGCTCACCCGGTACGTGCGCTCGGCCACCCTCGACGTGGTGGGCAGCGACTACCTGCGCTCGGCCAGGGCCCAGGGCTCCGGCTACACCGAGGCGCTCTGGCGGCACGGCCTGCGCAACGGCGCGGTTCCCGTCATCTCGATCCTCGGCATCGAGCTGGCCACCACCTTCCTCGGCGCCGTGGTCGTGGAGAGCGTTTTTGGGCTGCCGGGCCTCGGCAGCATGCTGCTCAAGGCCATCGAGCAGCATGACTACCCGAACATCCAGGGGGTGCTCTTCGTGAGCACCCTGGTGGTGCTCGTGATCGGCTTCCTCGCGGACGTGGCGCAACGCCTCATCGATCCACGCTTGCGCGTGAGTATCTCGGGCAACCGATGAGCGCCGTTGTGTCCGCCCTAGCGGTCGTCGCCCCGGCCCGCCGCCGGTCCTGGACACTCGTCGCCGGTCTGGTCCTGGTGGGCGCCGTCGTGCTGGTGGCCGTGATCTCCCTGGTCTGGCTGCCCTACGCCCCCGCGGACACGACGGGGACCAGGCTGGAGGGGCCGAGCCTCGCGCACTGGATCGGCACGGACAAGCTCGGCCGCGACCTCGCGACACAGCTCATGAGCGGCGCCCGCATCGCGCTCCTGGTGGGCCTGAGCTCAGTCGCCGTCGGCGCCGTCATCGGCATCACCGTCGGCCTGGTCGCCGCGTTCGCCGAGTCCTGGCTGGACGATTCCATTTCCGCCGCGCTCGACGTCGTGATCGCGTTCCCCGTGCTGCTGCTCGCGATGCTCATCGTCGCGGCCCAGGGTGCCTCGCTCGGCTCGGTCATCGTGGCGATCGGGCTGGCGATGTCCGCCGTCGTCGCCCGGCTCACCCGGGTGCTCACCAAGCGGGTGCTCGGCGAACAGTACGTCACGGCTGCGCGCACCTCCGGAACCCGCTGGCCGGGAATCGTGGCGCGGCACATCCTGCCCAACATCTGGCCGACGCTCAGCGTCAACCTTGCCTTGCAGTTCGGCGTCGCGGTGCTCGCGGAGGCCAGCCTGTCGTACCTCGGCCTCGGCGCCCCGCCGCCCAACGCCTCCTGGGGCCGGCTGCTGCAGGAGGCCCAGGGCACCGTCGTGACCGCGCCGCTCGGGGCGATCGCGCCCGGCATTGCGCTGATCATGCTCGTGATCGGCGTCAACTTCATCGCCGACGGCCTGCGGGACGTCGCCGACCCCGCCAGGAAGGGACGCCGATGACCCTGCTGTCCGTCACCTCGCTCGGCGTGCAGACCGCCGCCGGTCGACCGCTCGTGAGCGACCTCAGCTTCGAGCTGGCTGCGGGAGCGCGCCTGGGCCTGATCGGCGAGTCCGGTTCCGGAAAGTCGGTGACGAGCCTCGCGGTCACCGGGCTGCTCGGCGCGGGGCTGGTCGCCACGGGCAGCGTGCACCTGGACGGTGTGGAAGTGGTCGGCGCTGCAGAACGAGCGCTGGTGCCGCTGCGCGGCCGGGTAGCATCCGTCGTCTTTCAGGAACCGCTCACGGCGCTCGATCCGCTCATGCGGATCGGCCGGCAACTGGCCGAGCCCATCGCCAGGCATCGCGGCTTGCGCGGGGCCGCCCTGCGCGCCGCGGTGGCCGAGGCGCTCGACGAGGTGAGCCTCGACGAGAAGCGCATCGCGCGGGCGTATCCGCACGAGATCTCCGGCGGCCAACGCCAACGGGCGGCCATCGCCATCGCGCTCGGCAGCCGACCCCGGCTGCTCATCGCCGACGAGCCGACGACGGCGCTCGACGTGACGGTGCAGGCGCAGATCCTCCGGCTGCTCGACGACCTCGTGGATGCCCGCGGCATGGCACTGCTCTTCATCAGCCACGACCTCGCGGTGGTGTCGGCGATGACCCGCGAGGTCCTGGTCATGTCATCGGGTGTGGCGGTCGAGCGCGGATCCATCGAGCGCGTGTTGTCCGCGCCGGCGGACCCGTATACCGCCCAACTCGTGCGGAGCGCCCGCGCCCTCGATGGAATGCTGGGGGAGCGATGATCCTCGAACTGCAGAACGTGTCCTACCGCTACCGCACGGGGACCCTCGCCCTCGACGACGTGTCCATCGCGGTCAGGGACGGCCAGAGCGTCGGCCTCGTCGGTGAATCGGGCAGCGGCAAGTCCACCATCGTGCGGCTGATGCTCGCGCTGGCCAAGCCGACCGCCGGCGCGGTCCTGTTCGAGGGGGAGCCGATCGTGCCCACGCGGCTGCGCCGGTTCCGGGCGGCGGTGCAGACGGTGTTCCAGGATCCGTACTCCTCTCTGGACCCGCGGCAGAATATCGAGAGCATTGTGGCCGAACCGCTGCGCTCACTCGGCATCGCGCGCGGCGCCGATGCGCGCACCCTGGTGGCGGAATCCCTCGCCGCGGTGGGGCTGCCCGCGGATGCGCTCACCCGGTTCCCGCACGAGTTCTCCGGCGGGCAGCGCCAGCGAATCGCGATCGCCCGCGCCACGGTCTGCCGCCCCAAACTTCTGGTCGCCGATGAGCCGGTGAGCGCGCTGGATGTGACCACGCGCATCCAGGTGATCGACCTGCTCGCCGAATTGCGCGCCTCTACCGGCCTGGCGATCCTGATGGTGTCGCACGACCTGAGCGCGGTGGCGGCGCTGTGCGACAAGACCGTGGTGCTGAACGCGGGCCGCGTCGTCGAGTCGGGCTCGACCGCGGGCATCCTGGCGACACCGCGCGAAGACTACACCCGCCGCCTGGTCAGCGCCGTGCCCCGCCTGCCCGCCACCTGATCCGCCCCGACCCCGATCGCTGTCTCGTTCTGCGGACAGGGCCGCCGGGTCAGCCTCCCCGGCGGATGATCTTACTGCAGGCCGTCGACCGACACCAGGCCGTCGTGGCGGCGCCCGTCGAAGATGATGGTGGGGATCTTGATCGTGTCGATGTCGTCTTCGACGATCGCCTTGTTGGCCGCGATGACCTCCGTGACGGCGTCGGAACCGGTCTCGGCCACGACCACGTCGATCTGTTCGTCGGACAGGCCGAACTCGCCCAGCCAGTCGGTCAGGGTGGCGGTGGTTTCGACGGCGGTCATCGCGTTGATGGTGTCTTGCCAGGGCAGCCCGGTCTCCGCCTTCTCGGTGAAGATGCGGGAGAGGATCTGCCAGTCGACCGGGGTCTCTGCGCCCTCCAGGGGGTGCAGCCGGAGCGCCTCGAGGTACTGGGTCACCAACAGCGAGTTGGGGAACTTGTAGCCGTCGGTTCCGTTGATCGGGTAGGCGATGTAGGTGAGGTTGTAGTCGGACTCGAAGCCGGATTCCTCAATGTTCAGGAACAACGCCCGGCAGAAGGTGCAGCCGGGGTCGATGACCTCGAGCGCGGTCGGGTTCGCGGCGTCTTCGGTGAGGTAGCTGGCGTTGGCGGGCAGATAGTCTTCGGCCCGCCAGGTCTGGAACCGGGCCGGGATGGCGGCGAAGGTCTCGCCGAGGCTGGCGAACTCGTTGCCGAACGCGCCGAGCACGTCGAAGGAGGCGATCGATTCCACGAAGCCCGGCGTCTCATCCGGGATCGAGCAGGCCTCGGCGCCCAGGGTGCAGGATGCGGAGTCCTGCTTGTTGCAGGTGCCGTACACGTAGAGGTTCACGGCGCTCTTGACCACCGTGTAGCCCGACCAGATGGTGGTGAGGATGACGAGGACCGCGAGGATCTCCAGCGTGATGCCGGCCGGGCGCACCAGGCCGGGGCGGCGGGCGGCGATCGGGGCGAGCAGGTGGTCCTTGATGTCCTGCTTGAAGGTGGTGTCACACGGCCGGAAGGTGACCCGGCGCCAGGCGCAGTTCCAAGCCGTGCCGACGTAGCGCCGGTACCGGGCCGAGAAGGCGGCCATGACGACCAGGACGATGAAGGCGGCGATGCAGAACACTAGGAGAGGCCTTTCATCAGCCGGGCGAGGGCCTGCGTGGCCGTGTCGATGTCCGACGCGGTGGAGTGCAGGCCGAGGGAGAAACGCAGCAGCGGGGGCAGCCCGAGCTGCTGCTTGAGGTAGTGGTGGGCGCAGAAATAGCCGCTGCGCACGGAAACCTTCGAGTGCGAGAGGAACACCGCGAGCCGGTGCGAGTCCTGCCTGGGCGCGTAGAGGCTGATCACCGGGCTGGGCTCATGGTTGAGCAGCGAGAGCCCGGGAATCTCGGCGAGACCGTCGAAGAGGCGGGTCGAGAGCCCTGCGAGGTGCCGGGCGGGCGCCTGTCCGCCGGGGCGGACGGTGCCGAGCCAGTCGATCGCCCGGCCGAGCGCGATGATTTCGCCCCAGGCCTGCAGGCCCGGTTCGAGCAGCGCGCCCGGGTCGCCCTGCACGAGGTCGAAGTCCTCTTCGCGCACGTCCTGCACCATGCCGCCGCCCACGAAGCCGAGGTCGAGGGAGGAGAGCAGCTCGTGCCGGGCGACGACGACACCGAGGCTGGCGCCGTACATCTTGTGGGCGGAGAAGCAGACGGCATCCGCGTCGGTCTTCTGCAGCAGGGCGCGGCTGTGACCCATCGCCTGGGCGGCGTCAAGGATGACGATGCCGCCGCGGGCGTGGGTGTCGCTCACGAGTTGGGCGAGGTTGGTGAGCTGCCGTCCGTCGACGTTGGAGGCCACGTTGACCACGACGACGGCGCGTTCCAGCTGGCCGGCGTCGTAGAGCAGGGCCCCATCGGCGGCCCGGACCAGGACCAGGCGTTCGACGCCCAGCCGCCGGGCGGCCGTGATGGTGGGCAGGAACACCGAGTTGTGCTCGATGGAGCTGGTCACGATGCGGCCGAACCGGCCCTGTGGCAGCTGCTGCAACAGCAGGTTGAGGCCGTAGGTGGTGTTGAGGGTGAACGACACCGCGTACTGCTTGGCCGAGAGCCCCAGGAGGTTCAACACCGCCTTGCGGGTGTCGGCGACCCGGGCGTCGACCTTCTGGCCCCAGGCGTACTTCACCCGCCCGCCGCAGGCGTTGTAGGTCGTGTAGTAATCGATGAGGGCGTCGATCACCGGCTGCGGGCGGAGGCTCTGGCAGGCGGCGTCGAGATAGATCTCGCCGGGCTCGAGGTAGGCGAAGTCATCGGGCCTGCCCGCGGACGGCGGCGCGTCGACGGCCCGGCTGAACAGAGTGCTGCGTTTCATGAATCTCGCCTCCCGGCTCAGCTTAGAATCGGCGCTGAGCCGGGAATGGGGCCTTAGGTCCCGTCCGGCCGGGGTGCGGGTCCTTTACACAGCTGACTCCAAGCGTTCGGCGAGGTAGGGCGCCGTGCGGCTGTGCGGATGCGCCGCGACGGCGGCAGGGGTACCCTCCGCCACGATGCGCCCGCCGGCGCTGCCGCCGGCGGGGCCGAGGTCGATGACCCAATCGGCGGCCGCGACCACGCCCATGTCGTGCTCCACCACGACCACGGTGTTGCCGGCGTCGACGAGTCGGCCCAGCTGGGTCATCAGCAGGTCCACGTCGGCCGGGTGCAGACCCGTGGTGGGCTCGTCGAGCAGGTACAGGGTGTGCCCGCGCCGGGCGCGCTGCAGCTCGGTGGCCAGCTTGATGCGCTGCGCCTCGCCGCCGGAGAGCTCGGTGGCGGGCTGGCCGAGGCGCAGGTAGCCCAGGCCCACCTCGCGCAGGGTCGCCAGGCTGCGGGCGGCGCTGGGTACGTCGGCGAGGAAGTCGGCGGCCGCGTTGACGGTGAGTCCGAGCACGTCGGCCACCGACTTTCCGTTGTAGAGGACCGCGAGTGTTTCCGCGTTGTAGCGGGAGCCGCCGCAGGCGGGGCAGGGGGCGTAGCTGCCGGGCAGGAAGAGTAGTTCGACGGCGACAAACCCTTCGCCCTGGCAGGTGTCGCAGCGGCCGCCGACCACGTTGAAGGAGAACCGGCCGGCCCCGAAACCGGCGGCCCTGGCCGCATCCGTGGCCGCAAACGTGGAGCGCACGGCGTCGAACAGCCCCGTGTAGGTCGCGAGGTTCGAGCGCGGGGTGCGGCCGATCGGGTTCTGGTCGACGCGCACCAACCGGTCGATGGCGCCGGCGCCGGTGATCGACTCGACAATGGTCGTGGCCCGGTCGGTGCCGGTATCCTCCTCGTCGGTGGACTGTTCCACGCTGCCGCTTTCGGTGCCGGTGCCGCCGGCGGGCACTGCGTCGACCGAGCCCTGGCGCAGCTCCCGGCTCACGGCATCCGCCAGCACCCGGCTCACCAGGGTGGACTTGCCGGAGCCCGAGACACCGGTGACCGCGGTGAAGACACCGAGCGGCACCGACACGTCGAGGTCGACCAGGTTGTGCCGGGTGACGCCCGCCAGGGCCAGCCACGCGGCCGGCTCCCGGCGGGTGGGTGCGGCCGAGTCGGCAGCGGTCGGGAAGAGGTAGTCACGGGTGACGGAAGCGTCGATCTCGGCCAGGCCGGCCACCGGGCCGCTGTAGAGCACCTCGCCACCGCCGTCGCCGGCCCGCGGACCCACGTCGACGAGCCAGTCGGCGCGACGCACCACGTCCATGTTGTGCTCGACCACGAAGACCGAGTTACCGGATGCCTTAAGTTGTTCGAGCACCACGAGCAACGGTTCGGCGTCGGCCGGGTGCAGCCCGGCGGAGGGCTCGTCGAGCACATAGATCACCCCGAACAGGCCGCTGCGCAGCTGGGTCGCGATGCGCAGGCGCTGCATCTCGCCGGGGGAGAGGGTGGGGGTGGCCCGGTTCAGGCTGAGGTAGCCCAGGCCCAGATCAATGAGCACCTCGAGGCGGCGCACCAGGTCGCCGGCCACGGTCACGGCCACCTCGGTGACCTCGCCGGACTGCGCGGAGCGGTGCGAGCCCGTCGCGCCCACGAGTTCGGCCGTGGGCCGCAGCACGTCGGCGAGTTCAGCGAGCGTCAGGGCGTTGAGTTCGTTGATGGGCCGGCCGGCGAAGAGTACGGCGAGGGCCTCCTTTTTGAGACCGCTGCCGCCGCAGAGGCGGCAGGGACCGGTCTCCACGAAAGCGAGTACCTTCTGGCGCATCTGGGCGCTCTTCGAATCGTTCAGGGTGTGCATGACGAAGCTCTTGGCGCTCCAGAACCGGCCCTTGTATGGCTTGGCCACCCGGTCCCGCTGCGGGGTGACCTCCACCACTGGTTGCTCCTCGGTATAGAGGAGCCAGTCGCGCGATTCGCGGGGAAGGGAGGACCAGGGTGCGTCGATGTCGTGACCGAGACCGGCGGTCACGTCGCGCAGGTTCTTGCCCTGCCAGGCGCCCGGCCAGGCCGCGATGGCGCCATCCCGGATGCTCAGGGTGGGGTCGGGCACCAGCAACGGTTCGGTGACCGTGTGCGAGATGCCCAAGCCGTGGCACTCGGGGCAGGCGCCGGTCGCGGTGTTGGGGGAGAAGGCGTCGGAGTCCAGGCGCAGGTCGGAGCCGGCCGGGTAGGTGCCGGCGCGGGAGTAGAGCATCCGCATCGAGTTGGAGAGGGTTGTGACCGTGCCGACCGACGAGCGCGAGCTGGGCGAGCCGCGGCGCTGCTGAAGCGCGACGGCCGGTGGCAGGCCGGTGATGAGGTCTACATGCGGGGTGTGGCCCTGCTGGATGAGGCGGCGGGCGTAGGGTGCCACGGATTCGAAAAATCGGCGCTGCGCCTCAGCGAAGATGGTGCCGAACGCCAGGGAGGACTTGCCGGATCCGGAAACCCCGGTGAAAGCCACAATCGCGTCGCGCGGCACCTCCACGTTCACGTCGCGCAGGTTGTTCTCGCGGGCGCCGCGCACACGCACGAAGCCGTCGGCTCCCGGGTGGGTGTCGGGGGAGGTGCTGGTGGGGTCGCTAAGGGGTGGGGCGTCGACAGAGTTCGGCATCCGAACGACTCTAGTTCGACTCCCTGACATTCGGTCCATGTTGAAGGCGCGTATCGTGGAGAAGTTGATCCCCGAAAGGCCCCGCTCAGATGCGACGCACCATGTTCAAGTCCAAGATCCACCGCGCCACGGTGACGCACTCCGCCCTGCACTACGTGGGGTCATTGACGGTCGACCTCGACCTGCTCGATGCCGCCGACCTGCTGCCCGGTGAGCTGGTGAGCATCGTGAACGTCAACAACGGCGCCCGCTTCGAGACGTACCTGATCGCGGGCGAGCGCGGCAGCGGCGTGGTCGGCGTCAACGGCGCCGCCGCGCGGATGGCGCATGAGGGTGACCTGGTGATCATCATCTCCTACGCCCAGATGGGCACGAAGAAGGCTCGGGCCTACGTGCCCACCGTGGTGCACGTCGATGCGCAGAACCACCCGGTGTTCATCGGAAGCGATCCGGCCGAAGCTGTCGGCGACGACGTGCAGCGGCCGCCTTTGGCTGTCTGACCCGTTCGGCTGAGCACTGTCGCTCGGCCGGCGAGACCGCTAGCGTGAGCCCATGGAAATCAGGTTCCGGGGCGAGATCTGGTACTGGCGTGGGCCGTCGCCCTTTCACTTCGTGACCGTGACAGCAGACGAGAGCGCCGTAATCGCCGAACGTGCGCCGGCCGTCAGCTATGGCTGGGGCATGATCCCGGTCACCGTCCGCATCGGGAGCACCGATACGACGACATCGTTGTGGCCCAAGGACGGCGGCTACATCGTTCCGCTCAAGAAGTCGCTCAGAGTGAGTGAAGGGCTCGAGCTCGGCGACGTCGTCGAGGTCAACCTGCTGATCTCCGCCTAGGGACGCCTGCGCGAGAAGCGCCAGGGAAGCCCCTCGGTTCCACTATTTTCGATGGCTGCCTTCGGGCTGAGAGGGCCGGTAATCGCGCTGAAAAAAGTTCTCCACAGCCGTCCTTTTCGCAACACAAAGGTACGACACCGGGCTACATTGTCTGCATGTCCACCTTCGCAGACACTTCCGCCCCCGGCACTCCGCCTGGACCGGTTGTGCCCGCAGATTCACTGGTCGCCGCGGTCGAAGCCGTTGAACATTTGGGGGCGTGCAGTACCGACTACGACACCCTCTCGGATGCGGAGTTGCTGGCCGGTCAGCGGGAGCTGGCCCGGCTGGGTCACCTGGTCGAAACCCGGCAGACCTGGATGGCCAAAGCCCTCGCGCACCGCTCCCGGCCCGAGCTGGGCCAGCAGGGCCTGGCGGCGCAGCAGGGGTTCCTCGGCCCGGCCGAGTTGATCCAGGACCTGACCGGTTCCACCCGGCAGGACGCCCGCAAGCTCGTCGACGTCGGGAGGATGCTCGCC
>NZ_JAODBG010000010.1 GCF_025463825.1 Cryobacterium sp.
ACCGGGATGGCGATGGCGGCGAGGATGCCGATGATGATGACGACAACGAGGAGTTCGATCAGGGTGAAGCCCTTTTCCTTGTCGGCGAGGTCCGAGCGCTTGTGCGCAAGGGCGTCAGTAATGCTGCGGATCATTTGGTGCTCATTTCCTGTATAGGTACTGTGAATTGCGTTTGTGTTGCCTGACTTTGAGCATATGGCCAGAACGGCGTGTTAATCCCCACTTTGGGGGTGAAACACAACAAATTGTCCCTATTTTGAGGGCGCGCTACTCGATCGCGCCGGCGATACCGAAAATAGGCATGTACAGGGCTATGACCATGCCGCCGATGACGACACCGAGGAAGGCGATCATGAGGGGTTCAATCATGGCGGTGAGCTGTTCAGTTGCCGCTTGCACTTCGTCGTCGTAGAAGTCTGCGATCTTATCGAGCATCATCTCGAGTGAGCCAGCGTCCTCGCCGACGGCGATCATTTGCGTCACCATCGGGGGAAAGGCCGGCTGTTGCAGCAGCGGGGCGGAAATGGAGTGGCCCTGGCGCACCGAGTCGGCTACCTCTTTAAGAGCATTTTCGATGACCCAGTTGCCGGAGGTCTCTCCGACGATCTTGAGTGCCTGGAGGATAGGAACGCCGGCGGCGATCATGTCGGAGAAGTTGCGAGCGAACCGGGCGACGGCAATCTTCTTCAGCAGCAGACCGAAGACGGGTAGCTTGAGCTTGATCGGGTCGACGAAACTGCGCACCTGCTCGGTGTTCTTGTATTTCTTCCACCAGATGCTGAACGCAATGATTGAGACGGCCAGGACGGGCACCACCCACACCATGGACTTCGAGATGTAGACGAGGATCATGGTCGGAACCGGGAGCCCACTGCCCATTCCCGAGAACATCTCCTCAAAAATCGGCACGATGAAGATCAGCATGATCATCACGGCGACGAGGGACATCAGGAGAACGATCACGGGGTAGGTCATCGCCGATTTGATCGTGTTGCGGAGCTTGACTTCCTTTTCGAAGTTGGCGGCGATCGACTCCAGCGCTCCGTCGAGGAACCCGCCGGTTTCGCCGGCGCGCACCATGTTCACCATGATCGGTGGAAAGGATTCGCCGTGCTTGGCGAGGGCGTCTGAGATCGCGGTCCCGGTCTCGACATCGTCGCGCACCTGCACCAGGAGCTTTGTAAGCGGCTTGCTTTCGGTCTGCTCGGCGAGGATGTTCAGGGTGCGAAGGAGCGACAGGCCCGAGCCGACCATGGTGGCCATCTGTCTACTCATGATGGCCAGATCTTTCAGACTCACGCCCTTGCTGAACCCGGGAATCGTGATGTCCTTGTTGAGCCCGGTGCCGACGGCAACTTCCTCCACGGACATCGGAGAGAGACCCATCGTGCGCAGCCGACTCATGGCAACACTTTCCGAGGAAGCGTCCAACCGGCCCTTGATGACCTTACCGGCGGCGTTCCGGCCCTTATAAGCGAAGGCGACTTTAGCGGGCATCAGTAGCCACTGCCGCCGGAGAAGGCCTCATAGTCGATGCCGTCGCTGGACATCGGCGACGTCGCCGTGCCTGTCGCCGCCGGGTCGACCCGACGGATCAACTGGGCAAGACCCACCAAGTCCTGTGCCTTTTCCTCGGCCGAGGCCCGGCTGATGATGCCGGCGTCGACGAGTTCGGCCAGGTGCTGGTCCATGGTGTGCATGCCCAGGCTCCGGCCCGCCTGCATGGCCGACGGGATCTGGAAGGTCTTGCCTTCGCGGATCAGGTTGGAGATCGCGGACGTGGCGAACATGATCTCCGTCGCCACCACCCGGCCGTCGTCGACCCGCTTCACCAGCGTCTGACAGACAACCCCCTGCAAGGTGGCGGCCAGCTGCGAGCGCACCTGCGCCTGCTGGTGTGGAGGGAAAACGTCGATCAGACGGTCAATGGTCTGTGGGGCGCTCTGCGTGTGCAGAGTAGCGAACACGAGGTGGCCCGTTTCGGCGGCGGTGATGGCAACGGAAATGGTCTCCAGGTCACGCAGCTCGCCGATCAGGATGACGTCGGGGTCCTGCCGGAGAACGTGCTTGAGGGCGGCAGCGAAGCTTTTGGTATCGCTGCCCACCTCCCGCTGGTTCACCAGCGATTTGCCGTGCTTGTGCAGGAACTCGATCGGGTCTTCCACGGTCACGATGTGGTCGGCGCGGGTGCGGTTGACCTCGTCAACGAGGGCGGCCAGGGTGGTGGACTTGCCCGACCCAGTGGGACCGGTGACGAGGACGAGGCCTCGCGGCATTGCGGCGAAGCGGGACACCGAATCGGGCATGCCCAGTTCCTTGAGCGCCTTGATATCCCGCGGGATCAAGCGAAAGGCCCCGCCGATGGAGCCACGCTGCTGGTAGTAGTTGACCCGGAAGCGGGCTCCGTTAGCCGTGTAGGCAAAGTCCAGTTCCAGTTCGCGCTCGAATTCCATCCGCTGGGCAGGAGTGAGAATACTTTGCAGGGCGTTGGAGACCTTGTCGAACTGCCAGCGGTCCGCGCCGTCGAACGGGCGCAGGCTGCCGTTGACCCGGAGGCTCGGCGCGGCACCGACGGTGATGTGCAGGTCTGAGCCGTTGAGGTCGAGCACCTCCTGCAGGGCGTTCAACAGGTCCTGGTCGGGGCCCACAGTGGGTTCGGCACGCTGCGCCCGGCGGCCGACATCGGGGCGCGCCTCTACCCGCGGGCGGACGTTCGAGTCGTCCGGGCCGTCGTATGCCGACCGGGTGAGATCCGGTCGAACGTCCACGACGCGACCGGCCGGCTCAGCGCGCGTCGGTGACACCATCACCGGTTCCGGGAGGTCATCGTATTTGGACTTGAACGGCACCCGCTCGACGGGTGGGGAATCCGCCGGGTCGCGCAGGTACCACGGCTCCGGCTCTTCGACGGGGGCCGTTCCCTCGGCGGTGGACCCTTCCTCGCCGCGCGGGGGCGTCGGCGGAGACACCGGAATGTCGTAAATGGGCTGGCTCATGTTGGTGTCCCCTTGCACTACGCGACCACTCGCAGAATCTCTTCGATCGATGTCAAACCCAAACGGGCCTTCGCCCAGCCGTCTTCGCGGAGGGTGATCATGCCCTGATCGCGGGCGACGCGGGCGATGTCAGCGCTGGAGGCCCGGGCCACGGCGAGTCGTTCAATCTCCTCGGTGACGGTCATGACCTCGTGAAGTGCGAGCCGCCCGCGGTAACCGGTCTTCGAACATTGCGCGCACCCGACGGGCTCGTAAATCCTCGGCAATGGCAGCTCCGGGTCGAACGAGAAACGCAACCCGGTGAGACCCTCCGCGGTCAGCACCGTCGGCGCCTTGCATTTGTCGCAGAGACGCCGGGCCAGGCGCTGGGCGACAACGCAATCAATGGCAGATCCGACCAGGAACGGCTCGATACCCATTTCGGTGAGCCGGGTGATGGCGCTGGGGGCATCGTTGGTGTGCAGGGTCGACAGCACGAGGTGACCGGTGAGCGAGGCCTCGATGGCGATCTGCGCGGTCTCGTGGTCGCGAATCTCACCCAGCAGCACCACATCCGGGTCGCTGCGCAGGATGGACCGCAACGCGTTCGCGAACGTGAGTCCCGCCTTCACGTTCACCTGCACCTGGTTGATTCCGGCCATGCGGTATTCCACCGGGTCCTCGACGGTGATCACGTTGATCTCGGGCCGGGCGACCGCACCGAGGGTGGTGTACAGGGTGGTGGACTTTCCGGAGCCGGTCGGGCCGGTGATCAGGATCATGCCGTAGGGCTTGGAGTAGGCGGTTTTGTACGCCTCGAAGTTGCGCTCGAGCAGCGCCAGTGCCCGCACGTCCAGAGTGGTGCTGGAGTTGTCGAGGATCCGCATGACGACCTTCTCGCCCCACACGGTCGGTAGCGTGGCAACCCGCAGGTCGATCTGCCGACCGGCGTGCCGCACGGTCATGCGGCCGTCCTGCGGTTTGCGGCGTTCGGCGATATCGATGTCGCTCATGATCTTGAGCCGGGAGATCACACCGTTCTGGATGCTCTTCGGTGCGGTCTGCATCTCGTGCAGCACCCCATCGATGCGATAGCGCACCCGCAGGCTGTGCTCACCGGGTTCGATGTGGATGTCCGAGGCGAGGTCCTGGATGGCCTGGCTGACGAGCAGGTTCACGAATCGCACGATGGGGGCGTCGTCGTCCCCGGCGTGGTCGGCCGCCCCGAAGGAGGCGTTGTCGGCGGCAGCTGTCGCGTTCTCTTCCTCGAGCGTTGACGTCAGATCGCTGAGTTCGCCGTCTGCGCGGTGGTAGCGGCCGATCGCGGCAAGCAGGTCAGAGCGTTCCGCCACAACCTGGGTGACACGCATCCCGGATGCTTCGCGCACATCATCGACCGCAAACACGTTGCCAGGGTCGACCATGGCCAGCACCAGCCGGTTGCCGTCGATGAGCACCGGCAGCACTTCGTGACGACGGCACACTCCAACGGGTACGCGGGCCACCGCAAGTCGGTCCACGGGGTAGTCTGCGAGCTCCACGTAAGGCAGGTTCGCCTGGGCGGCCCTGGCTTTCGCGAACTGCACCTCGGTAATGACGCCCTTGGCGACGAGTGCGCGCACAGCGGTTTCGTCGGCGGGATCGCCGGCCAGGAGCGTATCCAAGACCTCGATGGGCAGCAGGCCGTGCAGAATCAGGATCTCGGTCAGAGTAGCCATTCGACCCTCCCCCGGACCGGCGTGATGCTGGATGACTCGGGAGGAATTTTTCGAACCGCAGACGGCGCCCGAGGCGTCCTGCTCACAGGTTACGGCATCTGCCGCCCGTTCGAGGGACACGCCAGCCCGGTTCGGGTGGCAGAGAAGCCCTGATCAGTCATCGGGCCAGAGGTTGTTGACCATGTCCAGGGTGTACCCCGCTGGGCCGGCGTTGCCGTATTGCGTGGACAGCCAGATGCCGTCGCGCAGGAAGTGCGACTCGCCGAAAGAGCCTTCCTCGGTGGTCTCCTCGGTGATGCAGCGCAGGCCCTCGCGTTCGTCGAAGCAGTCGAAGCCCAGCTCATCGAGGCGCTCCGCGGCGGCTTCCCGCTCGTCCGGGTCCACCCACACCAGCGCCGTGGCCACCCCGACGTCTGACCCGCCCTTGGCTGTCGTCCAAACGCATTCCAAGGATTCGTTGTCGTCGATCAGGTTCTGCAGCTGCTCATCGGCGGGTCCGACGCGCAGGTCTTCGTCCGGGTCGTCGAGCCAATTCGGGTTGAGCACGAGGTTTCCGAACGCCTCCACCATGGCCGGGCTATAGAGCTCCTCACACTCGGTGGGCCGCGGCGTGCCGGGTGCGAGCGAACCGGTCGGGGACGGTGCCGGCGAGGGAGTCGCCGGTGCCGGCGAGTCGGACGGCACCGGGCGGGCCGTTTCGGATGCGGTGGGTGCGGCCACCGGCCGGGGCCACAGGACCACGATCGTCACTATGGCGACCAGTAGCAGAGCGCCGAGTGTCCCAATCAGCACCCGGAGCCGGCGATTGGTCGGCGAGGGCGGCGTCGGTGCGTGCGCAGCGGCCACAAGGATCTCCCCCAGCGATTTTGCGCCCAGCATAGCCCGGTGCCTGCCGCCGGTCATCCCCGACGGCAGTGCCCGTCGGATGCGCTCCGGTGCGGTGGGTGCGGGTGGTCGCGCTCGCGCGCGGGCGGCTACTCGCCGGCCCAGATCGTGGCGACGATGTCGTGGGTGTAACCGTCGGGCCCGGCATTGACGAACGAGGTTGCCAGCCAGATGCCGTCGCGGAGAAAGTGCGACTCCCCGGCGACGCCGTCGCCGTCGGTGTCGGTTTCGATGACACAGCGAAGGCCCTCGAGCTCGTCGTAGCAGGTCTGGCCCATGGCGGTCAGGCGCTCGCGGGCGGCCGTGGACTGTTCGGCGGTGACGAAGACGACGTTGGTGACGAGGCCGCTGCCGGATCCGCCCTCCGGGTCGGCCCAGACGCAGGAGAGATGGTCGGCGCTTTCGATGAGTGCGCTGAGGTCGGGGTCGAGGGTGCCCATGCGGGTGGCGGCTTCGGCCGTCTCGGTCCAGGCCGGGTTCAGCGAGTGGGTCTGCGTGAACGTGGCCAGCATGTCGGGACTGTAAATCTCGTCGCAACTGGTGGGGCGCGGGCCGGCCGCGGGGTCGGGGACGGCACTGGACACCGGGACCGGGTCTGCCGTGGCCGTCGGCGTGGCGCGGCCGCCGGCGGCGGTGCCGTCGGAGGAGGGGGTGGCCGCTCCGCCGCGCCAGACGACCAGAACGACGATGAGAGCCACGATCAGCAGCACCCCGACCGCGCCGAGCGCGAACCAGAGCGGGCGACGGGACGGCGAGCCTGTCGGCGATGGTGCAGCATCCATTGCGGTGTCCCCCTTAGAGAATTCCCTTTCAGCCTAACGGCGGGGCTCGGCCGCCAACCGCAACACGCGGCGGGTGCCCGGGGATGTCGGCACGCTCGACCAGCGAGTCGTTAACGAGGAATGGCCCCCTGCCGAAGCAGGGGGCCATCCGAAATCAACCTCGGTTAGTTGTACGTACCGGGGGTGAAGTCGTCCGACGAGAAGCTGTCGAAGTCGACGAAGCTCAGGTCACCCTCGGTGAACGCTGCATCATCGGTGAAGATGCGGTTCGGGTAACGCTCAGCCTTGGCTTCATCCGTTGCCTCGACGTTGACGTCGCGGTAGCGGGGAAGACCGGTGCCGGCCGGGATCAACTTACCGATGATCACGTTCTCCTTGAGGCCCATCAGCGGGTCGCTCTTGCCTTCCATGGCCGCCTGGGTCAGAACCCGGGTGGTCTCCTGGAAGGAAGCGGCGCTCAGCCACGACTCGGTAGCCAGCGAAGCCTTGGTGATACCCATGACTTCCTGACGAGCCGAAGCCGTCTTCTTGCCCTCGGTGAGCGCGGTGCGGTTGAGTTCGTTGTACTTCAACCGGTCAACGAGCTCGCCCGGCAGCAGGCCGGTGTCGCCGTGCTCCACAACAGTCACCTTGCGAAGCATCTGGCGAACGATGACCTCGATGTGCTTGTCGTGAATCGGCACGCCCTGCGAACGGTAGACATCCTGCACGCCACCGACGAGGTGCTTCTGCACCGCGCGGACACCCTTGACTCGAAGAACTTCCTTCGGGTCGACGGCGCCGATGATGATCTGCGTGCCGAGCTCCACATGCTGGCCATCCTCGACGAGGAGGGTCGCACGCTTGAGCACCGGGTAGGCGATGGCTTCGTCACCGTTGTCGGGGGTCAGGATCACCTTGCGGCTGCGATCCGTGTCCTCGATGGTGATGCGGCCGGCCACGTCCACGATCGGCGATGCACCCTTGGGGGTACGCGCCTCGAAGAGCTCCTGCACCCGGGGCAGACCCTGGGTGATGTCGTCTGCGGATGCGGAACCACCGGTGTGGAAGGTACGCATGGTCAGCTGCGTGCCCGGCTCACCGATCGACTGTGCGGCGATGATGCCGACGGCCTCTCCGATGTCCACGAGCAGGCCGGTCGCAAGCGAACGGCCGTAGCAGACCGCACACACACCGATAGCAGACTCGCAGGTCAGCACCGAGCGCACCTTGATGTTCTCGACGCCGGCCAGAACCAGCTTCTCGATCATCACGTCGCCGACGTCGTCTCCGGCGTCAGCAACGACCTCGCCCTTGCCGTTGACCGCGGGGGCGGCCAGGCTGCGGGCGTAGACCGCGTTCTCCACGTTCGGGTGACGCGAGAGGTTACCCGCGGCGTCCTTCGTGGCGATCGGCAGTTCGAGGCCCTTGGTCGTACCGCAGTCGTCTTCGCGGATGATGACATCCTGCGAGACGTCGACGAGACGACGCGTGAGGTACCCCGAGTCTGCGGTACGCAGAGCGGTGTCGGCCAGACCCTTACGAGCACCGTGAGTAGCAATGAAGTACTCGGCGACGGACAGGCCTTCGCGGTAGCTCGAGATGATCGGGCGAGGGATGATTTCACCCTTCGGGTTGTTGACCAGACCACGCATACCGGCGATGTTTCGCACCTGCAGCCAGTTACCACGAGCACCAGAGGTGACCATCCGGTTAATCGTGTTGTCGGCCGGGAAGTTCGCCTGCATGGCCGCGGCGACGTCTTCGGTCGCCTTGGTCCAGATCTGGATGAGCTCCTGACGACGCTCGAGGTCGGTCGTGAGACCCTTCTCGAACTGCGTCTGGACCTTCGCGGCCATCTTCTCGTAGGTACCGACGATCTCCTTCTTGTTCGGAGGCGTCAGGATGTCACTGAGTGCGACGGTCACACCCGAGCGGGTGGCCCAGTAGAAGCCGGCGTCCTTGATGCGGTCGAGCGTTGCCGCTACTTCCACCTTCGGGTACCGCTCTGCCAGGTCGTTCACGATCGCCGAGAGGGTGCCCTTGTCGGCGACCTTCTCGAAGTACGGGTAGTCGGCCGGCAGCGCCTCGTTGAAGATGGCGCGGCCCAGCGTGGTGTTCACCAGCACGGTACCGACGGCCTGACCGTCGACCAGCTCGACACCGTCGGGCTGGGTGCCCTCGGTGAAGTACAGGTCGGCGATGCGGATGCGCACCTTGGCGTTGAGGTCCAGCGACTTCTGGTCGAAGGCCAGGATGGCCTCGGAGACAGAGGTGAACGCGCGGCCTTCGCCGGTGACGCCTTCCTTGAGGGTGGTCAGGTGGTGCAGACCGATGATCATGTCCTGGGTGGGCAGGGTCACCGGGCGACCGTCAGACGGCTTCAGAATGTTGTTTGAGGCGAGCATCAGGATGCGCGCTTCGGCCTGGGCCTCCATGGACAGCGGCAGGTGCACAGCCATCTGGTCACCGTCGAAGTCGGCGTTGAACGCCGCACAGACGAGGGGGTGCAGCTGGATGGCCTTACCCTCCACGAGCTGAGGTTCGAAGGCCTGAATACCGAGGCGGTGCAGCGTGGGTGCACGGTTCAGCAGAACCGGGCGCTCACGGATGATCTCCTCGAGCACGTCCCAGACCTGGGGGCGGCTGCGCTCGACCATGCGCTTGGCGGCCTTGATGTTCTGAGCGTGGCTCAGGTCGATCAGGCGCTTGATCACGAACGGCTTGAAGAGCTCCAGAGCCATCTGCTTGGGCAGACCACACTGGTGCAGCTTCAGCTGCGGGCCGACGATGATGACCGAACGGCCAGAGTAGTCAACGCGCTTACCGAGCAGGTTCTGACGGAACCGACCCTGCTTACCCTTGAGCATGTCGCTCAGGGATTTGAGGGCGCGGTTACCGGTACCCGTGACCGGACGGCCACGACGACCGTTGTCGAAGAGCGCGTCAACGGCCTCCTGCAGCATCCGCTTCTCGTTGTTCACGATGATCTCGGGGGCACCGAGGTCAAGCAGACGACGCAGACGGTTGTTGCGGTTGATCACACGACGGTAGAGGTCGTTGAGGTCGCTGGTCGCGAAACGGCCACCGTCGAGCTGCACCATCGGGCGCAGTTCCGGCGGGATGACCGGCACGACGTCGAGCACCATCGCGGCCGGCGAGTTGCCGGTCATGATGAAGGCGTTGACGACGCGCAGACGCTTGATGGCGCGGATCTTCTTCTGACCCTTGCCCTCGGCGATCTGCAGGTGCAGGTTCTCGCTCTCGGTGACCAGGTCGAAGGCCTCGAGACGCTTCTTGATGGCCTCGGCGCCCATGTAGGCCTCGAAGTACATGCCGAAGCGGTCCTGCAGCTCGTGGAAGACGGAGTCTTCCGGCTTCAGGTCGCCGACCTTGAGGGTGCGGAAGTCTTCCCACACGCGCTCGAGGTGAGCGATCTGCTCGTCGATGGCCTTGCGGACCTGGGACATCTCCTTCTCGGCGGCGTCCTTGGTGCGCTTCTTCTGGTCGCTCTTGGCGCCTTCGGCCTCCAGTGCTGCGAGGTCGGTTTCGAGGCGCTGCAGGCGGTCGGCGATGCGGGAGTCGCGGCTGCCTTCGAGGGTCTTGATCTCGAGGCGCAGTTCGTTCTCCAGCCCAGGCATGTCCTGGTGGCGACCGTCTTCGTCGACCTCGATGACCATGTAGGCGGCGAAGTAAATGACCTTTTCGAGGTCCTTCGGAGCCATGTCCAGCAGGTAACCGAGACGCGAGGGCACACCCTTGAAGTACCAGATGTGAGTGACGGGGGCGGCGAGTTCGATGTGGCCCATGCGCTCACGGCGCACCGACGACTTCGTGACCTCTACGCCACAGCGCTCACAAACGATGCCTTTGAAGCGCACTCGCTTGTACTTGCCGCACGAGCACTCCCAATCGCGGGACGGTCCGAAGATCTGCTCTCCGAAGAGACCATCCTTTTCGGGCTTCAGGGTGCGGTAGTTGATGGTTTCGGGCTTCTTGACCTCACCGTGCGACCAACGACGGATGTCGTCGGCGGTGGCCAGGCCAATGCGAAGCTCGTCAAATGTTGTTACGTCGAGCAATTTCTCTCCTTGGAAAGTTTTCGAGTATTCGTCAGTGGCCAGGCTTAGATGTCGTCGATTGACGACGACTCAAACCGGGTGGAAATGTTGATGCCCAGCTCCTCCGCTGCGCGGAAGACCTCGTCATCCGTGTCGCGCAGGCTCACTGCGGTTCCATCGGCGGAGAGCACCTCGACGTTCAGGCACAGCGACTGCATTTCCTTGATCAGAACCTTGAAGCTCTCGGGGATACCGGGTTCCTGGATGTTCTCGCCCTTGACGATGGCTTCGTACACCTTGACTCGGCCGAGGATGTCGTCCGACTTGATCGTCAGAAGCTCCTGCAGGGCGTAAGCCGCTCCATATGCTTCAAGCGCCCACACCTCCATCTCTCCGAAACGCTGTCCACCGAACTGCGCCTTACCACCCAGCGGCTGCTGCGTGATCATGGAGTACGGACCCGTGGAGCGTGCGTGGATCTTGTCATCGACAAGGTGGTGCAGCTTCAGGATGTACATGTAACCGACCGCGATGGGCATCGGGTACGGCTCGCCGGAGCGGCCATCGAACAGCTGCGTCTTTCCGGTGGAGTCGATCAGGCGGTCGCCGTCGCGAGTCAGAGTCGTCGAGTCGAGCAGACCGGCGATTTCCTCCTCGAGCGCGCCGTCGAATACCGGGGTCGCAACCTTGGTGTTCGGGGCGGCGCTGTGCGCGGCTTCGGGGAGACGGCCGGCCCACTTGGGCTTGCCCTCAACCTGCCAGCCCTGCTTGGCGATCCACCCGAGGTGGGTCTCCAGGACCTGGCCGAAGTTCATTCGGCCGGGGATGCCCAGCGGGTTCAGGATGATGTCGACCGGGGTTCCGTCGGCGAGGAACGGCATGTCCTCGACCGGCAGGATCTTGGAGATGACACCCTTGTTGCCGTGACGACCGGCGAGCTTGTCACCCTCGGTGATCTTGCGCTTCTGGGCGATGAAGACCACAACACGCTGGTTGACGCCCGAGCCCAGCTCGTCGTCGCCATCCTGCGAGTCGAAGACCTTGACACCGATGATGGTGCCACGCTCACCGTGGGGAACCTTCAGGGAAGTGTCGCGAACTTCGCGGCTCTTCTCGTTGAAGATCGCGCGCAGCAGACGCTCCTCAGCGGACAGCTCGGTCTCGCCCTTCGGCGTGACCTTGCCCACGAGGATGTCGCCGGGGCGAACCTCGGCTCCGATGCGGATGATGCCGCGCTCGTCCAGGTCTGCGAGCAGGTCCGGGGAGACGTTCGGCAGGTCGCGGGTGATCTCTTCCTTGCCCAGCTTGGTGTCGCGCGCGTCGACTTCGTACTCTTCGATGTGAATCGAGGAGAGAACGTCGTCCTTCACCAGGTTCTGGCTCAGGATGATGGCGTCCTCGAAGTTGTGACCCTCCCACGACATGAATGCCACGAGGAGGTTCTTTCCGAGTGCAAGCTCACCGTTGTCGGTAGCGGGACCATCGGCGATGACCTCGCCGGCCTCGATACGCTCGCCGGCGTTGACGATGACGCGGTGGTTGTAGCTGGTGCCCTGGTTGGAGCGGCTGAACTTGCGCAGGTAGTAGTCCTGCGTTCCGCCCTCGTCGAGCTGGATGGTGACGACGTCAGCCGACACCTCCATGACGACTCCGGCCTTCTGCGCGGTGAGCACGTCACCGGCGTCGATGGCCGCAAAGCCCTCCATACCGGTTCCGACCAGCGGGCTGTCGCTGAGCAGCAGCGGCACAGCCTGACGCTGCATGTTGGCACCCATGAGTGCGCGGTTGGCATCGTCGTGCTCGAGGAACGGGATGAGCGAGGTCGCGACGGAGACCATCTGGCGCGGCGAGACATCCATGTAGCCGATGTCTTCTGCGGGGAAGAGGTCAACCTCTCCACCCTTCTTGCGCGAGAGAACGCGGGGCTCGGCGAAGCGGGCACCCTTGGTCAGCGGGGCGTTGGCCTGCGCGACGATGTACTCGTCTTCCTCACTTGCGGTGAGGTAGTCGATCGTCGTGGAGACGACGCCGTCGATGACGCGACGGTACGGGGTCTCGATGAAACCGAAGGCATTGATCCGCGCGAACGAGGCCAGCGAACCGATCAGGCCGATGTTCGGGCCTTCCGGGGTTTCAATCGGGCACATGCGGCCGTAGTGGGACGGGTGAACGTCTCGCACCTCGACGCCGGCGCGGTCACGGGAGAGACCACCCGGGCCCAGCGCGGACAGGCGACGCTTGTGCGTCAGTCCGGCGAGCGGGTTGTTCTGGTCCATGAACTGCGACAGCTGGCTCGTACCGAAGAACTCCTTGATCGCGGCGACGACGGGGCGCACGTTGATCAGGGTCTGCGGCGTGATCGCCTCGATGTCCTGCGTGGTCATGCGCTCGCGGACGACGCGCTCCATGCGGGCCAGGCCCAGCCGGATCTGGTTCTGGATCAGCTCACCCACGGTGCGCAGGCGGCGGTTGCCCAGGTGGTCGATGTCATCGGTCTCGAAGTCCGCCTCGCCGGCGTGCAGCTTCACGATGTAGTCGATGGTCGCGAGGATGTCGTCCTCGGTCAGCACGCCCTGGTCGACCGGCAGCGCGAGGCTCAGCTTCTTGTTGACCTTGTAGCGACCGACCTTGGCGAGGTCGTAGCGCTTGGGGTTGAAGAAGAGGTTCTCCAGCAGGGTCTGAGCGGACTCGCGCGTCGGCGGCTCGCCGGGACGCAGCTTGCGGTAGATGTCGATCAGGGCGTCGTCCTGACCGGTGGTGTTGTCCTTCTCGAGCGTCATGCGCATCGACTCGTAGTCGCCGTAGCGCTCGAGGATCTGGGCGTCGTCCCAGCCGAGGGCCTTGAGCAGCACGGTGACCGGCTGCTTGCGCTTGCGGTCGATGCGCACGCCGACGGCGTCGCGCTTGTCGACCTCGAACTCGAGCCAGGCGCCCCGCGACGGGATCACCTTGCAGGAGTAGGTGTCCTTGTCGGTGGTCTTGTCGATCTGCTTGTCGAAGTAGACGCCGGGGCTGCGGACCAGCTGGCTGACCACGACGCGCTCGGTGCCGTTGATGACGAACGTGCCCTTGTCCGTCATCACCGGGAAGTCGCCCATGAAGACGGTCTGGGACTTGATCTCACCGGTGGTGTTGTTCGTGAACTCCGCCGTGACGAACAGCGGCGCCGCGAACGTCATGTCCTTGTCCTTGCACTCCTCGACGGAGTACTTGGTCGGCTCGAACCGGTGGTCGCGGAAGCTCAGCGACATCGACCCGGAGAAGTCCTCGATCGGGGAGATCTCCTCGAAGATCTCCTCGAGGCCCGACGTGACGTTGACGTCCTCGCGGCCGGCGTCGAGGGCCTCCTGGACCCGCGCCTGCCAGGCGTCGTTGCCGACGAGCCAGTCGAACGAGGTGGTCTGCAGGTGCAGGAGGTTCGGAACCTCGAGGGGTTCGCGGATCTTGGCAAAGGACAGACGGGGGGTGGTGCGACGGGCGGCCAAGAGGGGTCCTTCCGATGGCAGACGGCGTGCTGCCCACGATCTTCAGACGAGGCGCTCGCATCTCCGACCCACCTACCGGAGCATCTGACTCCGGCGGCCATATGACAGGAGGCAGCGCAAAGAGGCAGTGTAGCCGCTGGCTACCTGCCTGTCGAGGTCGATCACGTGTTGCTCACTGCTGCGGGACACAGTGGCGACCCGAGGGGCCGGCGTCAAGGCCCGGCAGCGGCCTGTCGGGGACATCCTTGCCGCTCAGAGCGCTTCCACCTTGCTCACCAGCCAGGTGTCGCCGCGCTCGACCAGCGTCATGCGCACCCTGCTCTGGTCCACCTTGGTGCCCTCGACGCGGGTGCTCTGGGTGCTCTGGTTGACGAACAGCACGGCCACGACCTCGCCGGGCTCGGCCGCCTGAACGCCCGCCACCACGGGCTCGGCGACCACGACGGCCCGGTACTGCGTGGCCACCTCGCGCACCACCCGGGCGGTCGTGCGGGCGTACTCCGCCCGGAACACCCCCGTGCTCAGCGCCGCGCCCGCCGCGAAGTCCCTGTCCAGGTTGCGGTGGTCGTAGCTGAACAGCACCTTGGCCGCCGTGCGGGCGGCCTCGAGCGGGGCGCTGGTCGGGCGGTAGTAGTCCTCGACCGCCGCCGCGTCACGGCTGCGCTGGAACAGCACTCCGGCGACGGCCGCCAGCGCGAGCGTGGTGACCAGCACCGCGGCGAGGGCGGCGAGCCGGCTGGCGTCGACG
>NZ_JAODBG010000032.1 GCF_025463825.1 Cryobacterium sp.
CCACGTCGACAACCTCGTCTGCCTCTGCAAGGGCTGCCACCGGCTGAAACACCAATCCAGCTTCAGCACCAACCAAGGCCCTGGCGGTGCCCTCACCTGGACCAGCCCCGGCGGCAAGAAATACCCCAGCAAGGCTGCGACGCCGCCGTCGGACACGGCTGGGATTCCTCTCCCCGTCTCCGACAAGCCACCGCCCTTCTAAGCGCCGCACCTGGGGCTGCGCAGCCGGCTCCACGCTCCAGCGCCGGGCACAAGGTTGTCCGGCAGCCGCGACACCGACCCGGCACCACCGCTAGTGTCGGAGAAAGAGCCCGACACCGGGTCGACCGGCGCCGACGTTCCCGGTCGCGAAGGAGCAACCATGGTGCGCAGGCCCCCGCCCATCGTCGTCGGCGTCACATCGGGACAGCCCGACGCCGTGGTTCTCGCCGCATCGGAGATCGCCACCCAGTTCGGCGCGGAGCTGATTTGCGCGGCGGTGGACCCGAGCCGGTACATGCTCGAAGAGCTGCCGGACGGCAGCATGACGAGCGCGTCCTTCGATCCCGACGCGCTCGAACAGTCCGTGGCGGAATTCGACCCCGGCCTGCGTGCGCAGATCGATCGGGTGCTGCACGGGCGCCCGGTGACCTGGTCCACCCGAATCCTGGCCGGCGACCCGGCTCGCGCTCTCGGCCATCTGGCCGGCACCGTGCGGGCGGTGATGATCGTCGTCGGGTCGCGCGAACCCACCATCCGGCACAGCGTGCGTTCGTTCTTCACGGGGTCGATCGCGATGCGCCTGTCGCACGGGCAAAATCGCCCGGTGGTCATCATCCCACTGGACCCGGTGCCGTTCGGCGCCGAGCCGCCGTGGGAAACCGACCGACCTCGTCGCTGGGCGGATGAGCTCGCTCACCCCGGAGGCGGATGTGCGGCCGTCGGGGCATCCTTATCGTTGAAGGCACAACGAAGGGGCGCACATGCTCGAGATCAGGGACATCAACAAGCACTACGGAGCACACCAGGTGCTCACCGATGTGAGCTTCACGGTGGGCGATGGCCGGATGACCGGCTTCGTCGGTGCCAATGGAGCCGGCAAGACCACGTCGATGCGCATCATCCTGGGCGTGCTCTCGCCCGACTCCGGCAGCGTGCTGCTCGATGGCGTGCCGCTCACCGCCGGCGATCGGCGCCGGTTCGGCTACATGCCGGAGGAACGCGGTCTGTACCCCAAGATGAAAGTCGCCGAACAGCTGGTTTACCTGGCCAGGCTGCACGGCCTGAGCACCGCCGCCGCCAAGCGCAACACCGGCGACCTGCTCGAGCGGCTCGGCCTCGGCGAGCGCGCCAACGACTTCGTCGAGGCGCTGTCGCTGGGCAACCAGCAGCGCGCCCAGATCGCCGCGGCGCTCGTGCACGACCCCGAGTTCCTGGTGCTCGACGAACCGTTCTCCGGGCTCGACCCGATCGCCGTGGAAGTGGTGCTCACCGTGCTCAAGGAGCACGCGGCCGCCGGCGCCCCGGTGCTGTTCTCCTCCCACCAGCTCGACCTCGTCGAACGGCTCTGTGACGACCTGGTCATCATCGCCGCCGGTGAAATCCGCGCCAACGGCTCCCGCGAACGCCTGCGTGAGCAGTTCAGCACCCCCCGATTCGAGATCCACACGGATGCCGACGCCGGCTGGATCCGCGGCGTCGACGGCATCACCGTGATCGACTTCGACGGCGGCGAGGCCGTTTTCGACGCCGACTCCGACGCCGCCAGCCAGAGCGTCCTCCGCGAGGCCCTCACCCGCGGCGCGGTGCACTCCTTCGGCCATCTCCGGCCTACCCTCTCTGCCATCTTCAAGGAGGTCGTGCAGTGAGTACGAACATCAAGCCGGCCGCCGGCACGGAGGTCCGCCAGCCCGCATCCCGCGCCACCCACAGCGCACCCAGCTTCTGGGCCAGCGTCTGGCTGGTCTCCACGCGGGAGATCATGTCCCGCCTGCGCAGCAAGGCCTTCCTCATCTCCACGGGCATCCTGCTGCTGATCGCGGTCGGTTCCGTGGTCGCCGGCGGCGTGATGAGCGCCAACCCCTCCACCACCAAGGTGGCCGTGGTCGGCACGGCCAGCGCCGCGGTCGGTGAATCCTCCGGCCTCACCGCGGTACCCGCCGTCGACCTCGCCGCTGCGGAGGAGCTCGTGCGCGACGGCACCGTTGAGGCCGCGATCGTGCCGGACGACTCGCTGATCGGCGTCGGCGTGATCGCCCTGGACTCCCCACCGAGCGCGGTCATGAACGCGCTCAGCATTTCTCCCGCCGTCGAGCTGCTCGACCCGGCGGAGCAGGGCGGCTTCCTCGTCTACATCGTGGCGCTCGGCTTCGGTCTGGTGTTCTTCATGTCGGCGCTCACCTTCGGCTCCACCATCGCGCAAAGCGTCGTCGAGGAGAAGCAGACCCGGGTGGTGGAAATCCTGATGTCCACGATCCCGGTCCGCGCGCTGCTGGCGGGCAAGGTGCTGGGCAACTCGATCATGGCGCTCGGCCAGATCCTCGCGATCGCGCTGCTGGTCGGGATCGGCATGGCGGTCACCGGTCAACGGGTGCTCCTGGCCGACCTCGGGCCGGCCATCGCCTGGTTCGCGGTGTTCTTCGCCTTCGGCTTCGTCATGATTGCGGCCCTGTTCGCCGCGACGGCGTCGATGGTGTCCCGGCAGGAAGACGTGGGCACCACGACCGCACCGGTGACCTACCTGGTGATGATCCCGTACTTCGCGGTGATCTTCTTCAATGAGAACCCGCTCGTGATGGCGATCATGTCGTATGTGCCCTTCTCCGCTCCGGTCGGAATGCCCGTGCGGGTCTTCCTGGGCACCGCCGAGTGGTGGGAACCGCTCGTGTCGCTGGTGATCCTCGCCCTCACCACGGCCGCGGTGATCCTGTTCGGCTCCCGCATCTACCGCAATTCGCTGCTGAAGATGGGCGGTCGGGTCTCCTACAAGCAGGCGCTACGCGGCTGATCAGCCGGTGCCGGTCACGATCCAGCCTCGCGCGCGTACGAGCAGCTCGGCATAGGCGGCGGGGATGGCGGCGGCCGGAAGGGTGGTGAAGTCGGCGGCGTGCGAGTACCCGGCTGCCCGGCGTACCGCCTCCACCCCGGCGAACCGCCAGGCGTCACTGTGGATGCGTTCCAGCCAGGCGTCGAGTTCGAGTCCGTCGGGTGCGTCCAACCGGCGCGGCCAGCGCTCGGTGACCGCCGCCACGAAGGCCAGCCAGCTCGACTCGATCCCGCTGGCGCGGTCGGCGGCCAGGTGCGCCGCATCCACCCGTGCTGCGGCGATGGACGCGATCGTGAGGTTGGCCCAGAACAGGCCCAGGTCCATGCCGACCGGACCGACGAAGCTGAACTCGGGGTCGAAGATCTTGATCGCCCGCGCGCCGTTCCGCTCACCGATCATCACCGACCCCGAGTGCAGGTCGCCGTGGATCAGGGCCTCAGCGCGGGTCGCGAAAATCTGCTTCACGGAGTCGACGGCGTCGAGCAGCTCGGTGTCGGCGTACATGGCGCGCACCTCGTCGTCAAGTTCTGCGATCCAGTGATTGTGGTCGTTGAGCCGGAACGGCTCGTCGAGCACGGCGTCGACGGTGAGCGCGCAGAGCTCCGGATTGGCCGCGGTGTCGATGAGCGCGGCATGCTCATCGGCAGGAAGACCCACGAGGCTGGTGGCGAGGGTCAGCTCGGCGCTGAACCGGCCGACGACGGCGCCGAGCGCCTCGAAGTCGATGGCGACGGGTTCGGCGCCGGCCACCGTGTCGGCCACCTGGCGCACGAGCAGATCTCGCAACACGTCGAGGTCGGAGAGGTCCTCCATCACCAGGACGAACCGGTCGAGGTCCACCGGCTCGACCGTCGGCACGCTACTGGGCACCAAGTCGGCGAGCATCGCGTAGGCGCGGGCCTCGGAGGCGATCCGGTTCGGGTCGATCGGCCACTCGGGGCCGACCGTCTGCACCCACGGCGGCGCCTGCTTCACCGCCAGGCTGCCCAGCGGGCCGCGGGCGATGAAGACCCGGTTCATGTTGCCCGCCGTGACCTCCGTCACGTCGATCTCCGCGGCGGTTGCCGCCAGCCGAGACGACAAGTCGGCGCCGGTGAGGTAGTCCACCACATCGTCGCGGGTCACCAGCAGGTCGTACTCGGCGGTGCTGGACGGGGTGGGAGTGGTGTCGATGGTCACCGGTGGCTCGATCCTGGGACGCGGTCGGGTGGGTCGTCCCAAAATAGCGGTTGCACCTGCGAAACGACCCACCCGGCTCCGGCCGGGCGACAGCGGCCTACTCGGAGATGCCCTCGACGGTGGCGCCGGTCTGTTCGTTGCTCGCGCTCGCGGCGATGTCCGCCTGGGCGACGATTCCGATCAGCTCGTGGCCGTCGATCACCGGCAGCCGCCGCACCTGGTGCTCCACCATCACCCGGATGGCCTCGTCGAGGTCGTCGTCGGCACCGATGGTGACGGGCTTGCCCTGGGCGAGGCTGCCGGCCGTGACGCTGGTGGGGTCACCGCCGTCAGCGACGCACTTGACCACTATGTCGCGGTCGGTCAGCATCCCCTTGAGCCTGCCGTCCCCACCGCAGATCGGCAGCGCTCCCACGTTGAGGTCACGCATCTTGACCGCCGCATCCTGCAGGGTTTCGCCCTCCTTCACGCATTCGGCACCCTGCGTCATCACATCCCGCACTGTTGTCATCAGTCTCTCCTTTGAGATCGCCCCCGCGTCGGGGCCTGTCCTTCGACCGTAGGCGCGGCTTTCGCGCACGGCAAGGGTCGTCCAGCCACGCCGTCGCGAGCGGCGATTCGGTGCGCCCTCGCCCGGCAGACGCACAGATTCGCCGCGACGGAGTGCGCCAAGATGGAGGGGTGACCTCCCTCCATGACCTGCTCTCCCGCGGCTTCGCGTCCGACAACTATTCCGGCATCCACCCGGAGATTCTCGACGCGATCGTGCGGGCCAACGGCGCCCACCAGATCGCCTACGGCGACGACGTTTACACCGCGGAACTGCAACGCGTTTTCGCACGGCATTTTGGTGAGGGCGCGCAGGCGTTCCCCGTGTTCAACGGCACCGGCGCCAACGTGATCGGCCTGCAGTCGATGCTGCCGCGCTGGGGAGCGGTCATCTGCGCGAGCACCGCCCACATCAACACCGACGAGGGCGGCGCGCCTGAGCGTGTCGGCGGGCTCAAGCTGCTGCCGATCGAGACCCCCGACGGCAAACTCACTCCCGCGCTGATCGACCAGGAGGCCTGGGGCTGGGGTGACGAGCACCGCGCCCAGCCGCTGGTGGTGTCGATCACCCAGACCACCGAGCTCGGCACCCTGTACACGCCCGCCGAGGTGCGCGCCATCGCCGATCACATCCACGCCACGGGCATGTTCCTGCACATGGACGGCGCCCGCATCTCCAACGCCGCGGCCGCCCTCGGGGTGCCGTTCCGCGAGTTCACCAGCGACGCCGGCGTCGACGTGCTCAGCTTCGGCGGCACCAAGAACGGCATGATGCTCGGCGAGTGCGTCGTCGTGCTCAACCCCGACGCATCCACCGGCCTCAAATACCTGCGGAAGCTGAACATGCAGCTCTCCTCCAAGATGCGCTTCATCTCGGCGCAGCTGATCGCCCTGCTCGACGGCGACCTGTGGCTGCGGAACGCCGACCACGCCAACGCCATGGCCGCACGCCTGCGCGGTGCGCTCGAAGAGGGCCTGGCGGATGGGTCGGTGACCGGGATCTCCTTCAGCCAGCCCACGCAGGCCAACGCGATCTTCGCCGTGCTGCCCGCCGGCGTGGCCGACAAGGTGCGCGAGTTCTACCGGTTCTACGACTGGAACCCGGCCACCGGCGAGGTGCGCTGGATGTGCGGCTTCGACACCACCCCTGAGGACGTCGACGACTTCGTCTCCGCACTGACCAAGGAACTGGTCAGCGCATGAACGTCTTCGCGAGCAAGCCCTGGTTGAGCTCCTACGCCCCCGGCGTGCCCAACACCATCGCAGACCCGACCGAGACCCTCACCGACATGATCGAGGGCTCCACCCGCCGCTTCGGTGCCTTGGTGGCGCTGGACTTCTTCGGCGGCACAATGACCTACGCCCAGCTGGGCGACGAGATCTCCCGGGTGGCCAACGGCCTGCGCCGGCTCGGCGTGAAACCCGGCGACCGGGTGGCCCTGGTGCTGCCGAACTGCCCGCAGCACATCGTGGCGTTCTACGCCGTGCTGCGGCTGGGCGCGATCGTGGTGGAGCACAACCCGCTCTACACCGAGCGTGAACTGCGCCACCAGTTCGAGGACCACGGCGCCAGCGTCGCCATCGTCTGGGACAAGGTCTACTCCATGGTGCGCGGCTTCCCCCGCGACATGGGCCTGCACACCGTCGTGGCCGTCGACGTCACCCGGTCGATGCCGCTCGCCACCCGGCTGGCCCTGCGCCTGCCGATCCCCAAGTCCCGCACCGCCCGCGCGGCGCTCACCGTGGCCCAGCCGCTCAAGGACGCCATCGAGTGGAGCGCGCTGGTCAGTTCCCGCCGGCTACGCACCGCGCATCCGCGCCCACTGCTCGGCGACACCGCGGTGCTGCAGTACACCAGCGGCACCACCGGCACGCCCAAGGGCGCCATCCTGACCCACTTCAACCTGCAGGCGAACGCCCAGCAGAGCGAAGCCTGGGTGCCCGGACTCGAACGCGGCAAGGAGGTCTTCTACGGCGTGTTGCCCATGTTCCACGCCTACGGCCTCACCCTCTGCCTCACCGTGGCGATGTCCATCGGCGCCCGCCTGGTGCTCTTCCCCAAGTTCGACGTGGGCCTGGTTCTCAACGCCGTCAAGAAGACCCCGCCCACCTTCCTGCCCGCGGTACCGCCGATCTACGACAAGCTCGTGAAGGGCGCCGACGCCGCCAACATCAGCCTGCGCGACACCAAGTACGCCATCTCCGGGGCGATGAGCCTGCCCCTGGCGACGGTGGAACTCTGGGAGACCGCCACCGGCGGCCTGCTTGTCGAGGGCTACGGCATGACCGAGTGCTCGCCGATCGCGGTGGGCAACCCTATGGGCCCGAGCCGGCGCCCCGGCACCGTCGGAGTGCCGTTCCCCAGCACCGAAATCCGCGTCGTCGACCCCAAGGATCCCACCGTGGACCGCGGCTTCGACGAGGAGGGCGAGCTGCTCGTGCGCGGCCCACAGGTGTTCTCCGGCTACTGGGACCGCCCCACCGACACCGCCCAGACACTGCTGGCGGATGGCTGGCTGCGCACCGGCGACATCGTCAGGGTGTCCCCGGACGGTTTCGTCACCATCGTGGACCGCATCAAGGAACTGATCATTACCGGCGGGTTCAACGTGTCGCCGTCGGAGGTGGAGGCGGCGCTGCTGTCGCACCCCGACATCGCCGATGCAGCCGTGGTCGGAATCAAGGCCCAGACCGGTGGTGAAGACGTGGTCGCCGCCGTGGTGCTCATCGCCGGTGCCACCCTCGACGGAGACGGGTTGCGGGAGTACTGCCGCACCCGCATCTCCGCCTACAAGGTGCCCCGCCGCATCGTCGAGGTCGACGACCTGCCGCGTTCGCTGGTAGGCAAGGTGCTGCGCCGCCAGGTGCGCGACAGCCTGGCCGCCGAGGAGACGCCGACAGCCTGACGGCAGCGACTCTGTGCGAATTCACATGCGGATGCATGGAATACCGGCGTGCGCCGGACGTTAAGGTCAACTGGGACGATGATGCCCCGCATCCTATTCATCCATTGATTCACAAGAAAGCCGGGCATCATGACCCTCATCACGGACACCCACCGCCGCGCCGCTGACACCACCGCCGCCATCCTCCCCGCGATGGCCGAGCGCTGGAGCCCGCGCGGTTTCGACGCCACCGCGGTTATCGACGAGGACACTCTGACCACGATCCTCGAGGCCGCCCGCTGGGCGCCGTCCGGCAACAACAACCAGCCGGCCCGCTTCATCGTCGCCCGCCGCGGCTCCGCGAGCTTCCGCAAGATCCACTCCCACCTGATGGGCTTCAACCAGGCCTGGGCCGACAAGGCCTCCGTCCTGTTCCTCAACATCGCCGAGGGTGACAACGCCTGGGCCCAGTACGACCTCGGCCAGGCCGTCGCGCACCTCACCATCCAGGCCCAGCACGAAGGCCTGTTCAGCCACCAGCTCGGCGGCATC
>NZ_JAODBG010000052.1 GCF_025463825.1 Cryobacterium sp.
TGCTTCCGGGCGACCGCGACAACATCGCGGCGGAACTCGGGTGGGTAGGGCTTGGGCATGATGACATCTTTCCAGCGAAGACGAATCTCCACAGGTCAGGAGTCAACCAAACCGGGGGCAGTCCCCTTTTCCAGGTTTTTGTGTTGATGAGTGGGTTATGGCTGTTGACGAATATGGCAATACCGGTCCTGGTTGGGCAGCTGAAGGTTGCCTCACACCTGGATGCGCAGTCGATATCGCTCACCATGCTCGTCGCCACCGTGGTGTCAGCCGTCGCGATGCTCGCGGCAGGGCAACTGTCCACGGTGCTTGGCCGGCGTACTTTCTTCCTGGGCTTCGGGCTTGTCGCGGCGGTCCTCGCTCCGGTCATATTCCTGGGGATATTCCGTTGGGATGAAAGTCTGGTGGTGATGTTGGTGGTCGCGTTGCAGGTGGTGACGGTTTCCGGTTACGGGCCGGTCGGCGCATACCTTACTGAACGGTTTCCGGCCGCGGTTCGCTCCAGCGGCTACGGCGTCGGTTACAGCCTGTCCATCGTGTTACCCGCGCTGTACCCGTATTACTTGCCAGCGTTGCAGGCGGTCCTGGGGCAGCAGACGGCGATCGCCGTGCTGCTTGGCCTCGGTGGTGTGCTGGTATTCATCGGCGGGATCACCGGGCCGGAGACGAACAGGATGGGGAGTCTCCGGTAACACGGTCGGGCTTTCTCGAAGCGGTGCCCCACAGCTGATGAAAGTGGTGAACGGGACCACTGCCTGACCCGACCTCCAGTTGGGGTTTAACGGTCGCAGGCCGCATCAACTTGATCGTGGTGTCCAGCCTGAGCTGGCTACTTCTCGCCGAACGAGCTGCGGAATGAACCTGCCGACGCATCCTGACGACCGCCCCGACCGGTCCTGGACAAGTTGACCACCGCGCTCGGGTTCGCCGCTCGGATGTCGCGGAGCCTCACGGCTTAGAATCGCCATTGTGAAAGATCCCGCTGGATCCAATTGTGGCGCCTGGCACTGCGGCAGTAGCGTCCGTTTCGACAACCTCCCAGAGGAAGGCTCTTAATGACCGTTGCGGCCGCGCCCACGATAGATTCCGCCCTGACCCGGGCCGAGGGTGGTTTCGCGCTAAGTGCCGACGAGGCCGAGGCATTGCTCGGTGCGTCGGGCGAGGACCGCGAGAGGCTTCTCCAAACGGCGACGCGGATGCGCGACGAGGGTTTGGTCGCTGCGGGACGCGCCGGGGTGATCACCTTTTCGAAGAAGGTGTTCCTTCCGATTACCAACCTTTGCCGGGATCGGTGCCACTATTGCATCTTCGTTGACACCCCGGGCAAGTTGGCGAAGAAGGGCAAGTCGCTTTACATGTCTGAGGAGCAGATCATCGCTGTTGCTCGGCAGGGTGCCGCTATGGGGTGCAAGGAAGCCTTGTTCACGTTGGGGGACCGGCCCGAGTTGCGCTGGCCGGATGCCCGCGCCTGGCTGGACGAGCACGGCTATGAGACGACCCTGGATTACGTGCGCGCGATGGCCGCTGCTGTGCTGCGCGAGACCGGGCTGCTGCCGCACATGAACCCGGGCGTCATGAGCGCTCTGGAGATGGCCTCGCTCCGGCCCGTTGCCCCGTCAATGGGGATGATGCTCGAAACGACGTCCGTCCGGCTGTGGTCCGAGAAGGGCCAGGTGCACCACGGATCTCCCGACAAGGACCCTGCGGTGCGGCTCAAGGTCCTCGAGGACGCCGGCCGCATGAGGGTCCCCATGACCACGGGCATCTTGGTGGGCATCGGCGAGACCGTGCGGGACCGGGCGGAGTCCCTGGTCGCGATTCGGGAATGCCATGAGCGCCACGGGCACATTCAGGAAACGATCATTCAGAATTTTCGGGCGAAGCCGGCGACGGCCATGCAGAACGAACCGGATCTGGGCGCGATCGAGTTTGTGACCACCGTGGCGGTAGCCCGGTTGGTCATGGGCCGGGACGCGCGCATCCAGGTGCCGCCGAACCTGTCTGACAGCACCGAGCTGGGGATGCTGCTGCGCGCGGGCATCGACGACTGGGGTGGGGTCAGTCCCCTGACTGCCGATCACGTCAACCCCGAGCGTCCCTGGCCGCAGCTGGACGATCTCGCCAGGAGGACCCGGGAAGGAGGCTTCGAACTACGGGAACGACTGACCGTGCACGCACCGTATATCAAAGCCTCCGAGACCTGGATCGATCCCGGTCTGGTGCGCCAGGTCTTCGCGCTCACCGATCCGGATTCGTTTCTGGCGAACGAGTCAGCGCGGCCGGCGACGCAGTCGGGTGCGGGTGCCAGGCACCTCGGTTTCGTCGTCCAAACGTCGGAGCTTCGCTCTGCGCTCCGTCAGGCGGAGACGTCCCCGTCGGGACTGCGGGACCACCAGTACGCCGCGCTCCTCAGGGCCGAGGGCGACGATTTGGACGCGCTGGCGTCGTTGGCAAACGACCTCCGGCGCTATACCGTCGGTGAGGCTGTCAGCTTCGTGGTGAACCGGAACGTGACCTCGAGCGGCCTGACGCGGGACGGCGAGGCCCGACTTGACTCGAGCTTCACGCTTCCCCTGCTCAGCCGAGTGGCGAATGATGCCTGGGCACTCGGCGCGACCGAGGTCTGTGTGCAGGGTGTGGTTCCGCCAGGAATGCCTGCCACGAGCTACCTCGACATCGCCGCGGCGATCAAGACGGCGCAGCCCGGCATCCACCTGCATGCGTTCCGGCCGTCGGACATCGTCGATGGCGCCAGCCGTCTCGGGCTGAGCGACGACGACTTCCTGCGGGCTGCGCAAGAATTCGGCGTGAACACGATTCCGGGCACTGGGGTAAAAATCCTGAGCGAGGCCTTCCGCTCCCGGGCGGCCCCCGGTGACCTTCCGATCGCGCGATGGACGTCGATCATCCGAGCCGCGCACCACCTGGGACTCCGTTCCACTTCGGTCATGGTGTACGGCTTAGGCGAGTCCGCCGAGGACCGGATCGCCCATTTGAGGGAGCTCGTGCGTATCCATCAGGACACGGGCGGATTCACCGAGTTCGTTCCGATGCCGGCCCAAGCAGACTACCTCGTCGCCGGCCGATCGGAAACGGACGAGCACCGGGCAGTGCACGCGGTCGCCCGCCTAATGTTGAATGGGGAGATCAATCACCTGCAGGTGCCGTGGACCCGGCTCGGCTTCGAGCAGGCGGCGGTGATGCTGCAGAGCGGGGCCGACGATCTCGGGGGCACGTTGTGCGACGGGAACGTGGCGCCGGCAGCCGGGGCCGAGCAGGGCCGGGTGATGACAATTTCGGATGTCGAGCGGATCGCTCGGTCACTGTCCCGGCCGACGCGCCAGCGTACAACCGAATACGGCGAACCGTCCGACGAGCGCAAAGCGGTCGCGCGAGCGTGACCGACTCACGATCCGACTTCACGGCAGAACGTCGGCCGGTGGTGCTCGTGCCCGGGCTCAGCGGCGCTGCATCCAAAGACTTCTCCTTCCTCTCGCCCATGCTTGCCCGGCGCCATGACGTCACAGTCGTTCCCTTCGACGACGTTGACGCTTCATCGACTCTCGGCGACCTGGCCGACCGCATCCACGTCGTCGTCGAGCGTTGCGCGCAGCAGCCGGCCGTGATCGGATACTCGCTGGGAGCGGTCGCCGCAGTCGCGTATGCGGCCGCTCATCCATCCGGTGCATCCAGCCTTACCCTCGTCGCGGGCTGGCTGACACCGTCAGCGAAGCTGCGCGGCTTCGCCGACGTGTGGCGCGTCCTCCATGCCGAGGGATCACCGGCACTACCGGGGATGGCCATGAATGCGCTGTTCAGCGCCGATGGCTGGGATTCGGCCCGCCCGCCTCTGATCAGCGACGTTTCCGACGCCCTCACCGCCCTCAGCGCGACAGCGGATGTCGCGGCGCTCGCGTCCGCGGTCACCGTCCCGGTCCTGGTCGTCGGGTGCGCCCTCGATGAGGTTGCGACGACGCGGCAGAGCAAGCTGCTGTTCGGCGCCCTCGCCAACGCTCGATACGCCGAGGTTCACAGTGGTCACGCGGTCGTGCACGAGCGCCCGGCGGAGCTGCTGAATCTGATCAACGCGTTCCTGACCCGTCCGGCGCTGTTCCCGGCGGGGTCGCTCATCCTCGAGGAGCGACCATGAAGCATGTCGACGTGGCGGTCATCGGGGCCGGCTTCGCCGGGATCGGAATGGGAATTCGGCTGCGCCGCCGTGGGATTCGCTCGTTTCTGATTTTCGAGCGCGCGGATAGCCTGGGCGGCACCTGGCGCGACAACACCTATCCGGGCGTTGCCTGCGACGTTCCGTCCCACCTGTACTCGTATTCGTTCCGGCCCAATGCGGGCTGGTCGGCGTTCTACTCGCCCGGCGACGAGATCCGAGAATACCTCGTCGCCAGCGCCAATGACGAGGGCCTGGGAGAACATCTCCGGCTCGGGACGGACGTGCTTGGCTTGACTTGGGACGAATCCGCGGCCCACTGGCTGCTGGAGACCTCCAGGGGGAAACATACAGCGGGTGCCGTCATCCTCGCGTGCGGCCGACTGACCGAACCTCGGATACCCGACGTGCCGGGCATCGGAAACTTCGCCGGCGACCTGTTTCACTCCTCTCGGTGGGATCACGGCCTCGACCTCCGCGACAAGTCGGTCGTCGTCGTCGGCTCAGGCGCGTCGGCGGTGCAAATAGTGCCGCGGGTGGCCGCGCAAGCGTCCCGCTTAATCGTATTGCAGCGTAGTGCTCCCTACGTGATCCCCCGCGCTGGCCGGCCTTACTCCGCCGCCGAGCGCGGGTTGCTTGCTCGAGACGCCGAGGAACTGGCGAGGCTTCGCTCGCAACTGTTTTGGAAGGCCGAGGAGGCCTTCGCGCAACGAGCAGGAAACCCCGACAGTCTGGCGATGGCCCGGAGCCTCGCGCTCGGACACCTCGCCGACCAGGTGCGCGACCCACACACCCGGCACCGTCTCACGCCGAGCTACGAAATCGGCTGTAAGCGCGTCTTGATCTCCAGCGACTACTACCCGACGTTCAACCAGGACAACGTGATGCTCGAGCCCTCCGCCCTCGCGGCCGTGGAGGGGAACACGCTCGTCGCGGCCAACGGTGCCCGGCACTCCGCGGACGTGGTAGTGCTGGCCACGGGATTCCACGCCGCCGAGCAGCCCTACGCCCGCATCATTCGAGGCATCGACGGCCGTCTTCTCTCCGAGCACTGGGCTGGAGGCATGACCGCGCACGCATCGACGGTGATGAACGGGTTCCCGAACCTCTTCGTGATCAACGGTCCGAATGCGGGCCTCGGTCACAACTCGGCGATTTATATGATTGAGACCCAGATCGAGTACATCCTTGCCGCTTTGCGCCATTGGGCAAACCTTGATGGGGGCGTGCTCAACGTCCGAGCCCAAGCGGAAGGCGACTACATCAGGATGATCGACGACATGGCTTCGTCGACCGTGTGGATGACCGGCGGTTGCGAGACCTGGTACCGCGACGCCAGAAACGGGCGGTTGTCTCTTCTCTGGCCGGGTTTCGCGCATGAATTCCGGGCGCTGAACGCCGAATTCTTGCCCGAAGACTTCGAGTTGCTGCCATGCGCCCGTCCAAGGATCAGGGCGCGATAGACCACTTCTGGTCCTACTCGGTGGCACCGCGGCCAGGAGTCCGACAGCGAATGAGCGGAGGCGAGCTCGGCGACGGAGGCGATGTCGTCGGGGCGGGCGGTGTAACACCAACGCGGTGCGGGCGTTCGGGTCGCCGGACTGGAGGACGGGAAGGTCGTCGGGGAGAAAGGGCGCGGGCGACGCCTGGAACACGCGCTCACCGACTCCGGGCGAGCAGCGCTGCAGGACGGCAACCCGCCTCGCCGCAGAGGTGCTCGAGAATCTCTTCGCGCCGCTCGAGGAGGAGCAGCGTGCCTCGCTCGCGCAGGCGCTCAGCATCCTCAACCAAGAACCCTAATTCCGGGTGAGAGCCTCGGTTATCGACCTGATCTGCGACAGGACCGCCTGCGCGTTCGCGCGTTCGAGGGTTTCAGGTCGAGCGAGGCAGTCGATGTGTCGCCCAAGTTCGGGGCGGGCGAACGGACGAAGAACCAGCTGCGAATGGTCACGCAAGTATGTCGTGTAGCGGGGCATCAGCGCGACGCAGCCGCTGGCTTCGACAACCGCGGCAGCCACGGAGAACTCGTTGATCCGGTGCAGGATGCGTGCCTCGCTTCCCCCGATTCCGGCGATCACGGAGAGGGCCTGCTCCAGTGGGAAGCCCTCGTGGACCGCCACCCAGGCCTCGTCGTGAAGATCCGCCGGGTCGATCACCGCCTTCGTCGCGAGTGGGTGATCGCGTCGGACGGCAATGTCCAGCGGCTCGAACAGGAGCGGTTCCACCCGTACCGATTCCGGCCAGGCCGGGCTACCGGACAGCCTGTGCGCGAGGACAAGATCATGATCGGCCGTGAGAAGGGGGAAGTCCCCCTGAGCAACATCGAAACCGCTCAGTCGAACGCCGGGCTGGTCAGCACTCATGCTCGCGGCTATCAACGGTCCGAAGACGGCCAGCCCGACGCTGTGGAAGGCCGCCACTGAAACCGTGCCCACGTGATCGCCCTGGAAACGTGCCACTGCCGCTCCGGCGCGCTCGAGCGCCACTTCGACGTCGATCGCCGCCATCGCCAGGGCGCGTCCTGCCTCGGTGAGCGAAGTCCGCCGTCCATCCCTGAACGTCAATGGAACGGCCGAGTGCCGCTGCAAGGCGCTGATCTGTTGGGACACCGACGAGGGTGTGACGTAGAGTGCCGCCGCGACTGCGGCGATGCTGCCCCGCTCCCCCAGCTCTCTCAGTGCGCGAAGTTGACCGAGTTCCATAAGTTCAAACTAAAGCATCTGACACGAAACTGCTCTCTTGTGTTACGTTGAGTGAGACCAGACGATGGTGGGATGCCTGCTCTCCTCAGCCGATTCCGCGTCGACCTGCTGCTAATCCTGGTCGCCGGCACGTGGGGATCGACCTACCTCGTAGCGAAAGAACTCGTCACGCCGCAATCCGTCGTGGCACTCCTCGCGCTACGGATGCTGCTCGCCTCGGCCCTCATGGCGACAATCGTGGCCGCTCGGCGGAACCGGATCACGGCAGCGGAACTGCGAGCAGGGGTGCTGCTCGGGCTGGTGTTGGCCGCCGTGTTCGCATTCGAAACCTTCGGGATAGCCAATACTTCTGCCACGAATGCCGGACTCATCATCAGCCTCACGATCGTCTTCACCCCGATTCTCGATTTCGCGGTATCCGGCCGACGACTGCCGGTCAGATTTTTCCTTGCCGCGTTGCTTGCCATCGGTGGGGTTGCCCTGCTCGCCAGTGAAGGCGACTTTCAAGCGCCGAGCCTCGGCGACCTGCTCGTCCTCGTCGCGGCAATCGTCCGGGCCGTCCACGTCACAACCATGTTCAAGTTGACGGGCAATGCACCGATGAATTCGCTTCACCTCACCACGGTGCAGCTGGCCACCTGCGCGGCGATTTTCTCGGCGGCCTCGCTCTTCTACGGCGACTCGCTCCCGCACTTCGTGGCCAACCTCGAACCCGGCCGCGCGGTCCTGTTCCTCTACCTCGTCCTCGCCTGCACGGTCTTCGCTTTCTTCGTCCAAACCTGGGCGGTCCGGCGCACCTCCCCGTCGAGAGTGAGCCTCCTCCTCGGAACCGAGCCGATCTGGGCTGCAATCGTCGGAATCGTGATCGCTCGCGACAATGTGGCCCTCGCGGGATACCTCGGTATCGCGCTGATCCTCGCCGGCACAGCGTGGGGTCGCTCCCTCGAGCAGCGGCACCGCCTCGCTACCGGCCCATCAGCTGCCTCCTTGATTGGATACCCCGAACGATAGCGGGCGCACGACCGGAATGCGGCCCGCTAATGTGGCCCCATGAGGCTAAGACGGCTTATGGGCGGAATGCTGCTGGTTGTGATTCTGTCGGGATGTGGGCTCAACGTTCCGGCCGACCCGGACGGCACCCTGGATAGTGTGCGTGGCGGGACCCTGCAGGTGGGCATTTCGCCCAACGGCGAGTTCACGGTGGTGGGCGACGACGACACGTACTCCGGCTCCGAGGTGGCTCTGATCGAGGGCTTCGCCGAGGAACTCGGCGCGGACATCGAGTGGACGGTCGGGTCGGAGGAAACGCTGGTGCGCGGTCTCGAGGACGACAGGATCGATGTCGTGATCGCGGGGCTTACGGATGCGACCCCGTGGGTGGAGAAGACCGGCGTCACCCGGCCGTACCGGGAGGCCACCGCCGACGACCGGTCGACACAGAAGCTCGTGATGCTCGTCCCGATCGGCGAGAACGCGTTCATCTCCGAACTGGAAACCTTCTTGTCCGAGGCAGCCGGAGAATCCGAATGACCGGCAACCGCGACAAGGACATGGCGCACGATTTGAGCTCGCCGTCCGGGGTGAAGTTCGGTCACACCGAGCTTCCCCCGAAGCAGGTGGACGTTCTGCGAAAGGCGATCCGCCTCGAGTGGATCACCATCGGGTTCCTCGCCATCACCGTCACCCTGGTGGCCCTGGTGCTGGGGAACTCGCAGGCGATGAAGGCGGCCTGGATTGAAGACCTGCTGTCGTTTATCCCGCCGGTCGCGTTCCTCATTGCGGTGCGGGTCAACCGCAGGGCGCCGACCCTGAAGCATCCGTACGGTTACCACCGCTCGGTGGGAGTGGGTCATCTGGTGTCGGCTGTGGCCCTGACGACTATGGGCACCTACCTCATCATCGATTCAGCAACCGGGTTGATCAAGGCCGAGCATCCCACGATCGGCACAGTGGTGCTGTTCGGGCAGACGGTCTGGCTCGGCTGGCTCATGATCGGGGTGATGGCGGCCATCGCCCTCCCCCCGGTGCTCATCGGCCGGGCAAAGATGGATCTGGCCAAGCAACTGCACAACAAGCTGCTCTACGCCGACGCGGACATGAACAAGGCCGACTGGATGACGGCGGTCGGCTCCATCGTCGGTGTCGCCGGCATCGGCCTCGGCGTGTGGTGGCTTGACTCTGCCGCGGCGTTGTTCATTGCCGGCAGCATCCTCTACGACGGCGTTCGAAACCTCAAAGCAGCAATCCTCGACCTGATGGACGAGCGGGCCACCACCTTCGACGACAAGAAGCCGCACCCGGTGTCCGGGGAGGTCGAGAAATACCTGAGGTCCCTCAGCTGGGTTGCGGATGCCGGTTGCCGGGTACGGGATGAAGGCCATGTGTTCCACATCGAGGCCTTCCTCGTGCCGATCGACGACAAGATGCCGTCGCTGGATACCCTCGAGCGAACCCGTGAGGCATGCATCGACATCGACTGGAAGGTGCAGGACATCGTGCTGGTGCTCGTGCCCGAGTTGCCCGATGTCGTCGGCAGTAAGTCCGGAGGAACGCATGGATAGCGCGCCGATCCCCTTCGAACCTCACAAATCCGGGACGCTGTTGCACGGCACGAAGGCGGACCTGGCCGTGGGGGACCTTCTGGTTCCCGGCCGGCGTTCGAACTTCGGCGGCGGCCGAACCGCGAACCACGTCTATCTCACGGCCACCCTGGATGCCGCCACCTGGGGCGCCGAATTGGCGGCCGGTGAGGGCCGCGGGCGCATTTACATAGTGGAACCGTTGGGCGCGCTGGAAGACGATCCCAATGTGACGGACAAGAAGTTCCCCGGCAATCCGACCCGGTCCTACCGCACCCGTGAGCCGGTGAGAGTGGTCGGTGAGCTTACCGACTGGGTGGGGCATTCTCCCGAACAGCTGCAGGCGATGCGGGATGACCTGGCCAAGCTGGATCGCCGGGGCGACGCCGTTATCGACGACTAGACGTCAATGGTGGCCGACGGACGTGGTGCCGAACAGCAGCGTGCGGCGCTCAACGTCGTAGAACACCGTCTTGGCCGTCGACAACAGGTCCTGGAGGTTGTCGGCGTCATCGGCATCGATGGTGAGCACCTCCTCCCACGCGCCCTGGTCCAGCACGAGTTGCAACGTCCAGGCGCCGGGCTCCCCCGGCTCCCCCGCCACCCAGCTGAACTGGTAATGGCTGAGCTGGCGTACTTTGAGGCTGTCGTCGGTCACCGGCTGGGGAAGGTTGGCCATGGTCTCTCTCCTCGTCTGCGCGGGCCGGATGCCCACGCCTCGGGGCTACAGTAGGCACGTCATCCGGATGCGTCAACGGGTGTGACACCCAGCGGGGTCAGCCGCGTGTCCTTGACAAGCACGGCTGTCGGTGGCCAGCTTGTTGCATTCGAACACAGAGGAGATCGCCATGTCCGGTCGCATTCACATCGACCTCTTCACCACGCTCGATGGGGTCTCCCAGGCTCCCGGCGGCCCGGACGAGGACACCGACGGAGGATTCGCGTACGGCGGCTGGCAGGCACCCCTGATCGACGAAACCGATGGCGCCCAGGTGGACGCGGGGATCCAGTCCATGGATGCCCTGATGCTGGGCCGGCGCACCTACGACATCTTCGCCTCGTACTGGCCGCATCAACTCAACGGCCCCGCCGCCGGTATCGCCCGCAAGTTCGACGCGATTCCCAAGTACGTCGCCTCACGGGGAACGCCCGAGCTGAGCTGGCGCGACTCGCACCTGCTCGGCCCCGACCTCGCCGCTGAGCTGGCTGCACTCCGCGAGCGGCACGAGGAGATTCACGTGATCGGCAGCATCGACTTCGCCCGCACCCTCGTCGCCGATGGCCTGTTCGACCAGTTGAACCTATGGGTGTACCCGATCGTGCTTGGCGCCGGCAAGCGCCTGTTTCCCGACGACGGACCGCCCGTAGCCCTCGAACTGCTGGCCGCGGAGCCCGCGTCGGCACAGGGCACTGTCCTCCTGCGCTACGGCCCAACGGGTTCCCTTCCGGCCACGGGCGACATGTCCGAATAGCGAGAGGACGCAGCTATTGATGTCCGGCATGTCAGAAGAGGCCGCGGCCGAGAATTCGGAGTACTCCGAGGCCGAGGGAGCCAGCTTGACCGGCCTGGCCGCCGTACCCAAGATCGTCTTCTCCTCGACGCTGCAGGCGCCCCTGATCTGGCCCAACTCGGAGCTGGTCACCGGGGACGCCGTCGCGGCCGTGACCGAGATGAAGCGCTCCCGCACCGGGACCCTGACCACCCTGGGCAGCCGCAGCCTCTGCCGGTCGCTGTTGACGGCGGGCCTCGTGGACCGGTATCGACTGGTCGTCTTCCCGGTGATCACTGGTCGCACCGGGCGGGAGCGAATTTACGACGGCTATCCGGATGTCGCCCTCGAGATGGTGGACAGCCGCACCTTCGACGGCCGGCTCCAGCTGCTCGAGTACGTGCCCACCGTGCTCGACGGTCCGCCGGGCACCGCCCCCGCTGCCCAGGACTGATCCGCCGAGTTGCTCTCGCCGCGCCACTCGCACCAGACTGGACGTACCGGATCGCTATTGAGTCTTCCGCCTGTGGCTAAGGAGCTCACCATGACTGAACCGAACGACGCACGCGTCGGCCTGTACATCGACTTCGACAACATCGTCATTTCGCGCTACCAGCAGCTGCACGGCCGCAACGCGTTCCAGCGCGACGGCATCCGCAATTTCGACAAGACGAGCCGGGATGCCGACCCCGAGGTCGCAGCGCGCCTGGCCGCCGCGACCGTTGACTTCAACGCCATCATCGACTTCGCCGCGTCCTTCGGCACCCTCGTCGTCAACCGGGCCTACGCCGACTGGTCCGTGCCGGTCAACGCGAGCTACCAGCGCCAGCTGATGTCCCGCGCGGTCGACCTCACCCAGCTGTTCACCACCACCACCCGCGGAACCAAGAACGGTGCAGACATCCGCCTGGCCGTCGACGTGGTCGAGGACCTCTTCCGGCTGCCCGACCTCACCCACGTGATCATCGTCGCCGGCGACTCGGACTACATCGCCCTGGCCCAGAAGTCGAAGCGCCTCGGTCGTTTCGTCGTGGGCATCGGCGTCGCCGGCTCCACGAGCACCTCCCTCGCCGCCGCCTGCGACGAGTTCGAGGACTACGACTCGCTGCCCGGTATCGAGAAGGTCATCGCGAGCGAGCCCGCCGAGTCGGCACCCGCCCCGAAGCGCGGCTCCGGCCGGAAGGCCGCCGAGCCCGTCGAGGTCGAACCCGAGCCGACCGCGAGTAAGGCGCGCAAACTCACGACCATCCCGATGTTCTCGCACACCGAGGACTCGCAGTTCGACGAGCCGGAACCGGCCGACGACATCGATCCGCAGACCCTGGCGACCGAACTCCTCGTGCGCGCCCTGCAGATCGGTCACGCCAAGGGCGACGCCGACGAGTGGCTGAACACCGGCACGGTCAAGAACCAGATGCGTCGGATGGATCCGTCCTTCAACGAGAAGCCGCTGGGCTTCCGCTCGTTCACCGACTTCCTCTCCTCACGCAACGAGATCGTCGAGTTGGACGAAGACGGCTCGCAGCGCCTCATCCGGTTGCACCCCGAGGCCGACGCCCGCCGCTAGGTCAGTCATGCACTCCGGCGAGGGGGCTGACGCCGTCTGGCTGGCGCCCGACGTCCCCAAATAAGGAAGTCGTGAGTTCCTAAGGACGCAATCGCCGTGGGAGTCCTTATTAGCTCACTATTTCCTTATCCAGTGCTGCAGCGCCATGCCCAACCGTGGGCAGAATCCTGAGGAGTACCGGCGTCACGCTGGTCGCCCTGGCGGCCACCGTGGCACTCGGATCCTGTTTTGCGCCGAATCCTCCGTTCCTGCAGACCTCGAGCGGCGTCGTGGCCGTTTCCGTGTACGACAGTGACATCGCCGAGGAGGCGCTGTTTCACGGCGTGCTGTCGTGGGGGCCCGATGGCTGCCTGATGGCCGGGGTCGGCGATGAGGCCACTCTCATCGTGTTCCCCAAGGGCACGACTCTCGATCAGAACGATGAGATCGTCCTCCCGGATGGGGTTCACATCCGACCAGGCGACGAGGTCGGTCTCGGCGGAGGTTCCCGCCCGCCGAACCCCGACAGCAAGACGCTGGGCGCGATCCCCGCGGAATGCCTGACCGACGAGATCTTCTACGCCAGCGGCGAGGTGGCGGAGTGAGTCGGCCTCAGCGGACCGGGATGGGCTGGGGAACAAGCGTTGCCGGCTGGCCGGCCCGACGTATGCTCGGAACTGGTTAGATCGACTCAGGCGGCGCCAGCGAAGACCGTGACGGTGCGCGCTCACCCAAGCTAGAGACAGGATGACCATGGCCACGAGTACCAGCACGTCCACTCCGCCCGCTGCGCCGCAGACCGCCGACAGTCACGACCTGATCCGGGTACAGGGCGCCCGCGAGAACAACCTCAAGGACATCAGCGTCGAGATCCCCAAACGCCGCCTGACGGTGTTCACCGGCGTCTCCGGCTCCGGCAAAAGCTCCCTCGTCTTCAGCACCATCGCCGCGGAATCGCAGCGGATGATCAACGAGACCTACAGCGCCTTCCTGCAGGGCTTCATGCCCGCACTGGCCCGGCCCGACGTGGACCTGCTCAGCGGTCTGACCACCGCGATCATTGTGGACCAGGAACGGATGGGCGCCAATGTCCGATCCACGGTTGGCACCGCCACCGACGCCAACGCGCTGCTGCGCATCCTCTTCAGCCGGCTCGGCCAGCCCTACCTCGGCGGGCCACAGGCGTTCTCCTTCAACGTCGCCTCGATCTCCGGTGCGGGCGCCGTCACCATGGAGAAGGGCGGCGTCACCACCAAGGAACGCCGCAGCTTCAGTGTCACCGGCGGCATGTGCCCGCGCTGCGAGGGCATGGGCAATATCAACGACATCGACCTGTCCCAGCTGTACGACGACTCCAAGTCGCTGAACCAGGGCGCGCTCACCATCCCCGGCTACACCGCCGATGGCTGGGGGGTGAAGATCTTCACCGGCTCCGGCTTCCTCGACGCCGACAAGCCGATCCGCGACTACACCAAGAAGGAACTGCACGACTTCCTGTACAAGGAGCCGGTCAAGGTGAAGGTCGGCGACATCAACATGACCTATGAGGGCCTGGTCCCCAAGGTGCAGAAGTCGATGCTCTCCAAGGACCGCGAGGCCATGCAGCCGCACATCCGCGCCTTCGTGGACCGAGCAGTCACCTTCGCGACCTGCCCGGACTGCAACGGCACCCGACTCAGCGAGGGCACCCGGTCCTCCAAGATCGACGGCGTCAACATCGGGGATGCCTGCGCCATGCAGATCAGCGACCTCGCGGCCTGGGTGCGCAGCATCACGGACCCGTCGGTGGCCCCACTGCTGACGGCCCTGCAGCACCTGCTCGACTCGTTCACCGAGATCGGCCTGGGCTACCTGTCGCTGGACCGGCCGGCCGGCACCCTGTCCGGTGGGGAAGCCCAGCGCACCAAGCTGATCCGACACCTCGGCTCGTCGCTGACCGACGTCACCTATGTGTTCGACGAACCCACCATCGGCCTGCACCCGCACGACATCCAGCGGATGAACGAGCTGCTGCTGCGGCTGCGGGACAAGGGCAACACGGTGCTCGTGGTGGAGCACAAGCCGGAGATGATCGCCATCGCCGACCACATCATCGACCTCGGCCCCGGCGCCGGCGCCGCGGGCGGCTCGGTCTGCTTCGAGGGCACCCTCGAGGACCTCCGGGCCAGCGACACCCTCACCGGCCGGCACCTCGACTACCGGGCCCGGGTGAAAGACACTGTGCGCACCGCCACCGGGGCACTGGAGATCCGCGGCGCCACGGAGCACAACCTGCAGGATGTCGACGTCGACCTCCCGCTGGGGGTCCTGGTCGTCATCACCGGCGTCGCCGGCTCGGGCAAGAGCTCACTGGTGCACGGGTCCGTTCCCGCCGGAGCGGGCGTGGTCTCGATCGACCAGGGCGCCATCCGCGGCTCCCGGCGAAGCAACCCGGCCACCTATACGGGCATGCTCGAACCGATCCGCAAGGCGTTCGCGAAGGCCAACGGCGTGAAGCCGGCACTGTTCAGCTCCAACTCCGAGGGCGCCTGCCCCACGTGCAACGGCGCCGGCGTCATCTTCACCGAGCTGGGCGTCATGGCGACGGTCGAGTCCCCCTGCGAGGAGTGCGAGGGGAGGCGGTTCCAGGCGTCGGTATTGGAGTACACGCTGGGAGGTCGGAACATCGCCGAGGTGCTGGCGATGTCGGTTTCCGAGGCCGAGGAGTTCTTCGGCGACGGCGAGGCACGCACGCCGGCCGCGCACACGGTCCTCGACCGGCTGGCCGACGTCGGCCTGGGCTACCTCACCCTCGGCCAGCCGCTCACCACTCTGTCGGGCGGCGAGCGGCAGCGGGTCAAGCTGGCCAGCCAGATGGCCGAGAAGGGCGACGTCTACGTCCTCGACGAGCCGACCACGGGTTTGCACCTCGCCGACGTCGAGAAGCTGCTCGGCCTGCTCGACCGGCTCGTCGACTCCGGGAAGTCGGTCATCGTCATCGAGCACCACCAGGCGGTCATGGCGCACGCCGACTGGATCATCGACCTCGGTCCCGGCGCGGGGCACGACGGCGGCCGGATCGTCTTCGAGGGCACACCCGCCGACCTCGTCGCCGCCCGCTCCACCCTCACCGGCGAGCACCTCGCGGCCTACGTCGGCACCTGACCAGGGCGCCTGAGGCGCGAGAGGTCGTTCCTGTAACGATCAGTCCGAGCCGGACATGTAGGTATGTGATCGCGATGCAGGGGCAACCGCCGCCCGAGACCGACCCCCTACCGTCCGCGGAAGCCGTGTTCGAAGCGGCCTACCGGGATCATCCGGCCGCGGTCAGGTGGCGGCGGTGGTCTCCACCGCGGGCAGCGTCGTGGGTGCGCCCAGCAGCCAGGCGAGCGTCACCGAGGTGAGGGACTGCGCGCACAGCAGACCGACGAGGACGACGATCTGGAAGCGCGCGGCGTCCACCGCGCCGGCGCCTCCGAGCAGGGCTCCGACGAACGCCCCGGGCAGCGTCACCAGGCCCACCGTCCGGGTCTGGTCGAGGCCTGGCACGAGGGCCTCGGCCGCCGCGTCGCGCGCGATCGCGGCCACCGCCACGCGGGGCGTGGCGCCGAGGGCGAGCCAGGCCTCCACCTCCTCGCGACGCCGGCGCAGGCCGTCGAGCAGCCGCCGCCCGGTGAGGGTCGCCGCCGTCATGCAGCCCCCGATGACGATGCCGGAGACGGCGACCAGCGTCCGCACGGAACGGTCGAGCACCGGCAGGCCGTAGATCACCCCGATCGTCACCACGGCCCCCGCACCACAGGCGAGGACCACCGCCCGCCCGGCGCCACGGAACCCGCGCAGCCGTCGCGCCGCCGTCCACGTCGCCACCGCGAACATGACCGTGACGGCGAGGGCCACGAAGACGGGCGCCGCGAAGACGCCGCGCAGCGCGAGGGCCACGACGGTCAACTGGAGGACCGCGCGCCCTGCGGCGACCAGCACGGCGCGCCTTTGGCCCACGCGCGCAACGGTCAGCACGACCACGGCGATCGTGGCGAGGGCCACCAGCCCGACCGCGAGGCGGACGGAGGGGCTCACGGGCGGACGGTATCGACCGCCGTCGTGACACGCCGACCGAGGCCCCCGCGACGGCGGCGTGATCGACCTGCTCCGGGACCCCTGCACGCTCAGCAGCGGCCGTGCCTGTCGACAAGTGGGTGCCTTCCGGGGCAGGTCACCGACCCCATCGCTGCTCTGCGCAACGATTCGGGAACGCGGGCGTCCCGAGCGGTCGGCGGAGCCGGTTCGGGACCACCTCCGCACGTACCTTTCAGTCATCCCGCGCGACCGGTTCCCGGTGGCGCGCGGGTAGCCGGCGCACTTCCCCCGCGCCGGCCCCACACGGATGTGGAAATGGTGAGTGTCGTGGGTGTTCTACCCAGCAGTGAGGTCGTCGTCGGCGGTGCGGTCCGCCGCGGCTGGTGGCTCGTCGTCGATGAGACGGACGGTCCCTGCCGGATCGTCGCCGGCCCCTTCCCGGACCGCGCGGAGGCCGGCTGGGCCGCCGGTGCGTGCGAGCACGAGGACGTGCGGGCCGTCTACGGGGTCGGTCGTGCCGACGGCGGCCTGGATCGCCGGCCGTCCCCCGAGGACTGGGCCTGGCTGGCCCACCTGGGCGAGCAGCTCGACCGGTTGCCCGAGGACTGGGACGCGGAGATCACTGACGACGACCCGCTCACCACTCTCGTGGTCGAGGTCGCCGCGGCGCTGGTCGAGACCGGGCTGCCCCTGCACGACGCCGGCGGCGACGGCAGCGAGGTCGGCGGCGTCTGCCTGCTGCCCCAGCCCGGGCTCGGCGGGATCGTCGTCGCCTGGCGGCAGCACGACCGGATGAGCGTCGACCAGGTGCACGGTCCCGCGGCGGACGCGATGGTGCAGCGGGTCATGAACTCCGCGGTGGCCGAGGTGCTCCAGCTGCGCGGCTTCCAGGTGGACGCGTTCGGTGGCGCCAGCGGCCACGTCGTCCGCTCGGCGGCCTGACCACCGCGGGTCAGCTGGTTCAGGTGGTGGCGTCCTCGGCAGCCGGCTCGACCTCGAGGGCGGCGTCGTAGAAGACGGAGCGGCCACGGCCGTTCCGCTTGGCCGTGTACATGGCCAGGTCCGCCCGCCGGATCAGGGCGTCGATGTCGGTGTCGGTGTCGGAGAAAGCCACCCCGATGCTGGCGCCGACCTTCGCGGTCCGGCCGCCGCCCAGGTCCACCGGCAGGTCCAGCTCGGTCCGGATCCGGGCGAGCGCCGTCTCCACGCCCTCCGCGTCGATCGGCCCGTGCAGCAGGACGGCGAACTCGTCGCCGCCGAGGCGCGCGGCGGTGTCGGCCGTGCGCACGCACCCGTGCAGCCGCTCGGAGAAGACCTTCAGCAGGAGGTCGCCGGCCTGGTGACCGTAGGTGTCGTTGACCGGCTTGAAGCCGTCGAGGTCGATGTAGAGGACGGCGGGCCACTGCCCGTTGCGTCCGGCCAGGTGCAGGTCGTGCTCGGTCCGGTCCAGGAACAGCGTCCGGTTCGGCAGCTCGGTCAGCGGGTCGTGCATAGCCGCATGACGCAGTTCCTCCTGCAGCTCGATGACCCGGCGCAGGTCGGTCTCCAGCCGGCCGCGGTCCAGGGACGTGGCGACGTGGCGGGCGAAGGTCTCGAGCAGGGCGAGGTCACTGCCGGCGAACGTGCCGACGTCGCCGAGCCGGTCGCTGACCAGCAGGAGACCCTGCACCCGGCCCTCCGTCGCCAGCACGGAGATCATGGCGTCCTTGAGCGCGTTCCGGGCGACGTATCGGTCCAGCGCCGAGTTCTGCCCGATGCCGCTCCTGGTGGTCGTCGTGCCGGTCTCCGACGCCCACGCCACCAGCAGGTCGGCGTCCTCCCTGCGCTCCAGGACACGCAGCGCGATCGGCTGCTCGCCGTCCCGGCTGCGGCTCAGCGTCGGCACCGCTTCGCCCTCACCGAACAGGATCAGCTCGGCCGACCCGGCCTTGAAGGCGCCGCGGACGGCGGTCAGGAAGTCCGTCAGCGCGGTGGGGGCGTCATTGCTGTTGTAGAGCAGTGAGGTCACCTCGTGCAGCAGCCGCAGGTTGTTCTGCTGCTCACGGGCGTTCGCGTACGCACGATAGGCCGCGATCAGGAGACCGGCCGGGAGCGCCAGCAGCCCCAGGGACGCCGGGTTCTGGGCCGCCGTCGTCGCGGCCAGCAGCCCGATGGCCGCCACCCCGAGCGCGAACGGGAGGGAGATCGCCAGCATCCGGGGCAGCTCACCGATCCCCAGGGTGGCCCCGGATGCGCGCATGACGGCGTAGACGCAGGCGCACGCGGTGAACGTGGAGACCGAGACCGCCGCCAGAGCGGCGATCCACTCCCAGGCGCCGGACAGCGAGGTGTCCCGGCCCAGCACGGTGAAGACGGTGGTCGCCAGGCAGCCGGCCAGGGCGAACTGCGCCAGGTTGAAGGCCAGCTTGAGACCGCGCTGGCGACGGTGCAGCAGCATCACGAGCCCGACACCGACCACCTGGGCGGTGATCAGCGCGGCCGGTTCCAGCAGGTAGAGGCCCGCGACGAGGACCAGGTCGCTCATGGAGAAGGAGTGCGAGTCCCGCTGCAGCTGGATGTGCACGACCAGTAGCTCGCTGAGGGCGAAGGCCGCCACCCAGGCCACCCACGGCAGGCCCAGCGGGGCCTCCGGGGCGGCCAGGCGCGGGACGACGGTGCCGCCCAGCGCTGCGGCCGCCGCGGCGAGCAGAACGACCAGCAGGACGATCCGGCGGCGCACGCCGAGCGGGGTCGCCGTCGGCGTCGGGGGAACGGCGCCCGGCGTCGTCACCATCTCCGAACCCCTCTCCACTCCCAGGACGTCCTGCTGTCAGTGATCGGCATCGGCCGGAGAAGCTGTATGCCGGAGGGGTGGAGCGCGCATGTCACCCGGTCGGGGGAGGACATCGCCGAGGAAACCGCGCTGGCGGGTCAGCTGTCCAGGAAGTCCTCGACGACCGGCGCAAGTCGCTCGGCCTCGGTGATCAGCGCGATGTGCCCGCCCTGGTAGACGTGCAGCCGGGCGTCGGGCAGCAGCCGCGCCATGATGCGCGCGTTCACCAGCGGGACGATCGGGTCGTCGTCGCCCATGACGAGCAGGGTGGGCTGCCGGATCAGCTTGAGGAACGGCAGGCTGCTCCACCCGGTGCTGGCGGCCAGCTGGTAGTAGTACCCGCGCCGCGGCCCGAGGCGGGTCCCGGCGTGCAGCGCCCGCGCCGCCCGCTCCGGATCGGTGCGCATCGTCCCGCCGTAGATCTCCCCGGCGATGCTGCGCGCGTACGCCGGGTCGCGGTGCCGCCGCGGGGTGAGCATCCGGGCGAGCACCCGCGGATTGGCCGGCACCATCAGCGAGCCGGTGGCGGTCGCGGCCAGCACCAGCCGCCGGCACCTGCGGCGGTGCTGCACCGCGAAGTGCTGCGCCAGGCCGCCGCCCCAGGAGAGGCCGAGCACATCCACCGGGTCGTCGAAGCCGAGGCGGCTGAGCAACCCGGCGACCGCCGGGCTGAAGGTCGTCAGGTTGTAGGGGACGACGGGCCGCGGGGAGCCACCCACCCCCGGGACGTCGAACCGGACGACGGTCCGCCGGGGGTCGAGGGCGTCGACGAAGGGCCGCAGTACCTCCAGACTCGCCCCGATGCCGTTCATCAGCAGCAGCGGTGGGACGGAGGAGTCCGTCCCCGGCCGGACGGCCGCGCGCAGCGTCCGGCCGGCGGCGGTCAGCGTGCGTACGAATTCCCCGCGCTCGGGACCGGGGGGCGACGGGCTCGTGGTCACCGGGCCCTACTTGTCGAAGACGTAGGTGCCGGGAGCCTCGGCCAGCTCCTGCAAATCCCCGCCGAGGGACGTCGGTGCGGGAACCTCGTCGCCCGAGCGCTCGCCCAGCCAGGTCATGAAGTCCGGCCACCAGGAGCCCTGCACCGTCTCCGCCGAGCTCAGCCACTTCTCCGGGTCGGGGGGCGTGGCCCCGGACACCTGGAAGGTGGACTTCGGGTTGCCGGGCGGGTTGACCAGCGAGGCGATGTGTCCGCTGGTGGACAGGATGAACCGGCTCTCCCCGCCCAGCAGTTGGGTGCTGCGGTAGCAGGCCTGCCACGGGCAGAGGTGGTCGGCGATTCCGGCGGTGCCGTAAGAGTCGACGGTGATCTTGCTCAGGTCCACAGG
>NZ_JAODBG010000067.1 GCF_025463825.1 Cryobacterium sp.
CTTCCGCGGCCTGAATCTGGGCCGGAGTCTTCGGTCCTTTGCGCTTCTCGTTTCGTTCCGTCATGACCACGAGTGTCACTCCTTCAAATAGATTCGCAACCCCTTACACAAACCATCTGACACCCTCCATTGATGTGTTCTCCCGTTACCCGGTGGCCTGGTGCATCGAATACGCCGAGCCCAAAGACCGCGCCGTGACATTGGTCACCGACGCGATCACCACCCACGGCGCCCCCCGGGTCCTGCACTCCGACAACGGGGCCGTCATGCGCGCCCACGACCTCGTCAACGCCCTCACCACCGCCGGCGCGTTGATGTCCTACTCCCGGCCCCGCGTCAGCGATGACAACCCGTTCTCTGAATCCCTCTTCAAGACCATCAAATACGACCCCGCCTGCCCCGACCGGTTCAACAGCATCGACCACGCCCGCCAATGGACCCAGGACTTTCTGCACGGATACGCCACCGAGCACCGCCACAGCGGCCTCGGCCGGCACACCCCCGCATCCGTTCACGACGGCACCGCCAACCACATCCGCCAGCGCCGCCAAGACCGCCTCGACCAATACTGGGCCGCACACCCCGAGCGCTTCAGAAAACGGCCCACCGCACCACAACACTCACAAAAAACCGGAATCAACACCCGCCTGTTGTCTCAGGCAGGTTGACAACTTCCGCGTGCCGGAGGCAATTGTCCGCACGGGCAACAGTTGTGGGCGGGCGGGGCGCTCAGTCGAAGAGGATGATCTGGCGCACGGCCTGACCGTCGGCCAGGGTGTCCATGCCTTCGTTGATGTCGTCGAGCCGGATGGTGCTGGAGATCAGGCTCTCCACGGGCAGTTTCCCCTCCCGCCAGAGCTGGGCGTAGAACGGGATGTCCCTGGCCGGTACGGCCGAGCCGAGGTAGCTGCCGATGATGGTGCGGGCTTCGGCGGTGATCGTGAGCGGGGACACCGAGGCGAGCTGGTCGGGGCTGGGCAACCCCACGGTGACGGTGGTGCCGCCGGGCGCGGTGATGCGCACGGCGGTCTCGAACGCCCGCGGGTGTCCGGCCGCTTCGATCACGACGTTCGCGCGCACCCCCTGATCGACGGCCTGGTCGGGCGTGTAGACCGCTCCGGCGCCGAGCTTGAGGGCCTGTTGCAGCTTCGCATCGACCGAGTCGATGCCGATCACCCCGGCCACGTCGAGGGAGAGCGCGGTGATCAGGGCGGCCATGCCGACACCGCCGAGACCGACGATCGCGACGGTGTCGGCGGGGCCCGGCTTGCCCGCATTGATGACCGCGCCGCCGCCGGTGAGGACGGCGCAGCCGAGCACGGCGGCGATCGCGGGCGGAACGTCGTCGTCGACGGGCACCACCGAGAACCGGTTGACCACGGCGTGGTCCGCGAACGCCGACACCCCGAGGTGGTGGTGCACGGGTGCGCCGGCGTGGCTGAGCCGCCGCTCGCCACCGAGCAGGGTGCCCGCGTTGTTGGCGGCGCTGCCCGGAAGGCAGGGCAGTTTGCCGTCGGTGCGGCAACCGGCGCACTCGCCGCAGCGGGGCAGGAACGCCATCACCACGCGCTGGCCGACGGCGAGGTCGCTCACTCCGGCGCCGAGTTGCAGCACCCGCCCGGCGGCTTCATGGCCGAGCAGCATCGGGGTGGGCCGCAGCCGGCTGCCATTGACGACGGAGAGGTCGGAGTGGCAGAGGCCGGCGGCCTCGATCCTGACCAGGACCTCGCCGGGCCCGGGCTCCGCCAGTTGCAGGTCGAGGATTTCGAGGGGCCGCGACACGGCGTACGGCCTGGTGGCGCCGGTTGCGCCCAGGAGGGCGCCGCGGATGGTGCGGGGGGCGACGACGGTGTCGGAATCCACGATGTTCTCCTTGGCTGAGGGGTGCCACTCCAGTATTACTGGTGGATGAAAATGCGAAAACGGGTTACGAGGACGCGACGAGTTCCACCAACGAGGAGGTCGCAACGGTGCCGAGGCGGTGGTCAGGCTGTTTCGTAGGCCCGGCGCAGCCAGGTGAGCACCTCGGGCGTGAGCTCTGCAGGGGCGGCCAGCCGCAGGCGGTGGGTGACCATGCTGTTCCAGCTGCCGGACGGCTCGAGCGCTGCGGTTCCCGCAACGCCGGGCAGCTTCAGCCCGAGGTCCAACCGGGCGGCGGTGACCTGAACGATGGCGAACTTGCCGCCGCCCTTGCGCAGGCTGATGTAGGTGTTGGTAGGCGCCAGGTTCACCTCGCCGAGCTCGCGGGCGGAGGCGAGGAGCGCCTCGAAGGTGTCCCGCCAGTGCGCCCGTGCCCCGGTGAACTGGGCGTCCACCTTATCCGCCACGGGCAGGCGCTGGCCGCGGACCCGGCCCAGCGCCGACACCAGGGCCATGGCGTGGCCGGAGCCGAGACCGTAGTCCGCCTTCAACCAGGCCACGATGTCGGCGGTTTTGGCGTCGGGACCGAGCAGCCCGCGCTCGTCGGCGAGCCGGTGGAAGTCGTCCGGGCCGAGGCCGGTCTTGGCCTTGATCGAGTCGAAGTACGCCTGAATCGTCATCCGGGTCCTCACAACAGGTGGCCGTGGCCACGGTCGGTAGCGCTGGCGCTAATGTAGCAGGGCCGCCCCGCGGTCTCGACAAGCTCGACCAGCGAAACGACCCTGCGATCGGTGCGAACACTAGTCGAGCGTGGGCATCTGCTCGGTAATGTGCGCGATCGTGGGGATCGACGACGTGATGACCGTGCCGTCCGCACGACGGTTGCCCTCGATGAGCGCCACAGTGGGGGCACCGGGGTCACGGGCGCCGTGGTGCGACAGCGGAACGGTCTCCGGCTGCCCGGCCGTCACGATGACCTGCAGGCCTCGGACGGTCAGGCGAGCCTCGTAGCCCTCTTCGAGGCTGAGGTGCACGCTGGACTGGGTGATCGCCACGCGCAGCCGGCTGCCCTTGAGCGTGATCCGGAAGATCAGCTCGTCCCAGTCCTCCGGCAGGCGCGGGTCGAGCGTGATCCGCCCGCTGTGGTCGCGCAGGCCGCCGAACCCGTAGACCAGCGCGCTCCACACGCCTCCGGCGGATGCGACGTGCACGCCGTCGGCCGCGTTGTGGTGCAGGTCCGCGAGGTCCACGAACAGACCGGAGGTGAAGTACTTGAGCGCGAGCTCGTGGTAACCCACCTCGGCGGCGATGATCGACTGCACGACGTCCGACAGCGTGGAGTCACCCGTGGTCAGCGGGTCGTAGTAATCGAAGTCGCGCCGTTTCTCCTCCGGCGTGAACTGGTCGCCCTGCAGAAGCAGCGCCAGAACGACATCGGCCTGCTTGAGCACCTGGAAGCGGTAGATCACCAGCGGGTGGTAGTGCAGCAGCAGCGGCCGGTTCTCCGGCGGAGTCGCGGAGAGATCCCAGCGTTCCTTCTCGAGGAACTGGGCGTCCTGGGGGTGGATGCCGAGGTTGCGGTCGAAGGGGATGTGCATGGCCTCGGCGGCGAAGGACCACTCCATCACCTCGGCCTCGTCGAGGTTCAGGCGGGCGGACATGGAGTCGAACGACGCCCGGTCCACGGAGTACAGCTTGCGCACGCTCTTCACCGCGGCGCGCAGGTTTGAGCGCGCCATGATGTTCGTGTACAGGTTGTCGTTGACGACGGTGGTGTACTCGTCAGGACCGGTGACGCCGTGGATGTGGAAGACATCGTTGCCGTTGCCCCGCCAGAACCCCAGGTCGGCCCACATCCGCGCGGTTTCCACGAGGATGTCGATGGCCTCGCGGGCGAGGAAGTCCTCGTCGCCGGTGGCCGCGACGTACTGGCTGAGCGCATAGGAGATGTCCGCGTCGATGTGGTACTGCGCCGTGCCGGCCGCATAGTACGCGCTGGACTCCAGGCCGTTGATGGTGCGCCACGGGAACAGGGCGCCGAGCTGGTTGAGCTCGGCGGCTCGGGCACGGGCGTGGTCGAGCATGCCGTGCCGGAAGCGCAGCGCGTTCCGGGCCGCGTTCGGTGACGTGTAGGTGAGGAACGGCAGCACGTACACCTCGGTGTCCCAGAAGTAGTGCCCGCCGTAACCGGACCCGGACACCCCCTTGGCCGAGACGCCCTGGCCGTCGGCGCGCATGGACGCCTGGGCGAGCTGGAAGAAGTTCCACCGGGTGGCCTGTTGCAGGGCCGGCTGGCCGGGCAGTTCGACATCCGTGCGGGCCCAGAACGCGTCGAGCCAGTCCCGCTGCTCCTGGATGATCGCGGCGACGCCGGTTTCCTTGGCACGGTCCAGGGTGCGGTCGCAGCGGTCGGCGAGCTCATGCGTCGGCACCCCGGCGGAGGTGTGGTAGCTGAGCAGCTTGGTGATGCGGATGGGGTTGCCCATCTTGGCCTTCACCTTGTACACGTGCTTGGCGAGGTCGTCGCCCAGCTGCGACGACTCGTCGAAGTCGTTGATGGTGTCGATCGAGTGGTCCGACGCCGTGGCGACGGTCATGCCGGAGTTGGTGCACCGGAAGCCGAGGATGTAGCGGCCGTTGTTGGCGCGCTTGAATCGCGGCTGCAGCACCCGGTCGGTGAACGACTCGGCGCGGCGGGGATCCCAGTCGTTGGCGGATCCGGACTTGGGCCGGTCGTACTCGCCGATGCCGTCCTGCCGGTTGAGCGTCTGGCTCGAGATGACGACGGAGGCGTCGGCGTCGAGCATGGTGACCTCGTACTCGAGCACGGCGAGGTGGCGTTCGGTGAACGAAACCAGGCGGCGCGAGCGGATCAGCACCTGCTTGCCCGACGGTGTGCGCCAGACGAGCGAGCGGGACAGGATGCCGTCGCCGAAGTCGAGGCGGCGTTCGTAGCTGAGCAGCTCGGCGAGGGTGAGCACGAGGGGCTCGTCGTCGACGTAGATGCGGATGATCTTCGCGTCCGGCGCGTTGACGATCGTCTGGCCGACGCGGGCGAAGCCGAACGCCTCTTCGGCGTGCCGGATGGGCCAGGTCTCGTGGAACCCGTTGATGAAGGTGCCGTGCACGTGGCCGTCGCGGCCCTCGTCCACGTTGCCGCGGAGGCCGAGATACCCGTTTCCGACGGCGAACAGGGTCTCGGTGCGGCCCATATCGTCGCCGGAAAAGTCGGTTTCGACCAGCGCCCACTCGTCGAGCGGGAACCGGCTGCGGTCCAGAGGGTCGATCAGGGCCGTGATGGAGGTGTCGAGGCTCATGCGTGGACTCCGTTCGCGGTCGAGGAGGACGAGACGGTGCTGCCGGTCAGCGGCAGGAGTTCAGCGAGATCGGCGACGACCGTGTCGGCGCCGGCCTCGAAGAGTACGGCGGAGCCGACGCCGCGGTCGACACCGAGCACCAGCCCGAAGTCGCCGGCCCGGCCGGACTGGATGCCGGATTCGGCGTCTTCGACGACGACGCACTCCGCGGCGGTGAGACCGAGCAGCTCCGCGCCGAAGAGGTAGGTGTCGGGGGCGGGCTTGCCGGCGAGCTTCTCGGCGCGGGCGCGCACCCCGTCGACGACGATCTCGAACCGGTCGCGGAGTCCCGCGGCGGTGAGCACCATCTGGCCGTTGAGGGAGCTGGTGACCACGGCCACCTGCAGGCCGGCCGCGACGACGGCGTCGAGGAACCGGAGCGACCCGGGGTACGGGCTCACGCCGTCCTCGGCGAGGGTCTCGTTGAAGGCCTTGTTCTTGCGGTTGCCGAGGCCGCAGACGGTCTCTAGCTCCGGCGCATCCTCTGGCTCACCGTCGGGCAGCGACAGGCCGCGGGAGGCGAGCAGCGAACGAACGCCGTCGTAGCGGGGTTTGCCGTCGATGAACGCGAAGTAATCCGCGTCGGTGTACGGCTTCACCTCGTGCTCGGCGAGGAACGGGGTGAACAACCGCGACCAGGCGCTCATGTGCACCTCGGCGGTGGGAGTGAGCACGCCGTCGAGGTCGAAGAGCACTCCGCGCGCGCCGAGGACGCGATCACGGGTCTGCGCGGGCGAAAGAGGGGAGTGGGGGGAAGTCAATATATGGAGCCCTGCTTGATAGGTGCGTGCAAACGATGGCTTAACCGGGTAGTCGAGCTTGTCACTAGCTCCGCGGATCACGAAATTTTCCCGGAGCCGCCGACGAGTCGGGGCCGGGAGTCGTCGTGCGGTGCATATCGATCCTAGAACTTCGGCCGGCCCTCATGTCGTCCACAGTGTTAACGTTCTGTTGCGGATCGGCGTGGCTGGGCGCCGGTCAGTGCGCCATCATCGGGGCGTCGTGCGCGTCCGTGGCCGACAGGGCGGGCCGGCGGATGAAAAACGCCAGCGGGATCGCGAACAGCGAGATGATGGCGCCGTAGACGAACGCGGCCTGGATGCCGTCGGCAGTGGCGGCGACTTCGCGGGCACCGTCGGCCATCCGGGTGGCTGCCGTCGAGGACATCACGGTGATGAACAGTGCCGTGCCCGCCGCACCGGCCAGCTGCTGGACGGTTCCGACGACGGCGCTGCCGTGCGAGTAGAGCTTCGGCTTGAGCGAGCCGAGCGCGGAGGTGAAAAGCGGGGTGAACAGGAACGCCAGCCCGAAGCTCAGCGCGACGTGCGCGACCAGCACCCACCAGAACGGGCTGGAGGCGGTGAGCATGGTCATGAACCAGAACGCGGCGCTGACGATGATCGAACCGGGCACCAGCAGAACGGTGGGGCCGAAACGGTCATAGAACCGGCCGACGAACGGGGCGAGCAGCCCCATCGTGAGGCCGCCGGGCAGCAGCAGCAGGCCGGTGGTGAGCGCATCCAGGCCCAGCACGTTCTGCATGTAGATGGGCAGCAGGATCAGGGTGCCGAACAGCGCCATCATGCTCACGGCGAGCATCACGATGGACAGGCTGAACGTGCGCGAGACGAAGGTGCGCAGGTCGAGCAGGGCGCGGTCGCGACGCTGCAGGGTCAGCTGGCGCCACACGAACAGAGCAATCGCCACACCGCCGATGCCCAGCGGGACCAGGCCGGCCGCGGCGCTGCCGGTGGCGGATTGGCCGAGGTTGCTCAGCCCGTAGACCAGCCCGCCGAAGCCGAAGGCGGAGAGGATCACGGAGACGATGTCGAGAGGCACCCTGGTGGGCTCGGTGACGTTCTTGATCCGGGCGGCGCCGAGGGCCAGGGAGCCGAGAGCGATCGGCAGGACCAGGATGAACATCCAGCGCCAGTCGAGCACGCTGAGGATCAGGCCGGAGATGGTGGGGCCGATCGCCGGGGCGACCGAGATGACGATGGAGATGTTGCCCATGGTCTTGCCGCGGGCAGCCGGGGCGACGAGGGTCATCACGGTGGTCATCAGCAGCGGCATCATGATGGCTGTGCCGGTGGCCTGCACCACCCGGCCGACGATGAGCACCTCGAAGCCCGGGGCGATGGCGGCGATCAGGGTCCCCGCGCTGAACAGGGACATGGCGGCCAGGAAGACCGGGCGGGTGTTGAACCGCTGCAGCAGGAAGCCGGTGATGGGGATCACCACGGCCATGGTGAGCATGAACGCGGTGGTGAGCCATTGGGCGGCGCCGGCCGTGATGTCCAGGTCCTTCATGAGGTGCGGCAGGGCCACGCCCATGATCGTCTCGTTGAGGATGACGACGAACGCCGACACCAGCAGCAGCGAGATGACAAGTCTGGTGCCCGCGGCATCCGGGGTGTTGCCGCCCGGTCCGGGTGCGGTGCTGGTGGTAGGCGAGGCGGTCATCGGAGTCCTAACGAACGGGCGCGGGTGACCCCGGTATGAGGCACTCCAGTTTCAACGGGATTGCGCCGCAATTGTTCCCGAATCGGACAATTGCGTCCGGCGCACCGGATGCAATTGTCCGCTCGGGCAACAGTCGGCGGCGGCGAGGGGGTGCCGGGCGGGGCGGGGCGGCCGGCGGGACTTCTAGACGTGGGGACCATGGGGGAATGGCTGGCAGAGAACTGGACCGAAGTTGTGGGATTCGGCACCGGAGCGGCGTGTGTGTTGCTGGCCGCGCGCCGCAACATCTGGGCCTTCCCGCTCGGCATCGCCAACAACCTGGTCTTCATAGTGCTGTTTTTCGGCGCGGCGCTGTACGCCGACCTCGGGCTGCAGGTCGTGTACCTGGTGCTCGGCGTGATGGGCTGGCTCGGCTGGTCGCGGCACCGCGCCGCCGACTCCCGAGCCCTGATCACCCGGATGCCCGCCCGCAGCATCCTGCCGCTGGCGGTGGCCGCGGTGGCCGGCACGGCGATCATCGCCTCCGCCCTGCACTCGTACACCGACTCCACCACCGAGATCGCGGATGCCGGCACCACCGCGGTCAGCCTCATCGCGCAGTACATGCTCAACCGGCGCTGGCTGGAGAACTGGTTCGTCTGGATCGCCGTCGACGTGGCATACGTGGGCCCGTTCCTTTATAAGGGGCTGAACATCACCGCGGCGCAGCTTCGGACAGGCGCCCATGGCGCGGCTCAACGTGCATCCGTCCCAGTGGCCGGCGGACGGCCAGCGCACCGCGTTCCTGGTGGACCAGCAGCCGCAGGCGATCACCGGGAACCCCACCAGCCTGGCCGAACTGCTGCACCCCGACCTCGTGGCGGGGCTTCGCCCGCTTGCCCTGTTCAGCGGCGCGATGGCGCTGAGCTCCGTGTTGCGTCGCGATTTGGAGACTGCATTCGGCTGTCCGGTGATCGACGTGTACGGGTTGCACGAGACCCGGCCTATCGCGGTCAGCGCCGACGGCGGCCCCTTCGTTGTTCTGGACCGCCGGGTGCTCGTGGAGGTGCTCGATCCGGCCGGGCGGCCGGTGGGGCCGGGGGAGCGCGGGGAGATCGTCGTGACGGCGGGAGAGAACCCGCTGCTGCCGCTGGTGCGCTATCGCACCGGTGACTTCGGCCGTCGCGTCGATGTGGCCGGCCGGCCGGCCCTGGCCGACCTCGAGGGGCGGGAGGCGACCCGGTTCGTGGCCGGGAGCGGTGCGCTGGTGCCGTGTGTCGACCTCACCCAGCACCTGCAGGCCGGCGGCGCGCGCGGCTGGGTCGTGCATCAGGCGGCCGATGGCACGGTGTCCGCGACCGTCGTCGGTGGGAATGCCGGCTCGATCGGCGCCGCCCTCGAGCGCCTGCTGGAGCGGCCCGTGACCGTGGTCAGCAGGTCGACCCTCCTCGAGTTCGGCGAGGGCAAGCCACGCCGGTACCTGTCGGAGGCGCCCGGCGCGTAGCCCACGGTGCCCGGTTGTGCCCCACGAGCGACAACTATGCCCCGTGCGGACTATTGCACCCGGTCTGCCGGGACCAGTTGTCCGCACGGGGAACAGTTGGGGTGGCCGGCTGGTCGGCCGTTTCGGGGAGGTTGGCAGGGGATCGCGGATGCGTGGCAGTCCCCGCTGCGCCCCGCCGATCCACGGTCCCTAGGCTGTGAACATGCCGATCACCCCCGACACCAAAGACTGGACCTGGGTGCTCGAGCGCCCCTGCACGGAGTGCGGCTTCTCCGCCGCCGACCTGCGCTACGACGACATCCCCGCTCTGGTGCGGGAGAACGCGGCCGCCTGGCCCGCTGTGCTCGACCGGCCGGATGTGGCGGTGCGCCCCGACGAGAACACTTGGTCGGCCCTGGAATACGCGGCGCATGTGCGCGACGTGTTTCGTATCTTCCGCATCCGGCTGGGCCTCATCCTCACCGAGGACGACCCATTATTCGCGAACTGGGACCAGGACGCCACCGCGGTCGCCGAGCGCTACAACGAGCAGGACCCGGCAACGGTGGCTGCGGAGCTGACCGCCGCCGGGGTGGCCGTGGCCGACGCGTTCGCGTCGGTGCCGCCCGCCGACCGGGAACGCACCGGCCGCCGCAGTGACGGTGCCCGGTTCACCGTGACCACGCTAACCCAGTACTTTCTCCACGACCCGACCCACCACCTGCACGACGTCGCCGGCTGAGCCGCCTCAACTGTTGCCGATCCGGACAATTGTGCCCGGCGCACCGGGCGCAATTGTCCGCACGGGGAACAGTTGTGCCCGCCTGGCGCAGAAGCGCAGGCTGTAAACTGCGGCCATGGCCAGGGATAGCGATGTGGCGCGAACGCCCGCGGTTGTGGCGCACAAAGTGCTCAACAACAACGTCGTGATCTCCGTCGACACGTCCGGTCAGGAGCGGGTCCTGATGGGGCGCGGGCTGGGCTTCCAGCTGTCGCCGACCGGCACCATCGACCCGGCCAAGGTCGAGAAGACCTTCATCCTCGACCAGGGCAGCGAGGCCGACCACGCCCGCCAACTGCTCGCGTCAGTGCCGTACCCCGTGATCGAGGCCGTCACCCGCGCCGTGGACGAAGCCGAACGAACGCTTGGCCGCAGCCTCGGCCGACGGTTGCTCATCGCGGTCATCGATCACGTGCAATATGTCCTCGAGCGCATGCAACAGGGCATCCGCATTCCCAGCACGACAATGCCCGAACTGCGGGTACTACATCCGCAGGAGTTCGCCGCCGCGAAGGCGATGGCCCTGTCGGTCAGCACCAGTCTGGCCACCGAACTTCCCGAGGAAGAAGTCGTATTCCTCACGATGCATTTACTGAACGCCACTCGGGACGAACCCAACGGCACGGCCGCGCTGCTCTTCCGCCGGGTGCAGCACGTCGTCACGACGGTCGAGGGCGGCCTCGGGGTGGAGTTGGATCCGACGAGCCCGGACTACGCCAGGTTCATCCTGCACGTCCAGTTCCTGCTGCAGCGGCTGGTGGCCAAGTCGATGCTGCGCGGCTCCGACACCTCGTTCTTCGAGTTCGCCAAACTCAGCTATCCGCGCTCCTACGCCATCGCCACCGACGTGAAGTCGTACGTGAACGCGGCCACCGGCTCGGAACTCACCGACGAAGAGCTGCTCTACGTGATCGTGCACGTGGAGCGGCTGGCCAACCAGGTGGTCGAAGGCAAGCGCCCCTGATCGTGTGCTAGCGTGATCGATGCAGGGCGAGGACGACCTGCGAAGCACTGACGGATTGTTACCGCGCAAGCGGGCAAAACCTGAATTCAGACCACCGAAAAGGCGGTGTTCGGATTCAGGTCTTTTTTTTGCCCAAAAACTCCGTGCAGCGCTTCTCTACCTGAACGACAGCCGCGATGCCGCGGCGGAAGGTGTAACCCGATGGACTACTCCAAGACTGCTGCTGCGGTCCTCAAGGGCGTTGGCGGCGAGGAGAACGTTTCGTCGCTCGTGCACTGCGCGACGCGACTGCGTTTCGTCATCAAAGACGACGCCAAGGTCGACAAGGCGGGCGTCAAGGCCACGCCGGGCGTCATCGCCACCGCCGAGGCCGGCGGCCAATACCAGGTCGTCATCGGCAACGAGGTCCCGGAGGTCTTCGCCGAGATCGCCAAGATCTCCAAGCTCGCCGGTCCCGCATCCAACGAGAGGGTTGCGTCGGATGCGCCGAAGGGAAACCCGCTCAACCGCTTCATCGCGATGATCTCCGCCATCTTCACCCCGCTGCTCTGGGCCCTGGCCGGTACCGGTCTGCTCAAGGCGTTCCTGGCCGCAGCGGTCACCTTCGGCTGGCTCGACAACACGACCACGACCTACGTGATCCTCAACGCGCTTTCCGACGCCTTCATCAACTTCCTGCCGCTCGCGCTTGCGATCACCGCAGCGAAGTACTTCAACGCGCAGCAGTTCACCTCGCTGGCGATCGCCGGTGCCCTCGTCTACCCGTCGATCGTGGCGCTCAACGGTGTGCCGGACATCACCTTCTTCGGCATCCCAGTCACGATGGTCAGCTACGTGTCGAGCGTGATCCCGATCATCGTGGTCGTCTGGCTGCAGAGCCACGCTGAGCGGTTCCTCTACGCCAAGCTCCCCTCCGCCATCCGTCGCTTCGTCACCCCGATGCTCCTGGTCCTCATCCTGGTCCCGCTGGTCTTCCTCGTCATCGGCCCGCTGTCCAGCCTGATCAGCGGGGGCTTGGCCGCCGGTATCGGCTGGGTTTTCGCCGTCGTTCCGTGGCTTGGCGGCGCGCTCATGGGTGGCCTGTGGCAGGTCTTCGTGATCTTCGGTTTGCACTGGGGCCTGGTTCCGCTGATGACCACCGAACTGACGAACACCGGGCTCATCTACCTCGCTGCGCCGCTGTTCGCCGCCGTGATCGCGCAGGCCGCCGCCGCCGCCGGTGTTTGGGTGCGCACGAAGAACAAGAACCTGAAGTCGCTTTCGGCTCCCGCCGCGCTTTCGGGCTTCCTCGCCGGCGTCACCGAGCCCGCCATCTATGGCGTGAACCTGCCCCTCAAGAAGCCCTTCGTGTTCGGCATCGTCGGGGGCGTCCTGGGTGGCGGGCTGATCTCGGCCGGCGGCGTCGCGTCGAACGCCTTCGTGCTCCCCTCCGCGCTCGGCATCCCCGCCTTGTTCAGTCAGGGAAGCATGCTGATGCTGTTCCTCGGCCTGGCCATCGCCATCATCGTGCCCTTCTTGCTCACCGTCATCGTCGGCTTCACGGACCCGGTCGCCGAAACCGCGGCCCCGAATGAAAGCACCGACCTGCAGGTGCTCAGCCCGCTGGACGGTACCGCCGTGCCGCTGACCGAGGTTCCGGACGCCGTGTTCGCCGGCGGTGCCCTCGGCCAGGGTGTCGCCATCGTCCCCCGCGTCGGCGCCCTGTACGCACCGTTCGACGCCACGGTGGTTGCCGCGTTCCCCACCGGGCACGCCATCGGCCTCAAGCACGCCGACGGCGCTGAAGCACTCATCCACATCGGCATCGACACCGTCAAGCTCGCCGGTAAGCACTTCAGCCTCAAGGTCGAAAAGGGCCAGCAGGTCGCGACCGGTGACCTCCTGGTGGAGTTCGACATCGCCGCCATCACCGCGGCCGGCTACGACGTGACCACCCCGGTCATCATCACGAACCCGAAGAAGTACCCGACCATCGGCTCCCCCGCCGCCGGCCCGGTCGCACACGGTGACGCCCTCTTCCTGGCGATCGCCGAAGAAACAGAACTCGCCCTGGCGAAGTAAAGAAATGCCTACCGGTGGAGGGACGGGCCTGCCCGCCGCCCCTCCACCCCCTTGCAGTGCGTAATAGAGGAGTACACGAATGACCGCTTCACCATCCCCCTTCCCGGCTGACTTCCTCTGGGGCGGCGCCACGGCCGCGAACCAGATCGAGGGCGCATACAACGAGGGCGGCAAGGGCCTGTCGATCCAGGACGTCATGCCGAAGGGCATCACGACCGATCCCACCGATGCTCCGACGGACGACAACCTCAAGCAGGTAGCCATCGACTTCTACCACCGTTACGCCGAGGACATCGCCCTGTTCGCCGAGATGGGCTTCAAGACCTTCCGTTTCTCTATCGCCTGGAGCCGCATCTTCCCGCTCGGCGACGAGACCGAACCCAACGAAGAAGGCCTCGTGTTCTACGACCGCGTTCTCGACGAGTGCGCCAAGCACGGTATCGAGCCGCTGGTGACCCTCTCGCACTACGAGACTCCGCTGCACCTCGCGCGCACCTACGACGGCTGGGTAAATCGCGACCTAATCGGCTTCTACGAGCGTTACGCCCGCGTCCTGTTCGCCCGTTACGGCAGCCGGGTCAAGTACTGGCTCACCTTCAACGAGATCAACTCGGTGCTGCATGCCCCCTTCATGTCCGGCGGAATCAACACTCCCAAGGACCAGCTCTCCAAGACAGACCTGTACCAGGCCGTGCACAACGAGCTCGTCGCCAGCGCCCTGGTCACCAAGGCTGCCCGCGAGCTCGCACCGTCCGCCCAGGTCGGCTGCATGGTGCTCGCCATGCCGACTTACCCGCTCTCGCCCGACCCCGACGACGTGATGGCCGCCCTCACCACCGAGCGCACCAATCTCGCGTTCGGCGACATCCACGTGCGCGGCGAATACCCGGGTTACTACCTGCGGAGTCTCCGCGAGCAGGGCGTCGACCTGGTTATCTCCGACGAGGACCGCACGATTCTTGCGGAGAACACGGTCGACTTCGTCTCCTTCAGCTACTACGTGAGCATCGCCGAGACAGCGGACGAGTCGAAGCGAGTCATGGGCGAGGGCAACATCTTCCCCGGCGTGCGCAACCCGACCCTGAAGGCATCCGAGTGGGGCTGGCAGATCGACCCGGTTGGCCTGCGCGTGGTACTCAACCAGTTCTGGGACCGCTGGCAGAAGCCGCTCTTCATCGTGGAGAACGGCCTCGGCGCCAAGGACGAGCTCGTGGAGGTCGACGGCCGCAAGACGGTCATCGACGACTACCGCATCGCGTACCTGAACGACCACCTGGTGCAGGTCGGTGAAGCCGTCACCGACGGTGTCGAGGTCATGGGCTACACTCCGTGGGGCTGCATCGACCTCGTCAGCGCCAGCACCGCGCAGCTGAGCAAGCGCTACGGCTTTATCTACGTGGACCGCAACGACGACGGCTCCGGCACTCTCGAGCGATACAAGAAGAAGTCCTTCGACTGGTACACCGAGGTCATCACGTCCAACGGCGCCAGCCTCACCCGCTAGCGTCGAGACATACGTCTTAACCCTTAGATGGTCTCCGGGATGCCCAGGCGTCCCGGAGACCGCCTCGTTTGGAGCACCACATGACCTCCCCGCGTATCGCATTCCTCGACGTCGACGGCACTCTCATCGACTCCGGGGAAGTGATCGCCCCGTCCACCATCGAGGCGGTGCAGACCGCCAGGGCCAACGGGCACCTGGTCTACCTCAGCACCGGGCGGGCGTCGGTGGAGATCTACCCCGCCATCCGGGACATCGGCTTCGACGGTGCCATCAGCGCCGGCGGCGGGTTCGCCGAGATCGGGGACGAACTCGTCATCGCCCGCACGATGCCCGAGGAAGCCGTGGCCCGCATGGTCGACTTCTACGAGGAATCCGGGTACGACTTCTACCTGCAGGCGTTCGCCGAGCTCTACCCGAGCCCCGGCGCTCGGGGCCGGTTCGCGAGCTACCTCGAAGACGGCCAGGAGCGCAGGGGCGAGACCCGGACCGACCTGGAATCCGTGACCGACTCCGACGAACACCCGGCTCTGAAGGCCTTCGCCCGGGTGCGCCCGCTCAGTTACACCGGCATCGCCAAATCTGTGTTCCTCGCCGGCGACCTCACGGCCTATGACCGGGTGGCCGAGGCCCTCAGCGACGACTTCCACGTCATCACCGGCACCATCCCGCACATGGGCAAGGGCAGCGGCGAGGTCACCCTCGGCGGCGTGAACAAGGGCACCACGATCCTGCAGCTGCTCGACCGGCTCGAGATCGACCCGGCCGCCGCCATCGGCATCGGCGACAGCACCAACGACATCGAAATGCTGCAGGTCTGCGGGGTCGGCATCGCGATGGGCAACGCCACGGATGTGGTCAAGGCGCACGCCGACGAGGTCACCACCAGTGTGCTCGACGACGGCGTCTGGAACGCGTTCCGCCGTCACGGCCTGATCTGACCCGCGCGCTGGGCCGCAACTGTTGCCCGTGCGGACAATTGCACCCGGCGCACCGGGACCATTTGTCCGCATCGGGAACAGTTGAGGATTACAGGGCCTCGAGCACGCTCACATAGTTGGCCACTCCGACGCCGCCCATGTTCTGCACCAGGGCCCGCCGGGCGCCGGGCAGCTGCATGTCGCCGGCCGTTCCGGTGAGCTGCATGGCCGCGACCACGTGCTGCGACACTCCGGTGGCTCCGACCGGATGCCCCTTGGCCTTCAGCCCGCCGGACAGGTTCACCGGCAGCCGGCCATCCGGCGCCACCCAGCCCTCGTCGATGGCCCGGCGGCCCCGACCCACCGGCGCGAGGCCCATGGCCTCGTAGAGCACCAGTTCGGCGATGGTGAAACAGTCGTGCAGCTCGGCGAGATCCAGGTCGGCCAGGCCCACCCCGGCCATGGTCAGCGCTCGCTCGAACGAGATCCGGGTGGCCGCGAAGGCGGTGGGGTCGCGCCGGGCCGCCGGCAGGAAGTCATTGGCGTGGCCGAACCCGGCCAGGCGCACCGGGTCGGTGGCTGCGCCCGCACCGCGGCGGGCATCCGTGCTCAGGATCACCGCGGCGGCTCCGTCGGAGACCGGGGAACAGTCGGTGCGGCGCAGCTGCCCGGCCACGATCGGGTTCTTCTCCGACACCGTGCGGCAGAACTCCTCGCCAAGGTCTTTGCGCAACTGCGCGAACGGGTTCGCGACGCCGTTGCGGTGGTTCTTGGCGGCGATCGAGCCGAGTACGTCGCCGATCGCGCCGTACCGCTCGGCGTACGCGTCGGCGACGACGGCGAACAGGCCGGCGAACCCGGTGCTTGACGGTGTGCCGGCCAGGTCGTAGTCCGCGCCGAGCAGCGCCGCGCCGACCCGGTCGGCCGGGGCGTGGGTCATCTTCTCCGCGCCGATGACCAGCACGGTCTTGGCGGTGCCCGCCAGGAGCGACTTCACGCCCTGCTGGATTGCGGCGGACCCGGACGCACAGGCGTTCTCGACCCGGGTGGCCGGCACGTTCGCCAGCACCGGATCGGCCTGCAGTACCAGCGAGGCCGGGAACGCCAGCGGCACCAGCGCGGAGTTGAACTGGCCCAGGTAGATCTCGTCGATCTGGGCCGCATCGATGCCGGCGCCCGCGATGGCGTCGCGGGTGACCTGCACAATGAGCGACTCGAGGGTGTCGTCGGTGAGCTTGCCGAACCGGGTGTGACCCCAGCCGGTGAGCAACACGTCGGTGCCGAACTGTTCGGAGAGGCTCATGCGGTGACCGCCGTCCCGGTCGCGACGGTGAAGTGGGCCTCGGTGCGCTCGCGCAGCTGTTCCACGGTGACGCCGGGGGCCAGGCGGGTGAGCTGCAGGCCGGCCGGCGTGACGTCGAACACGGCGAGGTCGGAGATGATGCGGTCGACCACGCCCACACCGGTGAGCGGCAGGGTGCACCGGGTGACGATCTTGGCCGAGCCGTCGCGGGCCACGTGCTCGGTGAGCACGACAACGCGGGGCGTGCCGGCGACGAGGTCCATCGCGCCACCCATGCCCTTGACCATCTTGCCGGGGATGGTCCAGTTGGCCAGGTCGCCGGAGCCGGACACCTGCATGGCCCCGAGGATGGCGACCTTGACGTGGCCGCCGCGAATCATGCCGAAGGAGATGGCCGAGTCGAACACCGACCCGCCCGGGAGCACCGTGACGGTCTGCTTGCCGGCGTTGATCAGGTCCGCATCCTCGTCTCCCTCGAACGGGAACGGTCCCATGCCCAGCAGCCCGTTCTCGCTTTGCAGGGTGACGCTGACGCCATCCGGCAGATTGTTGGCCACCAGGGTGGGGATGCCGATGCCGAGGTTGACGTAGTCGCCGTCCTCCAACTCGGTGGCCGCGATCGCGGCCATCTCGTTCCGGGTCCAGCTCATCGGAGTGCTCCTTCGGTCACGGCGGCGCGCTGGCGCACCGTGCGCTGTTCGATCGACTTCTCGCGGGTGGTGGCCGGCACCAGGCGCTGCACGTACACCCCTGGGGTGATCACGTGGTTGGGGTCCAGTTCGCCGGCCAGGACGATGTGCTCGGCCTCGACGATGGTGACCCGGCCGGCGGTGGCGACCACCGGGTTGAAGTTACGGGCGGTGTAGCGGTAGGTGAGGTTGCCGGCGGTGTCGGCGGTGTGCGCGCGCACCAGGGCCACGTCGGCGACGATGGCGCGTTCCTGCACGTAGCGTTCGCCGTCGAAGTCGGCGTGCGGCTTGCCCTCGGCCACCAGGGTGCCGACGCCGGTCTTGGTATAGAACGCGGGGATGCCGGCGCCGCCGGCCCGCAACCGCTCGGCGAGCGTGCCCTGGGGGCTGAACTCCACCTCCAGGCGACCGTCGAGCAACTGCTCGGCGAAGAGCTTGTTCTCACCCACGTAGGACGCGATGACTTTGCGCACCTGTCCGGCCTCGAGCAACAGGCCAAGGCCCAGGCCGTCGACGCCCATGTTGTTCGACACGACGGTGAGCCCGGTGACGCCGGAGTCGCGGACTGCTTCGATCAGGTCCGCGGGGATGCCGCTGAGACCGAAGCCGCCGACCGCGAGCACGCAGCCGTCGGTGAGGGTTCCGGCCAGGGCGTCGGCGGCGGTCAGGTACAGGGTAGTCATCGAATTCTCCTCCGCGGATGGGTGAGGGCGTGCGGGTCAGGTGAGTCATGGACGGGCAGCGGGGCCTGGCCGTCGCTCAGGCGGTCCAACCGCCGTCCATCACGTACGACGAGCCGGTGACCATGGCCGCGTCGCGGGAGGCGAGGAAGGCCACCAGGGCGGCGACCTCGCCGGGTTCGACGAGGCGCTTGATGGCGTTCTTGGCCAGGATCACCTCGTGCATCACCTCGTCGGCGGGGATGCCGTGCGCCTCGGCCTGCGCCGCGATCTGGCTCTCCAGCAGGGGTGTGCGCACGTAGCCGGGGTTCACGCAGTTGCTGGTGACCCCGTGGT
>NZ_JAODBG010000090.1 GCF_025463825.1 Cryobacterium sp.
GAAATACATCGGCCACTACAACACCCGGCGCCGGCATCAGAGCCTCGGCTACAAAACACCAACCCAAGCCCTCACCGAGTTCACCAGCACGCTACACACCACCACAACCACCCCGGCAGCGGCCTAACAAAATGATCAGGAACAGTGTCCAGCACGAGCGGGTCACCCCAGGGCACCGGGTCCTTGTTTCTGGACTTTCTCCTTATCAGCCCCCGTCGCTCCGCTCGCGGGAGTTGCCGCGGAGCGCCTCGGCCACCGTGACCATCTGCGCGCGCAACGCCTCCACCACCGCCGCGATCACCGGCTGCCGCTGGGCCTCAGGGCGCAGCACCATCCAATAGGGCAGCTCCTCGGCGAACTCGGGCAGCAGCCGCACGAGGTCGTCATGCCGGTCCGCCATGAAGCAGGGCAGCAGGCCGATGCCGCCGCCCACCCGGGTGGCCTCGATCTGCACGAACACGTTCGTGGAGCTCAGCGAGCCGCGCATGGTGGGCACCCGCCGGCGCGGCGCGTCCAGGTCGTCGACCTGCAACATCGAGTCCACGAAGTAGACCAGCGGATGCGTGACCAGCTCCGCCACGCTGGCTGGCGTCCCGTTGCGCTCCAGGTACTCCCGCGAGGCGTACATTCCCAGCGTGTACCGGCCCAGTTCGAAGGACTCGGCCCGGTGTGCCTGCGGCCGGCCGACGACCACATCCACGTCCAGGCCCGACCGGTGCTGCAAGGCCTGCCGGGTGACCGTGACGATCTCCACCCGCAGCAGCGGGTGCCGCCGCTGCAGTGCCGCGACCGCCGGCGCGGCGATGAAGGCGCTGAAGCCATCCGTTGCCGACAGCCGCACCACGCCGGACAGGGGCCGGTCCGCCTCGGTCGGACCGCTGAGCAGGTCCAGTGCCGCTTCCACATTCTCCGCGGCTCGCACCGCCCGGGTGCCGAGGTCCGTCAGTTCCCACCCGCCGGCGGTCCGGGAGAGCACCCGCCCGGCCAGCGCCGTCTCCAGGGCAGTGATGCGCCGGGAAATGGTGGTGTGGTTCAGGCCCAGGGATTCCGCGGCGGTGGTGAACCGGCCCGTCCGCGCCACGGCCAGCAGCACCAGCAGGTCGTCGGGGTTGGTGAGAGGGGGCTGATCGGGCATATCTGCAATTATGCACAACGGGAGTGTGGAAGTGGTTATTGCTGCAGGGTGGTTGTGCGGCAATACTCAGGGGAGCCATTCACCGTCCCGCCGATTCCGCGGGTCGACCCGGCAGGCCTTCCCCCATCCAGTGTCAATGTCGATACTCAAGGAGATCACCATGAGCGCTACCTCGCGTGTCCAAGCCGGAAGCGGCACTCCCCCCACCAGCGAGACCGCCGGTCTGAAGAAGATCGTCGCCGCTTCCATGGTCGGCACCGTCGTCGAATGGTACGAGTTCTTCCTCTACGCCACGGCCGCGAGCCTGGTCTTCGCCACGGTCTTCTTCCCCAACGCCGGCAGCCAGCTCGACGGCATCATCGCCGCGTTCCTCACCTACGCGGTGGGCTTCATCGCCCGCCCGCTCGGCGGCATCGTCTTCGGCCAGATCGGCGACAAGCTCGGTCGCAAGCACACCCTGCAGGTCACCATCGTCCTGGTCGGCGTCGCCACCTTCCTGATGGGCTGCCTGCCCGGTTTCGACACCATCGGCTACTGGGCGCCGGCCCTGCTGGTGGCGCTGCGCTTCATCCAGGGCTTCGCGGTCGGCGGCGAGTGGGGCGGCGCGGTGCTGCTCGTGGCCGAGCACAGCCCCAACCAGTCCCGCGGCTTCTGGTCCAGCTGGCCGCAGTCGGCCGTGCCGGTCGGTAACCTGCTCGCCACCCTGGTGCTGCTGACCATGTCGTGGACCCTGCCCGCCGACCAGTTCCTCAGCTGGGGCTGGCGCGTGGCGTTCTGGCTGTCCGCCATCATCGTCGTGGTCGGTTACTACATCCGCACCCACGTCAGCGACGCGCCGATCTTCCTCGAGGCCCGCGCCCAGGTCGAGGCCGAGAAGGCCATCAGCTACGGCGTCATGGAGGTGGTGCGCAAGTACCCGAAGGGCATCCTCGGTGCCATGGGCCTGCGCTTCGCGGAGAACATCCTCTACTACATCATCGTGAGCTTCTCGATCGTCTACCTGGTCACGGTGTGGGAGTACAACACCAGCAGCCTGTTGCTGGCCCTGCTGATCGCCCACGTCGTGCACTTCCTGGTGATCCCGCAGGTCGGCCGGCTGTCCGACCGTCTCGGCCGGAAGCCCGTCTACCTGGCCGGCGCCATCCTCGGTTCCACCTGGGCGTTCTTTGCCTTCCCCCTGTTCGACACCCAGAACCCGGCGCTGATCGTCCTGGCCATCACCATCGGGCTCTGCTTCCACGCCCTGATGTACGCCGGCCAGCCCGCCATCATGGCCGAGATGTTCCCCACCCGGATGCGCTACTCCGGCGTCTCGCTCGGCTACCAGGTGACCTCGATCCTGGCCGGCTCACTGGCCCCGATCATCGCCACGGCCCTGCTGAAGGAATTCGACTCCTGGATTCCGGTGGCCCTGTACGTGGCCGCCGCCTGCGTCGTGACCCTGGTCGCCGTGGTGACCCTCAAGGAGACCCGCGGCATCTCGCTCCGCGAGGTCGACGCGGTGGATGCCCGCAAGCACGGCCTCACCCCCGTCACGGTCGATTGATGCTGAACGATCTGACCGGCCAGACGGCCCTCATCACCGGCGGCGCCGGCGGCATCGGCGCGGCCTGCGCGGCCGCCCTGGCCGCCCAGGGGGCGCACGTCATCATCGCCGACCGCGACGCCGAAGCAGCCGAGCGGGTGGCCGGCGAGGTCCGCGGCGAGGCCTGGGCCGTCGACCTCCTCGACACCGCCGCCCTGGAGCAGCTGGCCCTCGAGGCCGACATCCTGGTCAACAACGCCGGCTATCAGAGCATCAGCCCGATAGAGACCTTCGAGCCGGCCGAGTTCCGCCGGATGCTCACCCTGATGCTCGAGGTGCCGTTCCTGCTGATCCGCGCGGCGCTGCCGCACATGTACGCCAGTGGCCACGGCCGCATCATCAACATTTCCTCGGTGCACGGGCTGCGCGCATCCCCGTTCAAATCCGCCTACGTCACCGCGAAGCACGGGCTCGAGGGGCTGTCCAAGGTCACCGCGCTCGAGGGCGGCGACCACGGGGTCACCAGCAACTGCGTGAACCCCGGCTACGTGCGCACACCCCTGCTGGAGAGCCAGATCGCGGCGCAGGCCGAGGCGCACGGCATCCCCGCCGACGAGGTGATGCACGAGGTGATCCT
>NZ_JAODBG010000120.1 GCF_025463825.1 Cryobacterium sp.
GGGGATCTGATCCTTATTTCCTCACTATGTCCTTGGTGCGAATGTGAGGTCTAGCGGAACAGGGACACGACACCGAGCATGACGAGGGCGAACAGCGGGAAGAGCCAGTTGGTGACCACCATGGCCACCCGGGTGCCGCGGCCCTCACCGGCGGATGCCTCCGCGAGCGGGTCGATGATCCCGTCGCTGCTCCCCGGGCGGCGGGCTCGCACGGTGTTCATGATCGACAGCGCCACCATGACAAGCGAGCAGGTGACCAGCCATGGCACCGGGTCAAGGGCCAGCCATGCCTCCGCCCGGTTCGACGGCGCAACTACCGAGGAAAAGAACCCGGCCAACCCGCCGAACGCGACGAGAAGGACGATCGCCCGGATGCGACGGACAATTGCCGCCAGGTAGAGCGGCAGGAGCGCAACGGCGATCACGGGGGCGGCGATCAGCGCCAACTGGGCGGGCGAGAGAAGCAGCGGTTCCGACTGCGCCCACGCGGCCGCGGCCTGGGTGAAGAGCAGGAATGCCAGCAGGCCGATCATCGCCGGCCAGAGTGCGGTGCGCATCCACTCGTATTGGGGCGCGCGAGGCAGGTCGAGCGAGGCCGCGTAGTGCCTGGCCGGCCCGAAGGCCTCCTCGGCGCTCTGGCCGGTGTCAGCCAGAAGCTCCCGGGCGCTGGCCACGGTGTCCCCGATCGCCGCGCCGTAGACCTGCTGCAGGCGCAGCTCGAGAACGAGTTCGTCGAACCATTTCTTGTCGGTTCCGGTGCGGATCATTCTGGGGTCTCCTTTGTGGGCCGTTCGGGGTCGAGATAGCGGATGCTGGTGCCGGCGAAGCGGTGCCATTCGACCCTGAGGCGCGCCAGTTCCGCGCGGCCGTGGTCGGTGAGCGCGAAGTACTTGCGGCCGGGGCCACCGTCGCCCGCGCGCCACTCGGTGACCACGAGGCCGGCGGTTTCGTAGCGCGTGAGGAGCGGATACAGGGTGCCGCCCTTGATCGTGCCGAAGCCGTGCTGCTCGAAGTCACCGATCATGGCATAGCCGTACGACGGTCCGGCGGCAAGCGCGCGCAGGGCGAGGAACCCCAGGGTCGCCCGCAGCCAGTCGCTGGGCCAGTCGCCGGCTGCCGCGGCGGGCTGCTCGGAACGGGGATCGGTCATGGCTATATAGTGTCTCTAAGTAGTGAGACTGTCAAGATCTATTCCGGCACACGCCAGAGAGCAGAGCGTACGCCGGGATCTCAGTCGCAGGTGCTGAGCACGGCCGTCATCGCGGCCCGGTCCTCCGGGGTGACCCCGAGGTCGTAGGCGACGAACACCGGCACAAGTTTGTCGACGTACCAGCACTGCAGGCTGGTGTCGGCGGGCAGGTCGTCCCAGACCACCCGCTGGCCGAGGTCGTGCCGGTCGGAGACGTCCGGGTAGTAGCCGGGCAGCCACTCGCTGGGCAACGAATCCGACTTCGACGAATTCTCCGAACCCTTCACGGCCAGCAGGTTGACCGGGTCGTTGGCCAGGGCCTCGCGCTTCTCGGCCGGCCACGCCGCTCCTCCGGTGGCGTATACGGCCTTCAGCGGCAGCAGGTGGTCGATCTGCACCTCGGCCGAGGTGTTCTGGCCCCGAACGAAGTCGATGGTCTCTCCCGTGTACGGGTCGGTGAGGATGCCCGTGTAGACCCGGCAGGTCGCCGGATCGATGTCGGTGCCGGTGAGGTCGCGGGTGAGGATGTCGTTACGGGTGTCGCAACCGTTCTGGTCGAAGTCGAGGGCCCAGGCCTCGCCGAAGAGCTCTTCCCGGTTGCCGGCGTAGCTGCCGTCATCCGTGTAGACCGCGTCGGGCAGCACGGTCACCAGGGCCAGCGCTTGGGCCGGCGTGAGCGCCGATGGCGGCACGGGGACCGGCGCGTTGACCGGTGTGCTGGACTGCCCGCTAGGCTCGGCGGTCGGCGAGCCGGCGCTCTGGTCGGTGGCGAAATGGCCGACACCCCACACGATGGCGATGGCCACGATCAGGGTGACCAGGTAGCGGGGGCCGCTGATGCGGCTGCGGCTGCGGGTGGACCGGGGACGAACGGATGGGCGACGGCTCATTGCTGGGAACTCACGATCTCTCCATCCTGCCACGCGGTGGTGGAACTATCTTCGCGGGCATGTGAGGCTTAACGGGTGCCCCAGATCGATGAATCCACCCGCATTCGAGAGGCGGGCTCCCTGGACCGCCCCTGGGTGACCGTCGTCTGGGACGACCCGGTGAACCTGATGTCCTACGTCGCCTACGTGTTCCGCAGTTACTTCGGGGTGAGCGCGCCGGAGGCCGAACGCCTCATGCTGCAGGTGCACAACAACGGCCGCGCCGTCGTGGCGACGGGCAACCGCGAATCGATGGAACGCCACGTCGAGGCGATGCACGGCTACGGACTGTGGGCCACCCTCGACAAGGCGGAAGAGTAGATGCCGAAGAACCGGACCGGCGCATGATGGAATTCCGCCGGGAGGAATCGGGCACTGTGTCGGCGATGTTCGAGCCCGTCGAGGTCGACCTGTTGCGCCACGTCGCATCCCAGCTGTTGCAGCTGCTCGCCTCCGTCGACACCGAGGATGCGAGCATGATCGCCCAGCCCGCCATCCACCGGTTACTGCCGGATGCCTACCCAGACGACCCCGAGGCCGCCGCCGAGTTCCGCCGCTTCACGGCCGACGGCCTGATCGAGGGCAAGATCGCCAACGCCGGGGTGGTGCTTGCCGCGCTCGGCGATGACGAACGCTCACCCGACTCCGAATGGGCGGATGCCGCCGGCGCGGATGCGTCGCCGCACGACCCACTACCAGTACCGATCGTGCTCAGCGAGCCGCAGGTGCAGTCCTGGCTGCGCACCCTGACCGACCTGCGCCTCGTGGTGGCCGACCGTCTGCAGATCGACCCGACCGGCGTCCCGCACCTCGACGACGAGGAGTCCCAAGTAGTGAACGAGATTTACAACTGGCTGGGCATGGTGCAGGAGTCCCTCGTCTACGCGATCGACGCGTAGCCGCCGCTCGGGCCACTCAGCGCAACTGTTGCCCAACCGGACAATTGCGCCCGGCACACCGGACGCAATTGTCCGCACGGGGACCAGTTGTGGGATCAGGCTCCGCTCGGCACCGCCTGCAGCGCCGCGTAGGCGCGCCGCGGGCCGGCGTCGTTCGCGAGGGACGCGCCCAGCGCCGTGAGCCGGGCACGCGGTTCGCCGCCGAGTTCGAGCAGCGCCACGGCGGCGAGCCGCAGGTCGGCCGGGGTGGCCGTGTTCGGGTCGAGCGAGCGCCCGAACCCGGCCTGCTCCAGCGCCGCGGCACCGGCGAACTGGTCGGTCGAGAACGGCAGGACCAGGAGCGGCACTCCCGCGGTCATGGCCTCGGTGACGGAGTTGTTGCCACCGTGGGTCACGGCCAGGGCGGCGTGGCCGAGCAGCGTCACCTGGGGCAGGAACGAACGCACGAGCCAGGACTTCGGGATCGGCCCGAGTTCGGCCGCATCCGTCGACCCCACCGCGACCGCGACGCGCACGCCGGTGCCGCCACTGCCTGACTCGCCACAGCCTGACTCGTCACTGCCTGACTCGTCGGCGCCGAGATCGCGCAGCGCCTCGGCGACCCGGGCGAGCACGTCGCCGCGCACGGACAGGAAGCTGCCGAAGCTCACGTAAACCAGTGGACGGTCGTCGCCCCCGGCCAGCCAGCGGGTCACCTCGGGGTCGTCCGCCTCGCTCCGTACCGCCGAGCCGAGGAAGGCATGCTCGGGCAGCAGCGCCGTGCGGGCCGGGTCGTGCAGTTCGGCCGGGTAGTTGAGCAGCAGCACGTCCCCGGTCTCGGTGAACGCGTCGCCGCTGGGCGCGGCCGTCGCCTCCAGCTGGAGCAGGGCGTCGTTCCACTGCCGGGTGAAGTCGTCCCGCACCCGCTCGCACAGCAGCCGCAACTGCTGCAGTGCCTGCGCATCGGGTGTGAAGGCCGCTGGCCAGTCGGACGGGGATCCGTACACCTCGTCGCCGACGGGAAGCGCGGAGGGATGCCCGAGCACGACGTCGGCATGGTGCACCCCGGCGCTGATCAGCGCCAGGCGGGCACTGAAGGCGAGGTGGTCCACGATCACCTGGTCCGGCTGGATCTCGGCGACGATGCGCTGCACCTCGCGGGCCACCACGACGGGATTCCAGAGCAGGTCGCTGCTGCGGGCCTCGGCCTGGAACCGGAGGGTCTCCACCAGGCCGACCCGGGTGGCGTCGAAGAAGCCCCGCAGCGCGTCGTCCTCGCCGGTGGGCTGGTCTTCGGCGCGAATGGTGCCGGGGTTCGACCCGCGGCCGAGTTGCAGGTTGACCCGTTCGAAGCCGAAGTCGGCGACGATGCCCGCCGTTGCCGGACCGCTGGCCACGACGACCCGTTCGCCGGCGGCCTTCCAGGCGGTGCCGAGGGTCGCGAGCGGGAACAGGTGCGAGGCGTAATCCGGGCTGATGATCAGGAGGGTCATGAGGCGCTCAACGCCCAGTCGATGGCGTGGGCCTCGGTGACCGACCGGTAGACACCGGCGAGGGTGCCGGCCATGGCCTGGATGGCGAAGGTGCCGGCGACCATGTCGGCCGCGCGCTCGGCGAACTCTGCCCCGAACGGGCCACCGGCCAGGTCGAGGGCGTCGGAGATCCCGCCGGCCAGGCGAGCGGCATCCGCCGTGTTCACCAGGAAGCCGGTGGTGCCGTCCTCGACGTAGGTGGCGGGGCCGCCGGCGTCGGGGGCCACGACCGTTAGGCCGGTGGCCATCGCCTCGAGCAGCGCGATGCCGAATTCTTCCTTCATGCTCGCGCAGACGTACACGCCGCTCGGGGCGGCAAGGCCGGGCCGGCCATACCGGGCGGCGGCCAGCCAGCGGGCCACGGAGTCGTTGGCGCGGTGCCCGGCGAGCAGCAGGCCGTGCTCGGCCGCGGTGGCGAGGGGGACGGCTCGGCCGATGAGATCGAGCTGGCCGCGTTCGTCCAGCGTGGGGTTGGCCAGGTCTCCCCCGACGATCAGCAGGTTGCACCGTTCTCGGAGAGCGGCGTCGTCGGCCCAGGCGTGCACGAGCGTCGCCATGCCCTTCACCCGGTGCAGCCGGCCGACGCTCACCGCCAGCGGCAGATGGCGCCGCGCCGGCGGCAAGGTCTGCAGCAGGGCATCGAGGTCGGCGAAGTCGGCGGGGTCCGCAGCGATCGCGGCGGCCACGGACCTGTCGATGACGGTGAGGTCGATGCCCTCGGCGACGACGGAGTGGCGCTCGGGGTGTTCGGTGATGTCGATGCCGACGAGGGCACGCATGTCGCGCTCCAATTCCGGGCGGGGGAACAGCACCGTGTGCGCGGCGTCGGCAGCCATCCGCTGCACGAGCCGGGCCCGGAACCAGAAGTGCTCGGCCTCGTCGACGGTGCCGAAGTTGGCGCGCGTGAGCGTGCCGGCGGCGTCCATGGCGGTGATGACGCTGTGCGGGTCGGGCGCGACGGTGAAGACCACCGGAATCTCGAGTTCGCGGGCCACCGTCGACGCCGCGAGGGTGCCGACATCGGCCATCCGCAGGTGCAGCACGTCGACGGTGCCGGCCGCGCGCAGGATGCGGCGGATGCCACGCTGCACGGCCACCCGGCGGGGCCAGGACTCGGCCGACGAAATCGGGGCGCCTAGGAACGGCACGGTCGCGAAGGCGTGCCCGGACAGGGTCGAGCTCACCTCCGGCAGACAGGCCAGGGCGGCGTCGGGGCCGCCACGGGAGAGGGTGAGCACTCGGTCCACGGTCGGCGCGAGGAGATCGGTTTCCCCGTCGCCGGCGACCAGGGCGTCACCCAGGCGCACCAGCAGGGTGGCGATGCCGCCGTTGTCGCCGGAGCCCACCTGGCTGAGTTCCCGGTCGATGTCCGCGTGCAGGAAAAGCTGGGCCACGGTCTGGCCCTGGCTCCACGGCGCCCGCGGGTAGGCCGGCACCGTGAGGTCGAGCAGGGCGAGCCTGGCCACGCCGGCCAGGTCGTCGTCGCCACGGGCCAGGTCGGTCACCAGGGCGATGACGGCGTCGTTGGCCGGGCCGTCGCCGAGCGCGGCAACCGCGGCGGCACGCGCGTCGAGGCCCTCGGCGGAGTCCGCGGCGATGCGTCGCAGCGTCCGCTGAGGAATACGCCCCGGAATCAGCCCGAGAGTCTCGACGAGGCGGGCGCGAGCGGCCGGGTCGGCCACGCCGAGCATGGCGCCCTCAGCGGCCAGGGCCACGTGCTCCGGGGCGGAGGCAGCCCACTGCTCCAGGGTGCGCTGGGCGATCATGCCGGAGAAGCCCCCGGCAACGACCATGCTCGTCAGCCCGGCGAGAGCGTCGAAGCGCGGCAGCCTGGTGCCGAAGGCCCAGGCGGCGTGCTCGCGCAGGAACCCGGACTCGTGCTCGAGCAAGGTCACGAGGACATCGTCGGCGGAGTCGTCGAAGACCTGGGCAAGCGCGTGCACCGCGGCGATGGCGGTGAGCTGGTCGCCGGGGTCGACCGCGGCCTGGGCGAGCAGGCGCACGGCGCGGTTGCCGCCGTCACGGCTCGCGGCGATGGTGAGGTCGTCGGCGCAACGGATGCCCGCCAGGATGCCGTCGGCCTGCCGCATGGTGTCCAGTGTGGTGTGGGTTCCCACGGTCTCTCCCTTTGGGCGGACAGGTCCGCCTCGCGTCTCGGTCACCGCGGAAGGGTGCTCCGCGCCGGTCCGGGATGCCGGGGCAGGCAAGACTGCCAACCCATGGTCTCCCATCACTACTTCGGTGCGGTCCCCGAAAAGGTTTGCCCCGGATGCGACATCCGGCCATGGCCGGGGGGCCGGCTCGGGGCCGAACGGATGTGGTCAGGATCTTGGCAGGTTGTCGGACCGGCCGCGTCAGCACCGCGCGGAACCGAACCGGGTTCAGAACACCAGGCCGGCTGACGCCGTCAGCCCGCCGTCGGCCGCGAGGGTGGTGCCCGTCACATAGGAGGCGGCCGGGGAGAGCAGGAAGGCGATCACCTGCGCGATCTCGGCCGGTTCACCCAGCCGGCACAGCGGGATCCGGCGGGAGAAGTCACGCCCGAAGGACTGGTCGGCCGGGTTGCCGTCGCCGGTGTCGACGCGAACCAGGCCGGAGGCCACGTTATTCACCCGGATGCCCCGGGCCGCGTAGGTCAGGGCGGAGGACCGCACCAGGTCGATCATGGCGATCTTCGACGCGTGGTAGGCCCAGTTGCCCGGGTCGGCGAGCAGCCCGGCCACCGAGGCGGTGGCGACGATGCTGCGATGGCCGTCGAGCGAGAGCCCGTTGACGGCCGACTGGATGCCCAACGCGATGCTGTTGAGGTTGCGGGCCAGCAGGCGCTCCCCCTCGGCCATGGTCCCCGGCACCCGCAGAGACCTGGACCCGCCGATGTCGGCGTGCAACACGGCCGCGTCGAGCCGCCCGAAGGTGTCGAGGGCCTGGGTCACGGCGTTGTCGGACTCGGTCTCGACGCCGACGTCACCCACCAGCACGAGGTGCCGCTCTCCCAGGGTCGGGGTGGCCTGCACGTCGACCCCTGCCACCGCGTAGCCGTTCAGCAGGAGCCGGGCGACGACGGCCCGGCCGATGATCGAGCCGGCCCCGGTGACCAGAGCGACCGGCGTCCGGGTCTCGTCGGTCAAGGCAGCGACCGGGCGGGTGTCCACGTCCTCAGTCAACTCGACCGGGGACGCCACTTCGAGTGCCATTTCCACCTCCACGGGACGCGCAATACGTCTTCGGGCTCCTAAGGAAATGCTACGCTCGCCCGGCCGCGAATGGGAAAAACATCCTCGCGGTGGCGTCTGTCGGAGGAGTGACCTACACTTTGAACATCGAACATTTGTTCGATGTTCTCGTGCGAAAGGCGCTCATGCCCCAGATCATCGACACCGCAGTGCAGGTCGAACTCTCCGCGGACGGCGACCCGATGGCGTTCGTCTGGGACCGATTCGAGCACACCATCATCGGGCAGCCTCAGGCCGTTTTCACCCGCACCCGCTGGTGGGAGGACGAGGGCACCCCCACCCGCATCGATACCGAACTGTGGCGGGTGGATGCCGCGCGCGGCGGGGAAGAGCAGCACCGGTATGACCTGCGCCACGATGCCGACGGCACCTGGGTGCTCTCGCTCGATTGGGGGTGAGCGTGCCTGTGAGCTTCCCGCACCTGCATGTGGCCAGCGCTTATTCCACCCATTACGGCGTGACCCTGCCGGAGGCCCTCGCCGGACAGGCCGCCGCCGACGGGGCCACCTTCCTGGCGGTCACCGACCGCGATGGCCTGTACGGCGCCGTCAAGCATGTGCGGGCCTGCGTGGCCGCGGGGCTGCAGCCCGGGCTCGGCGCCGACCTCGAGGTGCACGACGACGACGACCAGGTCTCGCTGGGCCGCGTCGTGGTGCTGGCGCACGGCGGCACCGATGGCCGGGGCTACGCGGCCCTCTGCCGGGCCGTCTCCAGTGCCCACGAGACTTCGGTCCGGCTGCCCGGCCGCGGCCCGAGCATCCCCCGCAGCCGTCTCGCCCAGCTGGCCGGCCTGAGCTCGCTCACGGTGCTGCTCGGCCCGGCCTCCGATGTGGGTCTGGCCATCGAACGACGCGACAACACGCTGGCGCGCGCGAACCTGGCCGCCTGGCTGCGGCTGATGCCGCCGCAGTCCGTGGCGCTCGAGATCGTCTGCCACCTCGCCGAGCCCGGCACCCCCGGCAGCGTCGCTCCGGCTACCCGCATGCTCGCGCTGGCCGAGCACGCCCGGCTCCCGGCCGTGCTCAGCAACGCCGTGCGCTACGGCACCCCCGGCGAAGCCGTCACCGCCGACCTCGCCGACGCGGCAAGGCACCTCACCCCACTGGCCAAGCTCGAACAGCTGCCACTGGCCGGCCTGCAGGTGAACAGCACGCACGACAACGGCCTGCCGGGCAGCGCCCTGCAGGTGAATGGCCAGGCCTGGCTGAAGCCGGCGGCCGCGATGCGGCAGGTGGCCCGCATGGTCGTCGACGCCGGCCAGCACAGCGACGGCGCCCTGGCCCGCCTGCTGCGCGACACCAACGACCTCGCCGACCGGTGCGCGCTCGACCCTGCCGCCGACATCGGACTCGGCCGGCCGCGGATGCCCGAGGCAAGCGTGATCGGCATCACCGGCGACCCACTCACCGAGCTCTGGGCGCGCGCGCGGAACGGCATCGACGACCGCTACACCGCGGCGGGCGGGTCGGCCCTGCACGCGGCGCACGAGCGGCTCGCCCACGAGATGGCCACGGTGGAGTCGCTGGGTTTCGCCTCCTACTTCCTCACCGTCGCGAAGGTGGCCGACATTGTGCGGGGCATGGGCATCCGCATCCAGGCGCGCGGCTCCGGGGTCGGCTCCGTGCTCAACTACGCCCTGCACACCTCCTCGGTGGAGCCGATCTCCAACGGCCTGCTCTGGGAACGGTTCCTCTCCCCCGAACGGCAGACGCTGCCCGACATCGACCTCGACGTGGAATCGGCCCGGCGACACGACATCTACCGGGCTCTCTTCTCGACTTTCGGCGCCGACCGGGTCTCGCTCATGTCGATGACCAACGCCTATCGCGGCCGCGGCGCCGTGCGCGACGCCGGCCTGGCGTTGGGCATGCCGGAGACCCGGGTGGCCACGATCGCCAAGCAGATGTGGCGGTTCAACGCCCGCGACTTCCGCGCCGCCCTCGAGGAGAAACCCGAGCTCGCGGAGCTGGCCGCCGAGGTGCGGGAGTCGGCCGAGCTCGGGCTGCTCGTCGACCTCACGGCGCGGCTGGACCGGCTGCCCCGGCACATCTCGGTGCATCCGTGCGGCGTCATCCTCTCCGATGCGTCGCTGCTGGACCGCACCCCCGTGCAGGCCTCGGGGATGGGCCTGCCGATGTCGCAGTTCGACAAGCACGACATGGATCCGATGGGCCTGATCAAGCTCGACATCCTGGGGGTGCGGATGCAGTCGGCGATGGCCCACGCCCTCGAGGAGCACCACCGGCTCACCGGCGAGCAGATCGACCTGGACCGGGTACCCCTGGACGATCCGGACACCTTCGAACTGATCCGGTCCACCCGCACCCTGGGCATCTTCCAGTTGGAGTCCCCCGGTCAGATGGAACTGGTGGGCAAGCTGCAACCGGAGGTGTTCAACGACCTCACCGCCGAGATCTCGCTGTTTCGGCCGGGCCCGATGCAGAACGACATGCCGCTGACCTACCTGCGCGCCCGGCACGGCGAGGTGGCCCCAAACTACATCCATCCCCGCTTCGAAGCGATCCTGCGCGAGACCAAGGGCGTGGTGATCTTCCACGAACAGGTGATGCGGCTCTTCGACGAGCTCACCGGCTGCGGTCTCGGTTACGCCGACGTGCTCCGGCGGCACCTCGGCAGGCCGGACCAGCTGAGCGTCATCGAGGCGTATCTGCGCGAACATGCCCTGCGCCGCGGGTTCGACGAGGGCACGATCGACCGGATCTGGACCGTGCTGGCCGGTTTCGGCAGCTTCGGCTTTGCCAAGGCCCACGGCGCGGCCTTCGCGCTGCCCACCTATCAATCCGCGTGGCTGAAGACCCACCATCCGGCGGCGTTCCTGGCGGGGCTGCTCACCCACGACCCCGGCATGTGGCCCAAGGACCTGCTCGTGGCCGAGGCCAGGGTGCTCGGGGTGCCGGTGCTCGGGCTGGACGTGCAGCACAGCGCGCTGGATTACCGGGTCGAAGCCGTCGGTGACACCGCCCAGGGCATCCGGATGCCGTTGCCCGAGCTGACCGGATCTAGCGACGCCGAACGCGCCCGCATCGTGCGGCACCAGCCGTTCAGTTCGCTGCAGGATTTCCGTGACCGGGTGCACCCCCGCGCCCGCACCTTCGAGGCGCTCGCCCGGGTGGGCGCCCTGGACAGCTTCATCGGTTACGACCGCACCCGACGGCACGAACTGCTCGCCCACATCCAGTCCTTGCGGGGCACGGCCGTCGTGATCGCCGACGACCAGCTCGCATTCGAGGTGCCGCTGCCGGTAATCGACTACGCGGGTCCGCGCTTCAACGCCGTCACCTCGCTGCAGTTGCGCGGCCGCACGCAGTCCGACCTGGAGCTGCTCGACACCGGGCTGGCCGTCTCCGGGCACCGGATGCGCAAGTTCTACCCGCTGTTCGCCGAGCTTCGGGTCACCCCGGCGTCGGAACTGGCCACCCTTCCCGGGGGCACCGAGGTGCTGCTGGCCGGCGTGCGCCGCGCCACCAACACCCCGCCGATGCGGAACGGCCGGCGAGTGGTGTTCGTGAGCCTCGACGACGGTACCGGGCCGGTGGCCAACGTGGTGTTCTTCCACGACGCGCAGGAGCGCATCGGCGGCGGGGTTTTCCAGACCGAGCTGATGCTCGTGCGCGGCCGCACCAGGCGCTCCGGGGCGCGCGGGGTGTCGGTCACCGGCGAGGGGATGTGGGACCTGGTGAGGGTGGCGAAGGAGCGGGCCAGGGACAAGGCCCGCGCGGCCAAGGCGGCCAGGGCGACCGCCCTCCTCGGTGAGGATGAGGCGGGGCAGGCCGGCCACGACGCCGCGTCACCCGCCGACGAGCGGCACCCCCGCCGGCAGGCCGTCTCCGGCACGGAGACCTTCGACCTGTGGTCGACCAGGAGCGCCTAGCTGTACTGAACCGGCTGGCTGCTCGGCCCGCTCCGCGGGCAGACGCTCCGCGCTGCGCGGGTGCCGCGCCGCTCCGCGGGTG
>NZ_JAODBG010000145.1 GCF_025463825.1 Cryobacterium sp.
CTCCGAGACCTCCACGGATCCGGGATCGTCTACGCGCTGACCGTGGCCGCGGCCGAGGACACCGCCCGGCTGCTGCGCGAGGCGGGCCACGAGGTGCAGGCCTACACCGGGCGCACCGATGCCGGCGAGCGCGAGGGGCTCGAGCAGGCGCTCAAGCACAACCGCGTCAAGGCGCTCGTCGCGACGAGCGCGCTCGGCATGGGCTTCGACAAGCCCGACCTCGGCTTCGTGCTGCACCTGGGCGCCCCCAGCTCCCCCGTCGCCTACTACCAGCAGGTCGGCCGCGCCGGCCGCGCCACCGAGAACGCCGATGTGCTGCTGTTGCCCGGGGTGGAGGACGAAGCCATCTGGCAGTACTTCGCCACCTCGTCGATGCCCAGTCAGCACAAGGCCGAGGCGGTGCTCAACGCCCTGGCCGCCACGGGCGGCGCCCCGCTGTCGACCCCGGCGCTGGAGGCCAGGGTGGACCTGCGGCGTTCCCCGCTCGAGCTGCTGCTCAAGGTGCTCGACGTGGACGGCGCCGTGCGCCGGGTCACCGGCGGCTGGGTGGCTACCGGGCAACCGTGGGTCTACGACAGCGACCGGTACGAGCGCATCGGCGCCGCGCGGGTGAACGAGCAGAACGCGATGCTCGAGTACGAGCGCACCACCGGCTGCCGCATGGAATTCCTGCAGCGCGCCCTCGACGACGACACCGCCGTGCCCTGTGGCCGCTGCGACAACTGCACCGCACCGTGGTACCCCACCGAGGTGCTGGCCGGCGCCGCCAGCACCGCCGCTTCCGCCCTCGACCGGGTGGGTGTGGCCCTGGAGCCGCGCGCCCAGTGGCCCACCGGCGCCGACCGGCTCGGCGTGGCCGCGAAGGGCCGCATCGACCCCGGCGACCGGATCCTGCCCGGCCGGGCACTGGCCCGGCTCACCGACCTGGGCTGGGGCAACACCCTGCGGGAGGTCTTCGCGCCCGGCACCCCGGATGCGCCCGCATCGGCGGCCCTGCTGGCCGCCTGCGTACGGGTGCTCGCCGAATGGGGCTGGTCGGAGCGGCCCGTCGGCGTGGTGGCCATGCCGTCGCGCCGGCATCCGTTGCTCGTGGCGTCGGTGGCGGCCGAGCTGAGCCGGGTCGGCCGTCTGCCGCTGCTGGGCACGGTCAGCCTGGTGGGCGCCGGACCCACCGGCGAGACCGGCGGCAACAGCGCCTACCGGCTGTCGAGCGTCTGGGGCGCCTTCGAGGTGGGCCACGAGCTCGCCGAGAACGTGGCCGGCGCCACCGGACCGGTGCTGCTGGTCGACGATCTCGGCGACAGCCGGTGGACACTGACCGTGGCCGGCCGGTTGCTCCGGCGCGCCGGAGCGCCCGCAGTACTGCCGTTCGCGCTGGCGCTGCGGTCCTGACGGGCTGAGGCCGACCGGCCTAGCCGACTACGTGGAGTCGAAAGTTCTTGCGCTCACCGGCCTCGTTGGTGTCCTGCCCGTGGGCGGCGAAGACCGACAGGCGTACAAGATCGGCACCGCGCAGCCCCGGCCAGCCCTGCACCTGACGGCGCCACTCGCTCGGAACGGCCGCCAGGCCCCACCGGGCGGCGAGCAGCGCCCCGGCGGCCCCGGCCACGGCGTCGGTGTTGCCACCGCCGCGGATGGCGGTCTCCAGGCCCCGGCGGAACTGGGAGGAATCCGTGTCAGGAGTGTGCACGATCGCCGACCAGGCGCCCTGCAGGGCCTGCACAACCCAGCCGTTGCGCGTGAAGTCGCGCGGTTGCCTGCCCTCCGCGTGCACGAGGCGAGCCGACCAGAGCTGCCGGCGCGCGGGTGGAAGGGCGTCCAGGCCCACGCGCATGTCGAGTTCGCCCTCGAGCACGGCATGTCGGATGGCGAGCCCCCAGAGCACACAAGCATCCCCGGCATCGGTCTCGCAGTGGGTGAGGTCGCTGAGTTCGCGCGCGGCAGCCGCGAGAGCCCCGGGGTCGTGCAGGTACGCGAGCGCCACTGGCGCGGTGCGCAGCAGGCATCCGCTGCCGGCGCTGCGGCCGAGGCGGCCGTGTTGCTCCCGCGCTTTCCGGCGCACGCCGGCGGCAGTCGGGTCGGACCCGGCCAGCGCCGCCTCGAGCTGCAGGCCGGCGAAGGGCGCGGTGGTGGCCCAATCCACCCACTCGGCGGCGATGATGTCGAGGGTGGATTCCGCGCTCAGGTCCAGTCCGTCGGCGGCCGCCTGGGCCACGGGCACGGCGAGGGCCGTGTAGTCGGACCACTCTCCCGCCGCCCAGTGCGCCCCGGTGGCCGACCGGCCTGCGACGTCACCGTCCGAGTCTCCGCGCATGCCGATGGGGACATCCGGAGGTAATGGACCGGCGAAGGCGTACCCCGCTCCCAGGGCATCCCCACAGGCCATGCCCAGCAAAACAGCGGACGAACGATCATGTTGAAGCATCGACAATTTCACGCGTACTCCTTCGGGTTGAGTGCGACGGCGGCAGCCTATGCCGAAAGCCTCCCTGCCGACAGGTGGCTGGACGCGCCCAGTCAGGGGGTCAAACCGTGTCATCGAGCGTCATCGGAATATTCGATCCAGCCCGGGACTTGTTATCCTACGGTGAGCAGATCCGCCGCCACCCGCCTCCCAAACCAACACCAGGATGAACCGACACATGATGCGCAAATTCACCACAGCAACCGTCCTCTCCTTCGCAGCGGTGGTCGCCCTGGCCGGATGCAGCGGCTCCTCCGCAGCTCCGAATGACGATTCCAGCGCCGGCACCCTCGACGATTCGCTCAGCTCGGTCCTGGAATCCGGCACCCTGACCATCGGCACCGAAGGCACCTACCGGCCGTTCTCGTACCACGCCGACGGCTCCGGCGATCTGACCGGGTATGACGTGGAGGTGGCCCGTGCCGTCGCCGACCAGCTCGGCGTCGAGGCCGAATTCGAAGAGACCCAGTGGGACGCGATCTTCGCCGGCCTGGAGGCCGGCCGGTTCGACACCATCGCCAATCAGGTGTCGATCACCCCGGAGCGCGAGGAGTCCTACGTCTTCTCCACCCCGTACACCTTCTCCACCGGCGTCATCGTCGTGCCGGAAGCCAACACCGACATCACCTCGTTCGACGACCTCGCCGGCAAGACCACGGCACAGTCGCTCACCAGTAACTGGAACGCCCTTGCGACCGAGAGCGGCGCCACCGTGCAGGGCGTCGAGGGCTGGGCGCAGTCCGTGGCGCTGGTCGAGCAGGGCCGCGTGGATGCCACCATCAACGACAAGCTCACCTACCTCGACTACAAGAAGCAGACCGGCGCCGCCGGCCTCAAGATCGCGGCCGAGACCGAGGACCGCTCCGAGAGCGCCTTCGCCTTCGCCAAGGACGGCACCGCGCTGGCCGAGGCCGTGTCTGACGCCCTCGCCACGTTGAGCGAAGACGGCACCCTGGCCTCGATCTCCGACACCTACTTCGGGGCCGACGTCTCGCAGTGACCGACTCCACCTGGCAGCTCCTGCTGGATTCGCTGTGGCCGATGATCCAGGGCGCCATCACCGGAACCATCCCCCTGGCGCTGGCCTCCTTCGCCATCGGGCTGGTGCTGGCGCTGGCCGTGGCACTGATGCGGCTGTCCCGACGGAGCTGGCTGTCCTCGATCGCCCGGGTCTACATCTCCCTGGTGCGCGGCACGCCGCTGCTCGTGCAGCTGTTCGTGATTTTCTACGGGTTGCCCTCGATCGGCGTGGTCATCGACCCCTGGCCCAGTGCGATCATCGCCTTCTCGATCAACGTCGGCGGTTACGCGGCCGAGGTCATCCGCGCGGCCATCCTCTCGGTGCCCAAGGGGCAGTGGGAGGCCGCCTACATGATCGGCATGTCGCATCGGCGCGCCCTGACCCGCATCATCCTGCCGCAGGCGGCACGGGTGTCGGTGCCGCCGCTGTCCAACACCTTCATCAGCCTCGTCAAGGACACCTCCCTGGCCTCGCTGATCCTCGTCACCGAGCTGTTCCGCGAGGCCCAGCAGGTGGCCGCGTTCAGCGGACAGTTCATGGCTCTCTACCTCGAGGCTGCGCTGCTGTACTGGGTCATCTGCCTGGTGCTCTCCAGCGGCCAGGGCGTGCTCGAGAAGCGATTGGACCGTTATGTCGCCCACTGAATTCCCCGCCGCGTCGCCCGCCGCCGGGCCCACCCCGGCGCTGCTCACGGTTCGCGGCCTGCGGAAGAGCTTCGGGGCCAACCAGGTCCTGAAATCCGTCGACCTCACCGTCGCGCGCGGCGAGGTGCTGGCCCTGATCGGGCCGTCCGGTTCGGGCAAGACCACGGTGCTGCGCTGCCTGAACGGCCTCGAGATCGCCGACGGCGGCACCATCGAGATCGTCGGCGCCCAGGACGCGTCGCACGCGCCCGTGGTCATCGACTTCGCCCGGGCGCACGGCTCCCGCGCCGGCGTGCCCAAGAAGGCACTCGGCACCCTGCGTGACCGTTCCGCCATGGTCTTCCAGCACTACAACCTGTTTCCGCACAAGACCGTCCTCGAGAACGTGATGGAGGGTCCGCTCGTCGTGCAGCGCCGCCCTCGCGCCGAGGTGGAAGCCGAAGCGCTGGCCCTGCTCGAACGGGTCGGACTCGCCGAGAAGCGGGACAGCTACCCGTTCGAGCTCTCCGGCGGCCAACAGCAGCGGGTGGGCATCGTGCGCGCCCTGGCGCTCCGCCCCACCCTGCTGCTCTTCGACGAGCCCACCAGCGCCCTCGACCCCGAACTCGTCGGTGACGTGCTCCGGCTGATCAAGGAGCTCGCCGGCGAGGGCTGGACCATGGTGATCGTCACCCACGAGCTCGAGTTCGCCCGGGAGGTGGCCACGGAGGTCGCCTTCGTCGATGGTGGCACCATCGTGGAACACGGCGACCCCCGGGAGATGCTGCGGAACCCGCAGCACGAGCGCACCCGGCAGTTCCTGCACCGGCTGCTCTTCCCCTTCTAGGCACAGGCCTTTCCAGGCACAGGCCTTTCTCGTCGCGGTGGCCGGCGTCGCCGGTGGCATAACCTGAACAGGTGAATTCTCCAGCCGTGCCTGCCAGGGCCCACGATCGACTCTCCCCGTTCCGACGGGTGGTGGGAGTGCTGCGCATCCTGCTGGCCGCACTCGTGTTGACGGCGATCATCACCCAGATCACCGACCAGCTCCTCAACAACGCCTTCGATGCGGCCGGCTACTTCGGCTTCTTCACCATCCAGTCCGCCCTGATGAACGTGGTCGTGCTCTCGGTGGGTGGCGTGTTCGCCCTGCGCGTGGCCGCCGAGCCCGAACTGCTGGCCCGGGTGCGGATGTCGACGCTGTCGTACTCCGTGATCACCGGCGTGGTCTACAATCTGCTGCTGCGCAACCTGCCCTCCGATGGCAGTTTCGAGGGCATCGGCTGGCCCAACGAGATCCTGCACGTGTGGGCGCCGACCCTGATCGTGCTGGACTGGCTGCTGGCTCCCGGCCGCCCGGCGCTGGCCTGGAAGGCGATCGGGTTCGCCCTGGTCTACCCGCTGACCTGGCTGGCCTATGCCCTGCTGCGCGGGACGTTCACCGACTGGTGGACCTATCCGTTCCTCAACCCCGACGAACCGGGCGGCTGGCCGTCGGTGCTGCTGCACATCGTCGTGATCGCCGTGGTGATCGTTCTCATCTCGGCCGCGGCAATCGGTGTGAGCCGGATCGGGCGCCGCGGCTCCCTGGCCCTGGCCAGCGACCCCGCCTGAGCGTCACCTGCCGTTCACCTCGGCGCGGGACACTAGCCGGCATGACACCCCCAGCCACCGACCGGGAGCGAGCCTCCGCCGACCTGGTCGCCCAGCGCGGCCGGGAACTGGCCGCCGCCGTCGCACCGGCCTGATCCTCGCCCTGGCGCTGCTCGCCGCGGGGGTGGGAACCGGCGACGCCGTGGCCGCCACGCTGACCACGGATGCGGATCCGCTCGCCCTGTTGGACACCCTGGCAGCCATCGGCGCGCTCGGCGGCCCCGAAGCGTACCTCCTCCGGCACGGGCTCACGGTGTCGCAGTTCCATGCCCTGCGGGAGCGGTTCGCCGGCGATGAGGCCGGTCTCGCGGCCGGGGACGTGAGCTGAGGCTCAGCGCGCGAGCACCAGCTTGCGTTCGCGCATGGCGAGGAACAGTGGGAACGCGAACGCGAACGCGACGAACAGCCCGAGCAGCACATACGCCCAGCCGGCCTTCATGCGGAGCCGGCGGGCCTCGACGAGGATCAGGATGCTGCCGGCGATGAACGCGACCAGGAGGTCCGTGGTCAGCGAGGAGACGGCCGGACCGCTCATGGTCCAGTCGGCGAGGAAGTTCCGCGCCTCGAGGACCGCCTGCACTTCCAGGTCACGGTGCCGATCAGGCCGACCACGGCGAGGGCGAGGTAGACGAAGACGGGGGTGGTCCAGCACCGGCGGTGGCGCGGGCGTCTGCGGGGTGCTGGGCTGCGAGGCTCATACCCCCCAGTGTGCCGCGATCTGCTCGATCGCGGCACACGCGTTTCAGCCGACCGGTCCGGCGATCAGGGTGGCGTCGGCGCTGTGCGCGGCGCCGGCGGCATCCACCCAGTCGATCGTGACGGTGTCGCCGGGCTCGTAGCCGGCCAGGGTCGCCGAGAGCGCGGTCGCGGTGGCGACGCCGGTGCCGTCGACGGCGGTGATGGTGTCGCCGGCGGTGAGTCCGATGGTCTCGGCCGGAGTGTCCGCGATGACGCCGCCGACGAGAGCGGTGTCCGAGTCAGTCGTCGTGCCGGTTCTGGTGGTCGAACCCAGGGCGATGCCGAGGAACGCGGGGTAGCCCACCGAGATGGTGTCGGTGTCCACGCCGGTGGCGGCGGCCGCGTCGATGGCGTCGACGATCACGAGGGCGTCTTCGATGGGGATCGCATAGCCGGTGACGTTCGTGGTGCCGGAGGAGGCGGCGGTGTCGATGCCGATGACCTCGCCGTCGGCGTCGTAGAGCGGTCCACCGGATTCGCCGGACTCGATGTCGGCGTCGACCTCGATCAGGCCGGTGAGGTCCTCGGCGTCGGAACCGTCGGAGCTCTGCGCGGTGATGGACTGCTCAAGGCTGAGCACGGTGCCGGCCGCGGCGGTGAGGTCGCCGGTGCCGTTGGCGTTGCCCACCCCGGTGACGGCGTCGCCGACGGCGACCTCGCCCGTGGTGTCGAGGTCGGCCACGGCGAGCCCGCTGGCGTCGACGAGTTCGAGCACGGCGATGTCGTCGGTGGCGTCGGTACCGACGACCTCGGCGACGTACTCGACGCCGGTGGAGACCACGGTCACCGTGATGCTGCTGGCGCCCGCCACGACGTGATTGTTGGTGAGGATGCGGCCGTCTGAGGTGAGGACCAGGCCGGTGCCCGCCGCAGCGGCGCCCTCGTAGTCGAGCGCGGTGTCGATCACGACGACGCCGACCGACTGGGCGTCGGTGGCCGTGGTGGTGTCGAGGGTGGTTGTGCCGGGCTCGCTCGTGCCGTTCTGGCCGCCGTAGCCGCCGGCCCCGCCGGCCAGCCCGCCGAAGGACTGGGTGCCGCCGTAGCTGTCAGGACCGGTGGCATCGCTCGAGGCCGTGGTGTCGGTCTGGGTGGTGGCCGCGGCGGCGGCGACCTGGCTCCCGACGGCCGTGGCGGCGACGACAAGACCGGTGCCGGCGGAGCCGACCACGAGCGCGGCCGCCAGGCCCATGGCCACGACGGTGCCGGTGCGCCAGCGTTGGTGGTGGGCCGTCGTGGTCTCTGCCGGTGCGTCGAACTCGCTCATGCTCTGTGTCCTTTCCTGGGCGCCCGGGGAACCGGTTCGCGTCTGGATCCAGACAAGCCGTCGAAGCTATGTGCCGGCTATGACACGACCAAGGATGCGCTGTCGATTTCGCTGTACCCCTGCGGAGTCACCCGGATCTGCAGTTTCGCCGGGATCTGTTCCTTCATCGACTCGACGTGGCTGATCAGGCCGATGGTGCGGCCGCCGGCGCGCAGGCTGTCCAGGGTGCTCATGGCCGTTTCCAGGGTCTCGGCGTCCAGGGAGCCGAAGCCCTCGTCCACGAAGAGGGTGTCCAGTGCGATGCCGCCGGCCTGGTTTGAGACCACCTCGGCCAGGCCGAGGGCGAGCGCCAGTGAGGCCAGGAACGTCTCACCGCCGGAGAGCGAGTGCGTGGCCCTTGCGCGGCCGGTGTGCTCGTCGCGGATGGCCAGGCCGAGGCCGGCCTGACTGCCGCGATACTGCAGGGCGTCGTCGTGCTCGAGGGCGTACCGGCCGCCGGTCATCGTGCGCAGCCGGTTGTTTGCGGCGGCGATGATCTCCTCGAGTTGGGCGGCCAGGACGTAGGTCTCCAGCTTCATGCGCTTGGTGTTGGGGTCGTCCCCGTGCACCACGGCGGCGAGCTGGCGTACCTGGGCCTGGGTGGCGAGCAGGTCGGCGGCGAGGGCGAACCGGGCCCGGGCATCCGCCACGAGTGCGGTGAGGGCCGCGGCGCGCTCCCGCAGTGATTCCCGGCGGGCGATGGCGGCGTCACGGGCGGCGGCAGCGGCATCGCGGGCGAGCCGGGCCGGTGCCACGTCGACGAGGTCCGCGGGCAGCCCGGCCAGGGCCGGCTCGGCGAGCACGCCGCGGGCTGCGGCGTGCTCGTCGTCGTGGGCGCGGATGACGGCGTGACCGGCCTGCACCTCCGGAGGGGTGAGCCGGGCGGCGACGGCCGCGGCTTCGTCGGCGAAGCCCTCCTCGGTCAACTGCCGGGTGAGCGTGTCGGCGGCGGCCTGCGCGGTGCGCCGCGCGGCCGCCGCGCGAGCCAGCGCGTCGGCCAGCGCCCGGGCGGCGTCGAGTTCGGCCCGCAGGGCGCCGGCCCGCTCGGTGACGGTGCCGAAGCCGGCCCGCTGCGCGTGCACCCTGGCCTCGATGCTCTCGTGTTCGGTGCGGAGCCGGGCCAGCTGCACGGTGGCCTCGTCCCGAGCCAGCTGCAGGGGGGCGAGAGCCGCCTGGGCTTCGGCCTGGTCGGCGCGCAGCCGGGCGAGGCCGGCTTCGAGGCCGGGTACCCGGGCGAGCTGCTTCGTGGCCGCGGCCAACGCATCCTGCGCCTGCCGGAGGGCTGCGTCGAGTTCGGCGTCGAGGTCAGCGTCGACGTCAGCCGTGTCGGCTCCGCCGGCCCGGGTTCGGGCTTCGGTGAGCCGGGTGGCGACCTGCTGGGACTCGGCGCGGGCGGCGTCGACGGCGAGCTGCCGGCGCCCCATCAGGCTCCGGGCGTCGGCCAGGTCGGCCTCGGTGACGGGTTCGGTGTCGCCCGTCATCGGTGCCGGGTGCTCGGTGGCGCCGCAGACCGCGCACGGAGCGCCGTCCTCGAGGGAGGCGGCGAGCTCAACGGCGAAGCCCCCGAGCCTCGCGTCGACGAGGTCCTGGTATCGCACGGCGGCCGCGGTGTTCAGTGCCACGGCCTCCCGCTCGGCACGGTGCACCCCCACCAGCTCGGTTTCCAGCCGGCGCACATCTTCGGCCGCGGCCAGCGCGGTTTCTGCCCGCGCCAGCGCGGCCTCCGCTTCGGGGGCGCGGGCGGCAGCGAGGGTTGCCTCGGCGAGGGCGTCCGTCGCGGCGTCGATCCGCTCCGGCAGGGCGAGCAGCAGCAGCCGGGCGATGTCGAGGGCCCGCACGTGGTCGGCGGAGCGGCTCTCGAGGTCGGTGATCTGCGCCTGGAGGCCGGGCAACCGGCCTTCCTCGGCGAGGATGTCGTCCAGGCCACCGAGCTGGCGCAGCCGGTCGTCGATCAGTGCGCCAAGGGCGTCGGCATCGGCGGCGGCATCCGCGGGTGCGGTCAGGCTCTGTTGCCACGCCGCTCGCGCGGCGGTCTCGGCCACCGCGGCGGCGGCAACGTCCGCCTCGGCGTCCCGGCGGGCCCGCACCTGCGGCCAGACCCTGGCGGCGTGCTCGGCCAGCCGCAGGGCTTCCCGCCGGGTGAGGATCTCCGGTGCGCTCGCGTCGAGCGCGGTCAGGGTGCGCGCGGCCGCGTCCCGGCGGTCCTGCCGGCGGCGGAGGTCCTCGGCGCTCTCGTACTCCACGGTCGCGGCGGCCAGCGCAGCGGTGGCGGTCTCGGCATGGCCGGACTGGGTGGCCACGCGTTCCTCGAGGCCCCGCAGGGCCGCCTCGAACCAACCGAGGTCCGGCTGGTCGGGCTGGGCCGGCTGGGCCGGCTGGTCCGGCGCAACGGCCGGGTCCGCGTTCTCGTCCGCCGCGTCCGCGTCCCGCCATGCCTGCCGCAGCGTCGCTGCCACGAGGCCGTCGATCTCGTGGCGCACGAGCGACAGCTCGTCGTCGAGGGCCTTGCGGCGGGCGAGCAGTTCCGCCTCCAGCTGCTGGAACCGCAGGGTGCCGAAAAGGGTGCGCAGCACGGTGAGCCGGTCATCGGTCTTGGCCAGCAGGAACCGCTGGAACCGGTTCTGGGCGAGCAGGATCACCTGCAGGAACTGGTCCTGCTTGAGCGGCAGGATGAGACTGAGTTCGTTGCCCACATCCACCGGGCGGGCGGCGATGCCGACCCAGTCCCCGGTGAGGGTGTCGAGTCGGTCGAGGCGGGCATCCGGCTGTGCCGTGGTGGTGCCGACGCCGCGCTTCTTGGGCTTTTCGAAGCGTGGGGTGCGGTAGACCCGGTAGGTGTCGCCCTTGAGGGTGAATTCGAGTTCGACGAAGCTCGGGTCGGCGGGGTCGCAGTGGTCGCTGCGGAGCCGCAGTTCGCTGCCGTCGAAGCGCGGCACCGAGCCGTACAGGGCGAAGCAGATGGCGTCCAAGATGCTGGACTTGCCCGCCCCGGTCTTGCCGGTGATGAGGAAGATCCCGTCGGCATCGAAGCGGGTGAAATCCACCTCCTGTTCGGTCTTGTACGGGCCGAATCCGGCGATGCGCAACCTGGTGATCTTCATGCCGAGGCCTCCGCCCTCGCGAGCACCTCGGCGACCAGGTCGCGCTCGAAGTCGCTCTGGCCCACGCCGTTGCGCACGAATTCCAGGAACCCGGCCACGATCTCGGGGTCGCTCTTGTGCTGAACGCGTTCGGCGTAGGTGGCGGCCGCGGGGGTGGTGGTGATTGCCGGGCGGTGCTCCAGGGCGACGCAGTGCGGGAATCGCGCCTGCATGGTGCGCATGCCGTCCAACGGTCGCACCTGGTCGGTCAGAACGGCGGCGACCCAGTCGCCCTCGGCCTGAGCGAACTCGGCGTCGTTGGCCAGCGCCGCCAGGTCGCCGGTGAGCACGCTCAGGCGGCGGGGCACCGGCAGGTCGACCCACTCGACGGCCCCCAGGCCCTCGGCATCGAGTTCGACCAGCCAGGCGCCGCGCGGCTTGTCCGCCTCGGCGAACGAGTAGTGCAGCGGGGCGCCGGAGTAGCGCACCCGGTCGGTGAGACGGGCGCGGCCGTGGATGTGGCCCAGTGCCACGTAGTCCGGGCCGTCGAAGACGCTGACCGGTACGAGGTCCAGGCCGCCGGCGCTGATGTCGCGCTCCACGTCGCTGGCGGCCACGCCCGCCGCGAAGCAGTGCGAGAGCACCACGGACCGGCCGCCGCGCTCGGCGAGGTCGGTGCGCACCTGGCGCATGGCAAGGCCGAGGACCTGTTCGTGGGTCTTGAGGAGCTCATCGGGGTAGTGGTGCCGCACCAGGGCCGGCTCGAGGAACGGGATGCCGTAGAAGTGCACCGGGCCGTGCTCGTCGTCGACGGTGATCGGGGTGCGGTACTGGTCGAACCCGGTGATGACGTGGATGCCGGCCAGGCCCGCCCACTCGGACTGGAAGCCGAGGCGGGTGGCGGAGTCGTGGTTGCCGCTGGTGACCACGACCCTGGCGCCGGTGGCGTGCAGGCGCTGCAGGGTGCCGCTGAGGAGGGCGTAGCTGTCGGCCGAGGGCGTCGCGGAGTCGAAGACGTCACCGGCTACGGCGACCACGTCGACGCCGCGGTCACGCACGATCTCGACCAGGCCGTCGAGAACGACGCGCAGGTGGTCGAGGGTCGAGTGGGTGTGGAAGGTGCGCCCGATATGCCAGTCACTCGTGTGCAGGATCTTCATGCTCTCACGCTACCTCCGGCCACCGACACGACCGGTTCACGCGGCGCGCGTGTGCGTTCCCCGTCGGATTCTCAGGCCCGGCCACGGGCAGACAACCGCAGCCGGATGCGCGCCACCAGCGCGGTTGGGTCGCGCAGGTCGTCGTCGGTGAACTGCAGCACCTGCCAGCCGTTGTCTTCCAGCCGGCCGGTGCGGCGGATGTCTGAGCGCCACTGGGCGCGGTCGGTGCGGTGCTGGTCGCCCTGGTATTCCAGGAACAGCTTGTACTCGGGATAGACCAGGTCTCCCCTGGCCAGGAAGATCCCGTCGTCGTCGAACACCTCGAGGTTGCACTCGGGTTCGGGCAGGCCGGCCAGCACGATGATCACCCGGAGCACGGACTCGCGGGGCGATTCGGAGCGGGTGCGCAGGAGTGGGAGGGCGGTGCGGGCTTGTTTGATTCCGCTGCGGCTGGGGTACCGGTCCAAGGCAGAGCCCAACTCGCCCAGGGTGACGAGCGGGGATCGCCACTGCACGAGAGCGTCACCGATCGCCACCAGTTCCCCCAGGGTGAGGGACCCTGCGAGATCCAGCCAGGTTCGTGCCGGGCCGGTGAGGCGGAGGAATCCGCGGTCGACGAGGTCATCGGGATCGATCCGCATGCTGTGGCCGACGATGTCCCGCGCGAGCATTGCCCGACCTGGAGCGGCGCAACCCACATGTAGCGGGCGGAGCCGGGCCAGCCGCCCCGGAACGGGCAGACCCAGCAACAGCGCGGCGGTGACATGGGTGAAGAAAGCGTCCGGCCGCATCCGCACCTGGAGGGCGCGGCAGAGCGCCTCGACATCGGAGCGACGTACCGGAAGTTTCGGCCGGCTCCCCTCCGACGAGTCTGTGAATGCTGCAGGAGCGCGGACGCCCCAGAACGGGCGCTCGAGGTCGCCACCGTCGAGCCGCGACGTGCTCGCCCCGGCGCGGACAGCATCGCCGATCCGGAACGCGCGATCGGCCCAGCCGTCGGGGAGCGGAATGCGTGCGGTCACCGGTCGAGAGTGCCTCATCACGCCACTCCCCCGCCGGTTCTCTCCACAGGTGGTCAGCCAGCGAACTCGATTGCAAACTTCCTGCCTTCGTTTCCGAATCGAAGGAGGGAAGTTTGCAAACGAGCTGCGCATCGGCGCTGGGCGCACGCGCGGATCTTTGTTTGTCTGTGTTTGTGTTGACTTCGCGGGGAAGCGGGGCTAATGTCGGGCATAGCAAAAGTGTCCCGGGCACCCTCCCGTGCGCACCCCCTGAAGTTCTCACCGTCGAGGAGGCCCGATGTTCGCCGAAGAGCGTCAGTCGATGATCGCCGAACTGGTCTCCGACCGCAGCCGTGTCACGGTGAACGAACTCGCCCTCCGCTTCGACATCACGCCGGAGACCGTTCGCCGCGACCTCTCCGTGCTCGAACTCAGCCGGCACCTGCGCCGGGTGCACGGCGGCGCCGTGGCCATCGACCGGCTTAGCATGTCCGAGCCCAGCCTCGAGGAGCGCCAGAGTCAGCACCACGACGAGAAGGCCCGCATCGCCGACGCCGCGCTGGCCATGATCCCCGCGAGCACTACCGGCTCGATCATCCTGGACTCCGGCACCACCACCGAACTCCTCGCCGACCGCCTGCTCGACTGGACGCCTGCCAAGACCGGTGATCAGCTCCTGGTCATCACGAATGCGCTGCCCATCGCCTACAAGCTCGCCGGCAACGAGGCCATCTCGCTGCAGATCCTCGGCGGCCGGGTGCGCGGCCTCACCCGGGCGATCGTGGGCACCCGCACCACCCAGATGCTCGACGCCATGCGCCCCGACATCGCGTTCGTGGGCGCCAACGGCGTGGCCGCCGACTTCGGCTTCAGCACCCCCGACTCCGTCGAGGCCGCTGTCAAGACCGCCATCGTGCGCTCCGCCCGCCGCGTCGTCGCCCTCGCCGACTCCTCCAAGCTCGACCAGGAGGCCCTGGTCCGGTTCGCCGCCCTGAGCGATATCGACGCGCTCGTCACCGACGCTCCCCCTTCCCCCAAACTTGCCGAGGCCCTGGCCGCGGCGGATGTCGAGGTCGTAATCGCATGATCGTCACACTCACCCCCAACCCCAGCCTCGACCGCACCATCGAGCTCGCCGGCCCCCTCGGCCGCGGCGACGTGCAGCGCGCGGTCGACGCGCACCAGGAGCCGGGGGGCAAGGGCGTCAACATCTGCCGCGCCCTCACCGCATCCGGCATTGAGAGCCTGGCGATCCTGCCGGGCGACGCCACCGACCCGGTCCTCGTCGCGCTCACCGCGCAGGGCATCCCGCACCTGGGCCTGCCGATCAATGCCACCCTGCGCAGCAACATCGCCATCACCGAACCCGACGGCACCACCACCAAGGTCAACGAACCCGGCCCGGCGCTCAGCGCCGAGCAGCAGGCCGCCCTGATCGAGCTGGTGCTCGAGAAGGCCGACGGCGCCCGCTGGCTCGTGCTGGCCGGGTCACTGCCGCCAGGGGTGCCGGACTCCTTCTACGCCGACCTCACGCTGGCGCTCCGTGCCCGGTTCGGCTCGGCTGCCCCCAAGGTCGCCATCGACTCCTCCGGCGCTCCCCTGGCCGCGGCGATCAGCGCCGGCCCCGACCTGCTCAAGCCCAACGCCGACGAGTTGGCCGAGCTCACCGGCATCGCCGACCCGGAGAGCCTCGAGGCCGACCCGCACCTGGCCGCCCGCGCCGCGCACACCCTCATCACCGCGGGGGTCGGCGCCGTGCTGGCCACCCTGGGATCCCAGGGCGCGCTGCTGGTCACCGCCGCCGGCTACTGGCTCGCCACCCGTCCCCCGATCGCCGCGGTCTCCACCGTCGGCGCCGGAGATTCTTCGCTGGCAGGCTTCCTGCTCCGCGACCTGGCCGGAGCATCCGCCCCGGACTGCCTGCGTCAGGCCGTCGCCCACGGCGCCGCTGCCGCGTCCCTGCCCGGCTCAACCGTGCCGGCCGTGTCCCAAACAGATCCCAGCGCCGTCACCGTGACGGCTTATGCCACCCATCCAAAGGAGGATGACCAGTGAATGCACTGATTACCCCAGAGCTCGTTGCTTTGGACCAGAACCTCGGGAACGCACCGTCGACCGTGATCCGGCACCTCGCCGGCCTCGTGGTCGGAGCGGGCCGGGCCACCGAGATCGAGGGCCTGTACGCCGACGCCCTCGCCCGCGAGGCGAAGACTTCCACCGGCATCCCCGGCGGACTCGCGATCCCGCACTGCCGCTCCTCCGCGGTGACCGAGCCGACGCTGGCCGTTGCCCGCCTCTCGCAGCCCGTCGACTTCGGGTCCGCCGACGGCCCCGCCGACCTGATCTTCATGATCGCCGCCCCCGAGGGCGCCGACCAGGACCACCTGAAGATCCTGTCGAAGCTGGCCCGGTCTCTGATGAAGGCCGACTTCACCCGAGCCCTGCGCGCCGCGACCTCTCCCGAAGAGATCGTGAAGCTGGTCACCGACATCGTCGCGCCCGTTCCGGCGGTCGCCGGAGCCTCGGCCGCCGGAGCAGCCGCCCCGGCCGCGCCGCGCGCCACCGCAGCCCCCACCGGGGCCGGCACCGACGGCACTGCCGCCGCCGGCACCCGCCGCCTCGTTGCCGTCACCGCCTGCCCCACCGGCATCGCGCACACCTACATGGCCGCGGATGCTCTCGTGGCCGCCGCGAAGGAGATGGGCATCGACCTGCAGGTCGAGACCCATGGTTCCGCCGGAGCGACCCCGTTGGCCGCCTCGGTCATCGACGCCGCCGTCG
>NZ_JAODBG010000008.1 GCF_025463825.1 Cryobacterium sp.
CGACGGCGGCATCACCGACTCCGAGTTGCCCGCCGGCACCGTGGCCCGCAGCGACCCCGCCGGTGGCAACACCACCAGCACCGGCTCGCTCATCACCGTGTACTCCAGCAACGAGTCCCAGGTGCTGCTACCGGATGTGGTGGGGCTGAGCGTCGCGGACGCCAAGCAGGTGCTCACCGGCTTCGGTGTGGTGACGCTCGAGGAGGCCGTCACCGACCCGGCGCAGGTCGGCAAGATCACGGTGATGAACCCGGAGGCGGGCAGCCCCGCCGTCCCCGGCGGCACGGTGATCGTCGTGGTCGGCACGGCTCCACCGGCCGGAGCGACCCCGGCCCCGGCCGGCTAACGCTCCCCGCTGGTCGAAACCCGGTGGGCCGATGGGGTTATACTTGTCGAGGTCCACTGGACCATCGGGGTATGGCGCAGCTTGGTAGCGCGCGTCGTTCGGGACGACGAGGTCGCAGGTTCAAATCCTGTTACCCCGACAGCTAAAACCCCCACTCGTTCGAGTGGGGGTTTTTCTGCGTTCCGCACCCGCCCGTTCCGAGAGGATTCCCATGGCTGACTCCACCGCCGCCCCCGCAGTGTCCCGGCGCGCCTGGCAGGCCCTCGTGGTGCTGCTGGCCGGCATGTTCATGGCGCTGCTCGACACCACCATCGTGAACGTGGCGCTGCCCAGCATCCAGACCAGCCTGGACGCCGGCGAGGCCACCCTCTCCTGGATCATCTCCGGCTACGCGCTCGCGTTCGGCCTGGCCCTCATCCCGGCGGGCCGCATCGGCGACCGGGTCGGCCACAAATGGGTGTTCTTCACCGGCCTGGCCCTCTTCACCCTCGCGAGCCTGGCCTGCGGCCTGGCGCAGAACGACCTGCAGCTGATCATCGCCCGCGTCGTGCAGGGCCTGGCCGGCGGTATCTTCGTGCCCGCCGTCACCGCCGTCATCCAGCTGATGTTCCCGGCCCGGTTCCGCGGCAAGGCGTTCGCCATCATGGGCTCGGTCATCGGTGTCTCCACCGCCCTCGGCCCGATCGTGGGTGGCCTGATCATCGAGGCGTTCGGCGCGGAGAACGGCTGGCGGCTGGTCTTCTGGGTGAACCTGCCCATTGGTGCGGTCGCCCTGATCGCCGCCGCCATCCTGCTGCCGTCCGGCACCGGCGCCGACGCGGCAGCCGCAACGAAGACGGCATCCCGCATCGACTTCGTCGGCCTGCTCCTGGTCTCGGCCGGCCTGGTGGCCCTGCTGGTGCCGCTCATCGAGGGCCAGGACCGCGGCTGGCCGCTCTGGACCTACCTGGTGCTCGCCGCCGGGGTGCTGCTCATCGTGGCGTTCGGCGCGTGGGAGGTGGCGGTGACCAAGCGCCGGCAGAGCCCGCTCGTGCCGCCGCACCTGTTCTCGCACCCCGCCTTCACCGGCGGTGTCATTCTGGCGCTGGTCTACTTCGCCGCGTTCACGAGCATCTTCTTCACCATCTCGATCCTCTGGCAGGCGGGCCTCGGCCACACCGCGCTCGAGTCCGGCCTGGTGTCCATCCCGTTCGCGATCGGCTCGATCATCGCGTCGTCGCAGAGCAACCGGCTCACCAAGTGCCTGGGCCGCACGGTACTCGTCATGGGCGTCGCGATGGTCACCGTCGGCCTCGTCTGGGTGTGGCTGGTGCTGCTGCTCACCGACCCGGCCGACCTGACCAACTGGCTGTTGCTGCCGCCGCTGTTCATCGCGGGCCTGGGCAGCGGATGCTTCATCGCCCCGAACGTGGCGTTCATCGTCGCCACCGTCGACCCGGCCGAGGCTGGCGCCGCCAGCGGTGTCATCGGCGTGATGCAGCGCGTCGGCAGCGCGGCGGGCATCGCCGTGGTCGGCAGCGTGTTCTTCGGCACCCTCGTCGTGGCCGGTCCGGGCGCGGATGCGCTGGCCGCCGGCTTCACCGACAGCGCCACCCTCGCCATGGCGGTCAGCGCTGCGCTCAGCGTGGTGGCCCTGCTGCTGGTGTTCCTGCTGCCCAAGCGCGTCGAGGCGCACGCCGGCGCCTGAGCGGCTTCCGCTCCCCCGCCCCGCTCACTAGTCTGGGGGTCTGGTCCGTTGACGGTGAAGTCCTCCCGCAATGCACCCTGCTGGAGGCCGTGACCCGGTGAGTGAGTGAGGTCGCGTGGACACTGTGACGAGACGCCGACACGCCGCCCTCCGCCGCGTCGCCCGCTGGCTCGCCGCCGGGTACGTGGTGGCGCTCTGCCTGATCGCGTTCTGGCCCACCCCGGTCGATCGGGGCGCCGCCGGCACCATCTCCGGGCTGCTCGCCCGCCTGCACGCTCACGGCGTGCCGGACTGGGTGACCTACCAGCTGGTCGAATTCACCGCGAACATCGCCCTGTTCCTGCCTGTGGGGCTGCTGGGCGTGGTTCTGGTCGGCGCCAACCAGTGGTGGTGGGCAGTGGTGGCCGGTTTCACCGTCAGTAGTCTCATCGAACTGAGCCAGCTGATGTTCCTGCCGGGCCGGTTCCCGACCGCGGCCGATGTGGTGGCCAACACCACCGGCGCCGTCTTCGGCGCCCTGCTGGCGGTGCTGCTGCTCGACGCGGTCACCAGCCGCGAGCGCTCAGCACGTTCCTGAGGCCCGCCGGTCCTCCGCCGGTCGGACCCATCTCGCCGGTCGAGCCCGTCGAGACCCCGCGAGCCAATCTCGGGACGCTACAACCCGGCCGCCTGCAACTGCGGCACCACCCCGCTGAGGGTGTCGCTCCGGAACGCCTCCTGCAGGGCCGGCACCGCCGCCCAGTCGAGGTTCACGATGGCGTGGCCGTCGACGCCGATCTTGCCGCTGGTGCCGGCCGTGGGGATTGTGAAGAACGCCACGTCGTCGACGCGCACCTCCCGCAACGCCACTCCCAACGCCGCCAGGTCCACGGGGGTGAGTTCCTCGTCGATGGCCAGGTGCGGGGTGATGGCGCCGATCACCGATCCCACCTTGGCCGGGTCGGTCAGCGTTTCCTGGTTCATCAGCCCGCCGAGCAGGGCGCCGATGAGCAGCTGCTGGTTGCGCACCCGCTGGAAGTCCCCATCGGCGAAGGCGGCGCGTTCCCGCACGAACGCGAGTGCCTCTGTACCGTCGAGGTGCTGCGCGCCGGCCGGGAAGTAGCGGCCCTGCAGGTAGTAGGAGTCGAAGGCGATCGGGTTGTTCACGTCCACTCCGCCGAGCGCATCCGTCACCGCCTTGAACCCGGCGAAGTCAACCAGGGCCACGTGGTCCACCCGCACGCCGATCAGGCTTTCACCGTCTGCACGGCCGACGGCACGCCGCCGACGGAGAGCGCCGCGCTGATGCTCGTTTCGCCCTGGTCGGCCACCTCCACCCCGCTGTCCCGGGGAATCGACATCACGCTCAGGGCGCTGCGGTCGGCGGGAACGTGCACGACCACGATGGTGTCGGAGTGCTGCCCGGCGAGGTCGGTGAGCGAGCCGCCGGCGCCGCGGTTGTCGGAGCCGAGCACCAGGAAGTTCAACGCGGCTGCCGCCTCGCCCGTTGTCACCGCCGGTCGGCCCGCTTCGGGCGGAAACGCGAAAGGGATTTTCTCCACCGACTGGAAGGTGCTGGTCACCGACCAGAGCACCGCGGTGATCAGCCCTGCCACGATCAGCGCGATGACGGCGTTCACCGCGACCACGGTCCGCCACGTCTGGCTTCGTCGGGCGGGGGCGACGGCGCCCGGACGCGACTGAGCGGACGGGACTGCGGTCATGGGAGGCCTCTCGCGGACCGTTCGGGTAACGGTGACGCCACCATAGACCGAGCCCCAGGAGGCAGCTAGGCCAGCCCACCCGCCCGTGCCCCCAACTGGGGGTACCGCCGGCTTACGAATTCGGCGAATTCTCGCTAGCCTCCAGCCATGGGTATCCGCCGACGGACTCGTCGGCTCAGGCGTTGGTACCGGCGAAACGAACACAGCAACGCGATGATCGCCGCGCGCGTGATTCTCCTCGCGGGCGCCACAGTGGCCGTCGCCGCCATCGTCGTGCAGGCCATCGCCCTGCAGTAGGCGCCCCAAGCAAAAAAACACATTCCTCGCGTACTGCTGCTATGGTCCCCGCATGCATCGACGATTGTTCGTGACCGGAGCCACCGGCACCGCTATAACGCTCGCCCTCCAGGGGGTGTCCGCCACTCCAGCCCAAGCCGCCACCGCGGCGAAGCTTCCCTACGAAGTGTCTCGAACCGCCAACGTGACCACGGGATCGGCCGGTCGCAAACTGTACGACAACATCCTGGTGAACATCAAGGGGGATCTGGCGCGTATCTTCCTGCCTCAGGCGGTCGTGCGCGGTCAGAAGACCGCGGTCGGGGCCGTGTGGTTCTTCCATGGCGGCGGGAGCAGCCAGGATGCACTGAACGGGGGCTTCAAATACCCCGCCGAGCTGGTCGTGGACAAGGGCGCTATCGCGATCTGCATCAATGCCGGTGGCAACCAGTACACAAACGACCAGGCGAAGACCGCTCAGGTGAACGCCTGGAACTACCTCAGCGCGCTCTTCCCCGTTCGGATGAACTTCCTGCGGGCGACCTCGGCCGGTGGCGCCCTGGCCTGCTACACCTACGCCAGGAAACTGATCCCGTACATCAAGGGCCTGTATATGGTCAACGCCCTGTATGACCTCGAGGGCACTTCGTCAGTCATCCAGGCACAGGCAAGCGTCGAAGGGGCCTTCGGCAACAACCCTGCGCAGCTGGTTGCCAACAATCCCGCGCGCTTCCCGGCGTCCGACTGGACCGGCGCGAACGTCAAGGCGCTCGTTTCCGACGCCGAGCACCTCGACGCGGTCGTCCCGCCGACCCGGAACGGCATCGCCCTCGTCAACAAGATCACGCCCGTCGCCGCCGACGCCCGACTCGCCTTCCACACGCTCGGTCATGACACCCCGTCCTTCGCCCACAAGGACATGATGGTGACCTTCGGCGCATGGTCCGGCGTCCTCCGCTGATGCATGAGCGACATGACTGAGCGGCCAACGGGCTCCCCGCCCTTCGGGAACGGCGGCTATAAGCCCGGACGGGTTGCCTGGATCGACACCGCCAAGGGCATCGCCATCCTGATGGTGGCCTTGGCTCACTCTGTCCAATGGCTGTCGCTGACCGGGCTCACCCCCGGAGTGTGGGACAGAATCAACCTCGTTTTCATCGTGTTCCGGATGCCGCTGTTCTTCCTGGCATCGGGGCTGTTCGCCGGGTCGATCCTCGCGCGCTCCTGGCCGGCACTCTGGCGAACCCGCCTGAGCCTGCTGGTGTGGGCGTTGCTGGTCTGGACGCTGGTGCGGTTCGGCTTCTTCGTACTCTTTCCGACCCCCACCGGGATCGAAGAGACATCCCTGGTCGACCTGGCGCTCGCCCCGGTTCGCCCGAGCAACGGGCTGTGGTTCCTCTACGCTCTGACCCTGTTCTTCGTTGTCATGAAGCTTCTGCGCGACCGAATCGACTGGCGGCTGCAGCTCGGGGCCGCGGCGCTGCTGTCGGTGTGGTTCTTCGCCCGCGCCGACACCGGGAACATCGCCTGGAACGGGATTTGCCGTTACCTGGTGTTCTTCATGTTCGGTTGTTTCTTCCGGGACCACATCATCCGTTTTGTCGAACGAAGAGGATTACTGGCCGGTCTGCTGTTCGGAGCGGGGTTTCTGGCCGCCACGCTGGCGGCCCTCGCCAGCGCGACTCGCGTGCCCTTCGCCACCGGCGTGCTGACCTTCGTCAGCCTGCTGGCGATCGGTGCCGGTTTGGTGATCGCCCGCTTCCTCACCCGATTTCGCGGCATGGCCTGGCTCACGTTCGTCGGGCGTAACACCCTGCCCGTCTACGTGGTGCATGTGCTTTTCGTCTCAGCGATAACGAGCCTGCTCCTGCTCGCCAAAGGACAGCGCTGGCTCGAGGTGCTCGGTCCGGTGCTGCCACCCGTCGTGGCCGGCCTGGCCGTCCTGGCCGCCCTCGGCTTCTGGCGGCTGACCCGGAACCTGCCGGTGCTGCGGTTCGGTTTCGTCGCACCCGATTGGTTCGCCACAGGGCGCCCGGCGACATCGTCTCGAAACACCGCCGGAAGCGCAGAACCCGTCGAACAAGATCCGCGGTAACGGCCGGTGGGGACGGCAAGGCCCAGGTGGCGGTGGCTCGTCGGCGGCGTCGCGGTGGTGTTCATCGTTGCGATGATCACCATGACGATGACCTACGTCTTCCCCCGGGAGGAGGAACCCGCACACGTCGATGCCATCATCGTGCTCGGTGGCCTCAGCAGCGCGCCGGTCGTCGCCGAGGCCCAGCGATTGGCGGCAGCCGGCCTCAGCGGCCGGATTGTGATCTCGGATGCCTTCGGCGGCAACACCCGGCCGGCGACCCTCTGCCGAACCGAGGTGGAGCTCGACATCAGCTGCTTCACTCCCCACCCGGGAACCACCGCCGGCGAGGCAGTGGCGATCGGGGCTTTGGCAGCCGACGAGGACTGGCACAGTCTGATCATCGTCACCGCCGATTATCACGTCAGCCGCGCCAGGGTGATTCTCGAGCAGTGCTTCACCGGCGACCTTTCGGTGGTGGGGGCAGCCGTGCCGTTGGACGTCGGCGGCTGGTTTCACCAGTACCTGTACCAATCTGCGGGGCTGATCAAGGCGATGTTCGAGCCCGCATGTCAACCCATGACTTCCGGATGAAATCTGCCGGTAGCACGAGCGCCGTAGAATCGGGCAACGCAGCTGACCGCTCCACGGCGCGCCGATTGACGATTGTGCTCCTCCCTCTCCAGGAAAGGCGTTCGATGTTGACCTCACGGAAGATCCGCCGCACCGTCCGGCGAGCACTGTTCATATCGGCCGCGGCGCTCCTGGTGGTCGTTGTCGGTGTGCTCGCGCCCCGGTTCGTGAGCGATTTCGGAATCATCGTCGTCCCGCTGGCCCTCATCGCCTTCGCGGCGATCGCCGTGCTGTTCCTCGTGCCGGTCGAAATCCTGCCGGCGGTGGCACTGACCGTTTTCGCCCTGGTGCCCTCTCGCATCCTCCCGCAGGATGGCCCGTTGGGGGCGCTTCCCCTGACGAGCATCATCCTGGTCGTCTGGGCCGCGCGGCGCATCATCCTGGGTCAGGGAAACGATTATCACGTCAGCCCCGGTGGCGCCCGCGCCCCGGGCAGCCCGCATGAGCGCGAACAGTTCAAGGCCGCGGCCGTGATCAGCGGGGCACTCTTCCTCGCCTGGGCGGTGTTCTCGCTGGTGCGCTCCGTCGACCTCCAGGCCTCGGCGGGTTGGCTGATCAGCTTCACCGCCGGCGCTCTGCTTCCCCTCGCGGTGGGTCGCGCCACCCGGGAAGCGATCTGGATTCGACGCTCGTGGCTGATTCTGGGCGGCTGGCTCGGGCTGTACGCCGTTGTGGAGGCCGTTCTGCAGGTGAACCCGCTCTGGGGAAATCTGTACATCGCCCTGGGGGTGACCGACGCGCAACACTGGTCGGTGTACCGCGCCGAAGCATCGTTCGGGCATCCGCTCTTCGCCGCGCTCTTCTTCGCCGTCGCGTGCGCCATGGCGATCGGCGTCTGGCTCACCAGCACCAGCCGCTGGACCCTCGTGGCGGGCATCTTCAGCGGGCTGGGGCTCGTGGCCACGGTGTCGCGCGGAGCCATGCTGGGCGGCGCAGTCGCCGTGATGGTGGCCTACCTGGCGGCCATGGTGATCGGCGGTGAAAAGCGCTGGAACCGGTTCGCCTTGCTCGGGCTGCTCGGAGTCGTGGGCATCTTCGGCATCTTCCAGTTCGATGCGTTCACGGCACGAAATGATTCGACAGAGGCCGCCCGCTCGTCCGGGGCCCGGGACACCGGGGTGTGGGTGGCCGGGCAGGTCGCCGACCTGACGGACTGGCTCGGGTCGGGTCCCGGCACCTCCGGCATCTCCGGACGGCTCTTCGACGACGTGGTGATCGAGAACTCGTTGCTGCAGTTGCTGATGAGCGTCGGGCTTCCCGGGCTGATCCTGTTCATCGGGATGATCGGCGCCGCGTTCCTGCATGCGCTGAGTCGCGGCGCCCTTGGCGACATGGCGGGCCTGCTCGCGTACGCCATTTGCATCTCCGGCTTCAACGCGATTGACGCGCTGCGCCCCATGCACCTCCTGTTGGGCTGCCTGCTGATCCTCACCGTGAATCCCGGCGTGGACGTCCGGCCGGATCGAGCACTTCGGCGGAGCGCCGCCGGGACGCGTGCCCAAATTCCGCCCCGTCGGAAGACCCAGAACGCATGACGAATCGCACCCTCGCCGACGCACCGCCCATTTCGGTGCTCCAGTCGCTCAGCCCCCCTGATGGCACGACCCGTTTCGTGAACCAGGTCGTCGAGGGTGCTCCCGCCCAGGTCTCGTTCACCTTCTTCTCCTGGAAGGCAGCGCTGTTCGGCCGTTATGACGTGTTCCACGTGCATTGGCCGGAACTGCTCATCCGAGAGAAACGACCGGCCAGGGCGTTTTTGCGCCGGCGCGCCCTGTCCGCGCTCCTGCTGCGCACCCGCCTGCAGCGCATCCCGATCGTGCGCACGGTGCACAACCTCCGGCCGCACGAGTCCGGGGAAGCGGCCGAGAACCGCTCCCTCGATGCCCTCGACGCCCGCACCGACCTGTTCATCCGGCTGAACCCCACGACCCCGGTCGAACCCGAGTCGAAGGCGATCACCATCCTGCACGGGCACTACCGAGACCGCTTCCGCACTGACACGGCACCGCCCACGGTGCCCGGCCGCGCCCTCTACTTCGGGCTGATCCGACCGTACAAAGGCATCGAAACCCTGCTGGCCGTCTTCCAGGGCACCGTGGACCCCGACCTGCAACTGCGGGTCGTCGGGCGACCCTCCAGCGGCCTCGACGTGGTGATCACCGCCGCCCAACGTGCGGACTCCCGCATCAGTTCGCGCCTCGAGTTCGTGGCGGACGACGTGCTCGTCGACGAGGTCTGCCAGGCCGAACTCGTGGTGCTGCCCTACCGCGAGATGCACAACTCAGGGGCGCTACTGGTGGCCCTGTCACTGAACCGGCCGGTGCTGGTGCCGAACTCGTCGTCGAACACCGCCCTGGCGGATGAGGTGGGCCCGGGCTGGGTGCACCTGTACGACGGTGAACTCAGCCGGGAGATCATCGAGACCACGATGGCAACGGTCCGGTCGCGCGTGCATCCCGAGCCGCCCCGGCTCGAGGGCCGGGACTGGGACACCCTGGGCGAGAAGACCTATCGCGCTTACCTGGCCGTGCTCGAAACGACCGGGCGGCGCCTCGGCGCACGATCGTGACCGGCCCAGGCCGCGGTGCCGGCGCCCGGCCGACCCCCGGCGCGGGCCTCGGCCGCACGGCGGGGCGGGGCGCCTCGGCCACCATGGTCGGCCAGCTCATCCGCATCGTCGTCCAGCTCACCGGCATCGTGATCCTCGGCCGGCTGCTGGGCCCCAGCGACTACGGCCTGGTCGCCTCGGTCACCGCCATCATCGGAGTGGGTGAGGTGTTTCGCGACTTCGGTCTCGCATCGGCAGCGGTGCAGGTCACGGAGCTCAGCAGGAATCAAAAGGACAACCTTTTCTGGGCGAACACCCTCATCGGCGCGGCGCTCACCGGCATTGCCTTCGCGTGCGCCCCGCTGATCGCGGGCCTGTACGGCGACGACCGGCTCGTGCAGCTCACCCAGGTGTTGTCGTTCACGTTCCTGCTGAACGGCCTGGCCACCCAGTTCCGGGCTCACCTCACGCGGAATCTGCGGCTGTTCGCGTTCGCCGCCACCGAGATCAGCGCGCAGGTCGGCGCCCTGGCCGTGGGGATCGGCATGGCGTTGGGCGGATTCGGTTTCTGGGCCCTGGCCGGTCAGCAGCTGAGCCAGGGGGTGCTGATGCTGGTGCTCCTGCTGGTGGTGTGCCGCTGGTTCCCCGGTTTCTTCCACCGCAGAACAGAGATGTCGCACTTTTTCACGTACGGGTCCGGCCTCGCCGGCAGCCAACTGCTGGGCTACGCCAGCCGCAACGCGGACTCCGTGGTCATCGGCGCCACCCTCGGTGCCGGGCCGCTCGGCCTGTACAACCGGGCGTTCCAGCTGCTGATGCTGCCGCTGAACCAGATCAACGCGCCGTCCACCCGCGTTGCCCTGCCGGTGCTCTCCCGCCTCCAGAACGACAGGAAGCGTTACGGCGAGTTCATCGTGCTCGGTCAGGCGATCATGCTCCACATCGTGACGCTCGTGCTGGCCTTCTCCTGCGCGCAGGCGACCCCGGTCATCGCGATCGCCCTCGGCGACAAATGGCTGGCCGCCGCCCCGATCTTCCAGATATTGAGCATCGCCGGGTTCTTCCAGGCGGCGGCGTACGCGTCATTCTGGGTGTACCTGTCCAAGGGGATCACCAAGCAGAACTTCTACCTCGCCCTCGTCACCCGCCCGGTCGTGATCGGCTGCATCCTGCTCGGCTCCCTCTGGGGCGTGTACGGTGTCGCGGCCGGGTACGCCCTCGGCGTCGGCCTGATCTGGCCGATCTCCCTGATCCAGATCAGCCGGGTCACTGATGCGCCGGCGCTGCGCATGTTTCTCACCGGAGTGCGGGCGCTGGGCGGCTACTCCTTCGCCACCGCGGTCTCGTACCTGTCGACACTCTGGCTGCCCGGTGGCATGCCGCTGGTGAACATCCTCGTCGGAGGCGTGGCCATGGCCGCCGCCCTGGCCGTTGTCGCCCTCGTCTGGCCGGCCTTCCGCCGTGACCTCGCCTCCATCGCCCGAAGTCGTAAGTTCCTCCGCGACACCAAGGCGAGCGCACCCGGGAAGATACCGGATGCTGCACCGTCCGAGGGCCCGTTGACCACCACCCGGGGAGAACAATGAGCCTGCTCAAGCGAGTGCGTCGCAAGGTCAGGAAGACGATCAACGCCGCGACGACAACGTCAGGGGTACCCTTCGCGATCGACCGGGCCGTCTTCCGCCGTACCGCCACCGCTTCGGCCGCCACGAGCGGGGAACGCTGGCACGTGCTGATCGCACCGCCCGGTGGCGGCAACATCGGCGACCAGGCGATGGTGGAGGCGTACCTCGAGAACACCTCCGGGCCCGTTCGAATCGTGGTGCGGGCCCTCGGCGACATCCGCATTCCGGCCGAGCAGGTCGGCCGCGCGACGTTCACCGTGCTGCCGGGCCTGATCTACGGCGACGGCCGTGCTCACCTCGCTGCCGTCGCCGCCTTCGCCCGGCTGCTGGCCGGCGCCCGGTCGTTGACGGTCGTCGGCGCCGACATCATGGATGGCGCCTACGACGTGCGAGCATCGGCGCGCCGGGCGGATGTCACCACGCTGGCGAGGCTCGCCGGGGTGGACTCCCGCGTGCTGGGCTTCAGCTGGAACGGCCGCGCCCGCCCGGGCGCTCGCCGGGCGCTCGCCCGCGCCGGCGCGGCCGGCACCCGGCTGCTGGTGCGCGACCCGAAGTCGGTCGAACGGGCCAGGGCGGATGGCCTGGCCAACGTCGCCGAGGTCGCCGACGCGGTTTTCTCTGCCCGCACCACCTCGGCCACGGCCGCCGACGAGTACCTGGGCGCCGACCCTGGCCGCTACGCGGTCCTGAACGCGAGCGGGCTCGTCGGCCGGTCCATGGACCAGGTGGGTGAGTACGAAGAGATCGTGCGTTCCCTGCTCGATCGCGGGCTCATCGTCGTGCTGCTTCCCCATGTCGTGCGTGCCAGCGCGGATGACGCGGCGGCCTGCCGCGCCGTCGCCGAGCGCGTCGGCGACCCCCGCGTCGTGCTCGTCACCCGGGTGCTCGAGCCGGCCGAGGTGCGCGGCCTGGTCGCGGGCGCGGCCCTGGTGCTCACCGGCCGCATGCATCTGGCCATCCAGGCATTCTGGAACTGCGTTCCCGCGATCACCCTGTCCACCCAGGGCAAGGTCGAAGGCCTCATGCAGCTCTTCGGCACGGAGACTCTCTGCGTGGAGCCCGGTCCCGGCCTGGCGACGCGGATCCTGCCCGTCGCCGCCGACCTGCTGGCCCGGCCGGACCACCACCGCGGCACCATCGCCGGCCGGCTACCGGCGATCGTGAAACTGTCGGACCGCAACTTCGCCGCGCTTTGAGAACTCCCCGAACCCCGACGTCAGAAGGGCCCCCATGAAACCCACCGACCGGCAGACACCCGAGCCGCTCCGCCGCATCCTCTTCGTGGTGCCCTCGCTGCACGGCGGCGGTGCGGAGTTCGTCGCCCGCACCTGGATGGCCTGGCTGGCCGGCCGCGGCTACGAGGTGTCAGCGGTGCTCACTGCGGGAACGGCGGAGGGCGAGCACGTTCCCGCCGGGGTGCGGGTCACGTCGCTGTCGGGCGCCCGCGGCCACGTCAGGAAGACTGGCGCGCTCCGTGCGATCCTGCAGAACACCGCACCGGATGTCGCGATCGCCCTGCAGGCCCATCCCAACCTGCTGCTGCTGAGTGCGGCCCGGCTGCTGCCCCGGGCCAGGCGACCCCGCGTGCTGATCAGCGAGCGCAACCTCGTTTCGCTGGGCCTGCCCGGGTCCGCACTGTCGCACCGGGTGAAGATCTGGTTCGCCCGGCGAATGTACTCCTGGGCCGACCACGTCATCGCCATCTCCCATCCCGTCGCCGGCGAACTCGTGGCCGCGTTCGGGGTCAGCGGCGACCGCGTCACCGTGGTGGCCAACCCGGCCACCGCCAAGGTGCGCCCTCCCGAGCAGTCGACCAGGCGGCCCGGCGCCGATCGGGGCATCCAGATCGTGCTCGCCTGTCGGCTGGTCGCCCAGAAGCGGCCGCTGCTGGCCATCGACGCCGCGGCCGAGCTGATCTCCCGCGGCGTTCCGGCCGAGGTCGTCTCGTTCGGTGGCGGGCCGCTGTTGGCCGAGGTGACCGCCGCGGCCTCGGCGGCCGGCGTGCCGTTCATCCACCACGGGTGGGTGGAGAACTGGTTCGAGCATTTCGGGAACAACGCGGTGGCGCTGCTGCCCTCCAGCCGGGAGGGTTTCGGCAATGTGCTCGTGGAAGCCGCCGCGGCCGGCTATCCCGCGGTCGCGGTATCGGGCGCCCTCGGCGTCGCCGACGCCATCGTTCCCGGCATCACCGGCGAGCTGGCACTCTCCGCCGCCCCCACCGACCTCGCCGACGCCCTGCTGCGGGCGGCCGAGCTCCCCCTCGCCGAAAACATCCAGCCCTGGCTGCGCCGCTTCTCCGTGGACTCCAGCGGCACCGACCTGGAAAGCGTGCTGCTGGGCACCCTCGGCCGAACCCGCGAACAAGCACGCGTACGGGCGCTCGCATGAAGGTGTTCGCCTCCGCCATGGGCCAGGTCGACAACGTCGGCGACACGGTGCTGCGCCGAGCCTTCCTCAACGCCATCCGCCCGGCCGGCGACCTGCAGGTGTACGTCGGGTCCCGCGACGACTCCTACCTGAGCGGCCTCGGCCTCGCCCCGGGGGACGGGCTGTTCCGCCGGTCCGACGAGTGGCGCCGGGAGATCAGCCGAACGACTTGGCGGGCGCCGGTGCTGTACGCGTTCAACGCCGGCGAGATGGAGCTGCAACGCTCCTACGCCATGCACTACCTGCGGCTGGCTCCCCTCCTGGTGGCGTCGAAACTGCGCGGCGGGCACGCCGTGCACGCCGGTCTGGGCATCCGTACCCGTACCGCCTGGCGCTACCCGATCGCCGCGACGCTGCGCCTGTGCGATGTGGTCTCCTGGCGTGACTCCTACAGCCGAGCCAGTATGGGTCTGGGTACGGTGGCCCCTGACTGGGCCTTCGCACTCGGCTCATCGGATGACCAGCTCAGCGCCGACACCGCCGACCGCCCGTTGCTGGCCGTGTCGGTGCGCTACACCGGCGAGCGCCCCGATGACACCTGGGTGCGCAACGTGCGCGGCCTCGCCAGCGCGCTGGGACTGCAGATCGTCACCGTCGCCCAGATTCTGCGCGACGGGCCGCTGGCGCAGGAACTCGCTGTCGAGCTCGGCGGAGAAGCGCACACCTGGAACGGCCCGAACCACGCCACTCAGGAAGCCACACTGCGCGCCCTCTACCGACGCTCGAGCCTCGTGGTCACCGACCGCCTGCACGCGGCCGTGATCGCCCTCACCGAGGGCGCGCTCCCCCTCGGCCTGGCCGACTCCCCCACGGCCAAGGTGACCCGGACCCTGGGCGCGGCCGGCATCCACGGCGCCGGCATCGACCGACGACTTCCCGACGCCGCCGTGCTGCACCGCACCGCCCGAGATGTGCTGGCCCGGCGGGAACCGATTCTGCGGCACGTCATCGACGCCCGGGCCGCGTTGGCGGCGCTCACCCACGACATCCGAAACCTCACCTCATGAGCGGGACCTCCGGGCAGAGGCATCCCCGGGTTTCGATCATCGTGCCCGCGTACAACGCGGCCGGCTTCCTCGCGGCCTCGATCGACGAGCTGCTGGGTCAAACCCTGACAGACATCGAGATCGTGGTCGTGGACGACGGCTCGGCGGACGCCACCGCCGAGGTCGCGCACCGGGCCGCCCAGGCGCATCCCCGGGTGCGCTTCGTGCGGCTGGCCGAGAACGGCGGGGTCGCGCTTGCGCGGGAACGCGCCGTGCACGAAAGCCGGGGCGAGTTCCTGTGGTTCGTCGACGCGGACGACGAGCGAGCCCCCGACGCGCTCGAGAAGCTGGTCGCCGCGGCCGAGGCGACCGGGGCTGATGTCGTGATCTGCTCCGCCGAGTACGTCTACGACGCCGGTCGCACCCGGCCGATCCCGGCTCCTCGCCTGGCAGCGCCGGTGTCGGGTGCGGATGCCTTCCACCTGCTGCTGGACGGAGCGATCACCGGGCACCTGTGGAATAAGCTCTTCCGGCGAGAGCACGCTCTTCGCATCACCTACCCGCCGGCACGAGTGCACTCGGACCTCGCCATGGTCGCCCAGCTTCTCGCCGGTGCCGAGGTGGTGGCCGCTATCCCCGACATGTTGTACTCCTACCGGTTACGGAGCGGATCGATCATCCGTTCCGGAACGCGCCGCGCGGAGTCGCTGCTGTTGGTGGAACACAGGGTGGAGCAGGCGGCCCTATCGCTTGATCCGGCGCTGCCCGGCTCAGCCGACTACCGGTACTTCGTGCTGCGGTACATCGTGCTGTCCGGGGTGAAGGATGCGCTGACCGGCCCGTACGATGCCGATCAGACTGCTGCCCTGGTGCGCAGACTGCGAGCACGGTTGACCTGGGGGGCGATCCTCCTGACCGCGCGACGCCGGGACTGGAAACGGTTGGCCCTGGCTCTCAGCGCGAAACTGAGCCTGCGTGCGCATCGCGCCCTGCTGGGCGCCGCCTCGGAACGGTTGATCTCGCCGGGCCAGGGCGCTCGCGTCGGCGTGAAACCGTAGGCCCGCGCAACGCGGATGTCCCGGGATCGTCGGCCGGCGGGTCAGGTCTCATATTATGTTTTAAACCCCCAGTTAGAGGGCAATTCGGCCTCGACAGAGCCACCAGCTGGTAGTCTGCGCGGATTTTCGCGCTGTAGTCTGATGTCGGAATTGGTGCGACGTCTCCCCGAACGGGACGATCAGGGTTCCTACTCGTGTTGGCATGCCCGTGCCGAGTAGCCACGTTCGTCGTCTACTGTTCCCCGTGTCCGCGGGGAGCTATTTCTGGAGCCTTTCCGTGCACAAACTCGTCAGCCTCAACCATTATTCTCGCCGCTTCGGCCATCGTGCCGTCGCCCTCCTGGTCGCGTGCGCCCTGGTTCCCGTGCTGGCTCTGCCCGGCACCGCTGCGAGCGCCGCCACCGCCACAACCGTCGTCGACAGTCCCTCCGCCCAGATCACCTACAGCGGCGCCGGCTGGAAGCGCTCGGTGAATTCCGGGGACACCGGCGGGTCCGTGCAGTACTCCCTGGCCGCCGGGTCTGCGTCGCTCAGCTTCACGGGAACGCAGGTCACCCTGCTCTCACGGCTGAGTCCGTCCAGCGGCCGCAGCGAGGTGCGCATCGACGGCCGGCTCGTCGCCACGGTGGACGCCTACTCGGCGACCAGCACGCACAGCAGCGCCCTGTACACAAGCCCCACCGGTCCCCGCGGCCAACACACCATCTCCGTCACCCGCACCGGCACAAAAAACGCCGCCTCCACGGGGACCAACCTGATCATCGATGCCTTCAGGGTCACCGACAGCGGAGCGACCTCGTCACCGGCCGCAGCTCCGGCACCGCCTGGAACCGCCGCACCGACCGCGGTCCCGGCCCCAGCCGCACAACCGGCACAGTCCGCGGTTCCGGTCGGCACCTACCAGAACACCTCCGGCAAGCTTGTCTACACGGGCGCCTGGTCTGGCCTGAACTCCGGCAGCGACAGCGGTGGGTCCAGCGGATACCTGAACACCGCCGGTTCCGCGTCGCTCACCTTCTCCGGCACCGCGGTGCGGTGGATCAGCCGCACCACGCCCTCGGCGGGCACAGCCGAGGTGTTCATCGACGGCGCACTGGTCAGCACCGTCGACCGCTACACCAAGACCACCCTCTACCAGCAGACCGTCTTCGAACGCACCGGGTTGCGCACCGGCACGCACACCATCACGATCGTGCGCACCGGAACGAAGAACCCCGCGTCCAGCGGCTCCAACCTGGTCCTTGACTCGATAGTGGTACCCGACACCACCGCACCCGCGGTGCCCGCGATCGTGTCGGCCTCCGTCGTCGACGGGCAGGTCCTGCTCGATTGGAACGCCGTGCCCGGTGCCGACGTGCGCGCCTACCGGGTGTACGCGGCGAACTCCACCGGTGGTTCCACGCTGATGGGCGTCACTGACTCGTCGGTGACCGCCTTCATCGGCATCGGCGTTCCGGCCAACTCCCGATTGGACTACCGGGTGTCGGCGGTCGATTCCACCGGCAACGAGTCGGCCCGGTCCGCCGTCGCCTCGGCGCAAACCGTCAGCACCCCGGCGAGCAGTCATCGCTACGCGTCCTGCCCCGCAGCGACGGTCACGGTCAGCAACGCCGCACAACTCATGACCGCCGTCGCCAAGGCACGGCCCGGCGACGTGGTGCGGATGTCTCCGGGCACGTATACCGGTCAAATCAACCTGTCGGCCAGCGGCACCGCCAAGGACCCGATCTGGATCTGCGGTCCGCGCAACGCCGTTGTCAACGTGGGCGGCATCACCAAGAACCACGGCATCATCGTGAGCAACTCGTCGCACCTGGTGGTGACGGGCATGACCGTGACCAACGGGTTGAAAGGGATCACCGTGCGCGGCAGTGACCACGTGACGATTTCCGACACCCTGGTGCAGAACATCGGCTACGAAGCCGTGCACGTACGGGAGAACTCCTCCGACAACACCATCGTGGGCAACACCATCCGCGCCACCGGGCTTCGCGATCCGTTCTACGGAGAAGGTGTGTACATCGGCTCCTCCGAAGCGAACTGGTGCAGCCTCACCGCCTGCAAACCCGACCAGAGCGACCGGAACGCGGTCGTGTCCAACTCCCTCTCGTACACCAGCGCCCAGCCCATCGAGGTGAAGGAAGGCACGTCCAACGGGCTGATCTTCGGCAACACCATCACCGGGAAGGGGGCGATGGCCCGCTCGGAGTCCTGGGTCAAGGTCAAGGGCAACGGCTGGGCCGTGGTGGGCAACACCGGCACGGACAGCGTCCTGCACGGCTTCCAGGTGAACGGCAGTGTCAAGGGCTGGGGCCTGCGCAACCTGTTCGGCAGCAACACCGCCGACGTGCAGGCTGCCGGTTACGGATTCCAGATCTATGAACGCAGCGGCGCCGGATCCAGCTACACGACCGTCTCCTGCACCAACACCGTCACCGGGGCCACCGCAGGGTTCGCCAACCTGGCCTGCATGCCCTGACCGGCTCAGCGGCGCGTGCGCCGCTGAAGCGCGGTACGCCAGGCGCCCTCCACCTGGGGGTAGACCGCGGCCGCCGAGTAGGTGGTGTCGTAGACGGTGCGAGCACGGACGGCATAGGCCTCCCGAGCCGCGTCATCGGCCATCGCGGTCTGCAGGGCGGCGCGCAGTGCGGCGACGTCGCCCGGTGGAACCAACACCCCGACGGCGCCGCCGAGGACCGCGGGGAGGCCGCCGACCGTCGTGGAGATGACGCAATTGTGCCTCGCCATGGCCTCGAGCACGAACATCGGCATCGCCTCGTCGCGTGACGGCAACACGGCCACCGACGACCGGTCGAGCAGGGTCATCAGGTGCGAGTGCGGCACGGCGCCCACGAACTCCGCGTTGCTCAATGCCACCGGGACGATGCCGGGTTCGAGCAGCGGCCCCGCCACGATCAACCGCCAGCCTGCCGCCGGCGATTCAGCCTGCAGCTGCCGCCAGGCCTCCACGAGAACATCGACGCCTTTCCGCGCAGTGACCGCACCACCGAACACCACCAGGCGTTCGGCCGGCGCCGGCGCGCCGGACCCGACGGCGTTCGGCAACAGCACCACCGCGCCACTGCCGACGAAGCGCCCCGCCACGGCGCGGGTCTCCGCGGACAGGGTCAGCACCAGGTGGGCCGCGCGGAGGACCCGGGCCACCAGTCGGGGCCGCCTGTCGGCGAAGGCGGCGAACGCGCTGCCGTGCAACTGTGCCACCGTGGCGAACCCGCGGGCCCTGGCCAGCAGCAACAGCAGACCTTCGCGTACGAACGACCCGCCCTGGGACAGGTGCACCACCACGACGGTGTTGTGCGTGCCGCGCAGGCGCAGCACAGCGCCCGCGGCCGCCAGCGCCACCCGCAGAGCGGCCACCCCTGAACTGCCGTCCCGTGACGAGATCACCCGGGTGTCGAACGTCTCGAAGTTCCAGCCCAGGTAGCCGTTCACCACCTGCGTCATGCCACCGGCAACCTCGCCACTCCGCCCGACGTGCACCGCCCTCAGCCGGCTCACCGGGCGGGCACCCCGCTGAGCACCTGGTCGAGCCGGTCATTGGCCGACCGCAGGTCACCGCGCGCAGCGAGCAGCTGCGACTGGATGCTCTCCCGGCGACCGATCAGGTGCTCGAGTTGGCCGCTCAATTCGGTGGCGGACAGGCCGGCCGTCGCGATGCTGACGTCGTGGATCCCCGCGGCAGCGAAATGGCGGGCGATCTTGTCCGACGGGTTCACGAGCAGGGCGGCCGGCACGGCGCCCTCGGTCACGGCACCAACGAGCACGTGCAACCGGTCGCTGACCGCGATGACCGCACGGCGGTAGAGCTGTCGCAACCGCTCCTCCTGCCCGTCGTGGCCGGTGCCGTCCCACCCGACGGCTTCGCCACCCAGGTCGGCGGCCAGTCGGATCGTCCTGTCATTGTCGCGCAACACCTGGGTGACCGCTCGAATGTGCAGCCCGTGCCGCGCCGCGATCTCGCGCACCGCCGCCAGCCACGGTGTCGACGGGTACGGCTGGTCAGCCCGCATCGAGACGATCAGCAGGTTCCGACCCGCATCCGACTGGGCTGCCGCGCCCCCGCCACCCTCGCCGAAGCCCAGGTCGGGCATGACGCTCCCGTTGCCGAGATACTCCGCCGTGGCCGAGTCCCGCCACAGGGTGAGGTTCGACAAAGCGATGGACGGCCAGATCAGCGCCCGCGGTACGCGGGCGAAGTTGCGGGAGCCGACCCCGACGCGGGCGACCACTCCCCCGCGGGCCCGCACCAGGGCGAGAACCGGGAGCATCGACAGATGCTCCTTCATCCCGATCATGGTCAGCTGAATTTCGCCGGGCTTGAAGACGTACGACGCAGAACCACGAACGGCACTTCGCAGGGCGGCCAGGTACCACGCCTTGAACGACCGGTACTGCACGTCCTCCGGCCTCAGGCGCAGCCCCTCCGCATATCCCGCGGGTGACTGGCCCAGGTACACGTGCAGCGGACCGTTCCCGCGCAGCCAGTCCAGCAGTTGGCGGCGCAGGAGGATGTCGCCGATGTTGTCGAACTGCCCCCGCGCGGGCACAAAGATCTGTTTCGGCACGCGGCCGTGGCGCCTCACTCCGGCAGCCCGACAGGGCGCAGCGCTTCGGAATCGATCCGCGTTTCGGCTGCCCGACGAATCACGTCGGCGCTCAGGTCCGATGCCTCCACCGAAAGCGCCACGCCCATTTGCGACGCCAACCGGGCGATTTGCTGCTGATGGTCGTCCACGTGCTCGGCTCGCCACTTTCGGCGGGTGACCATCACCGGAAAAATACCCATGTCCAGAAGTCCGAGCAGGCTGCCCACGCCGGCATGGCTGATCACCACATCCGCCGCGCGAGCACTTCTCACGAAGTCATCCGCGGTCATGGCGGTATGCACTGTTCCGGGCAGGTCGGTCCGGCCGGTGGTGAAGCCGAGTTGCCACACCGTGCGCTCGTCGGCCAGCCCAGTGGCCAGGACAGCATCAACCATCGCGTCGAAGCGGTAGCCCTCAATGGTGCCGAGGGTGACGAAGAGGCTGGGGGCGGCCACCGGCTTCGTCGGCAGGGGACGGTAGGTGGAGAACACGCTGGGGTGGATCGCCCAACGGCCCTTCGCCCAGGCGGGGTGCTGGGTGCGCACCGCCACCAACCTGGTCGCGGCCAGGATGCGGCCGCTCATCGACGGGCCGTCGACGCGGGACACGCTTTCCACGTAGGTGCTCGGCACACCGTGCAGGGTGGCCAGCGGAAGCGCCGACAGGGCGATGGCCGACCCCGTGCTCAGGGCTTGGGCGAAGGATTCCCGCCGCAGCAACCGGCGCAGGATCGATGCGGTGCGCACGACCCCGCGAAAGTCTCGCGGCCGCACGTAGGGAACGTGCAGCACCCGCTTGCCCTCCAGGAGGGAACGGCTCTGCGGGGAATCAAACGTGACCCAGAGCGAATCGTCGCTTGCGCCCAGGGCGGGCGCCAGTCGGGTGAGCTGGGCGAGGTGACCGCCGGTGGAGGCGACCAGGAGGAACTTGTTCGGTGCGGGTGGGGCGGTGTTCTGTGTGGTGCGCGGTTCATGTTGATTGTTTCGGGTACGTTCAACACTCACGAGCGATTCCTTCCTATCGGGGTGGAAAGACGCCTCGCAGTTCACAAAGCGGGCTCCCGGGGGCTTTTATTGCCAGGAGACTCCTCGATCCGCTGTAACGGCGAATTCCTCGCCGGTCCACAGCCACAGGATTTCACCGGCAACGGACATTGAAACCTGGGTGGTGTCTGCCGTCGTCAGGCGGCACGCCGACGCCGCGCCGTCGCCGGGAGCGGCACTGGGGTACACGACCACGAGCCGCACACCGGCGCAGTCCGCTCGGCCGACGGTGGCGAGCAGGTAGCCGGATGGTGATGCGGCGAAGGTGCGGGCACCGGGCACGTACAGCCCGTCGTCCCAGGTGGCCCCGCCGTCGAGCGTGCGCACGAGGCGCTCGTCGTCGCAGAGCACGGCCGCGGCATCCGCCGAGGTGGCGTCGACGCCGATCACCACGGCACACGGAGTGGCGCGAACGCCACCGGGCGAGTTGATGGTGGCGGGCGCCCCCGGCACGATGTACCACTCCTGCTCCGCGCCGACGGCGGGAGTCCACCGGTCAGCGCGGGAGGTGGTGGTGAACAGTGCCGGCGCGCAGCCGTCCGAGATCTGGCCCACCGCCTGCACACTGCCGTCGGCGCTGAGGTCGAGGCTCAGCAGCGCCGACACCCCCGCGGATCC
>NZ_JAODBG010000020.1 GCF_025463825.1 Cryobacterium sp.
CTCCGAAGACCGCGGAGACCCCCGCCGCGCCAACCGCCGCACAGCCGGCCGAAGCGCCCGCCACCACACCGCGCGCCGCGGACGCCCCAGCACGTCCCGCCGTGCGGATGCCCTCGATCGCCCGCAACCAGGCGCCTCGCGCACCGCGCACCGTGCAGCTGCCGGTGCAGCCCCCCGCCGAAGTGCCCGACGCGTCTCTCCCGGATGCCTCGACGAGCGCCGACACGGTGGCGCAGACACCCGCTGCGAAGCAGCCAGCCAAGCCCCGCACCCGCCCGATCGACAAGCCGGCCGAGAAGCAGCCGAACACGCCCACCGACGAGGCCACGCCCCGGGATGGAGACACCCATGACTGACCCGCAGCCCACGGAGCCGGCCGGCCAGGGCGCATCCGCCCTCGGCCCGGCACTGATCCCGGCCACCGGCCCCGCCGGCGTGCACCTCCGGTCCGGGGAGAACGGTGCGTCGCTCGGACCGTCGTTCTACCAGGAGGTGGGTGGCCGGCCGTTCTTCGAGAAGCTCGTCGCCGAGTTCTACCGCGGGGTGGCGGGCGACCCGGTGCTCAAGCCGATGTATCCGGAAGAGGACCTCGGCCCGGCCGCCGACCGGCTCACCGGGTTCCTCGAGCAGTACTGGGGCGGGCCCGGAACCTACAGCGAGCAGCGCGGCCACCCGCGGCTGCGCCAGCGGCATCAGCCGTTCAAGGTGAACCCGGATGCGCGTGACCGCTGGTTGCTGCACATGAAGGCCGCTGTGGACACCTGCGGCCTGCCGCCGCTGCAACGTGCCACACTCTGGGACTACCTCGAGCGCGCGGCGCACGCTATGGTCAACACCTTCGACGACTAAGACCTCGCGCACGTTCCAGCCCCCGTCGACATCCGCGGGCACGCCTCACTGACAACGGAGTCACCATGAGCCCAACCCGCCCCGGCACGCCAGCGCACCCGCAGACATCCGCCGACATCCGCCGACATCTGCCGACGTCATCGTGGTGGGGGCGGGCCTGGCCGGTCTCGTCGCCACGGCAGAACTGGTGGATGCCGGCAAGCGGGTGCTCCTGGTCGACCAGGAACCCGCTGCGTCTCTGGGCGGGCAGGCCTGGTGGTCGTTCGGCGGCCTGTTCCTGGTGGACTCCCCGAGCAGCGCCGAATGGGCGTCAAGGCCTCCCTCGAGCTCGCCCGGCAGGACTGGTTCGCCAGCGCCGGCTTCGACCGCACCGAGGACTACAGGCCCACTCGGTGGGCCGAGGCCTATCTCAACTTCGCCGCGGGCGAGAAACTGGCCTGGCTGCGTGAGCGCGGCATCACCTTCTTCCCCGTCGTCGGCTGGGCCGAGCGCGGCGGCTACACCGCACTGCAGCACGGCAACTCCGTACCTCGCTTCCACATCGTCTGGGGTACCGGCCCGGCCATCCTCGAACCGTTCATCACACGAGTGCGGGAGGGTGTGCGCGCCGGCCTGGTCACCGCCCTGCACCGGCACCGGGTGGACGAGCTGATCGTCGAGGACGGCGCCGTCGTGGGGGTGCGGGGCGGCCGGCTCGTGGCGAGCACGGCGGCGCGCGGGCAGGCCAGCAGCCGAGAGGTCGTGGGGGCCTTCGAGCTGCGGGCGTCGGCCGTGATCGTCACCAGCGGCGGGATCGGTGGCAATCACGACCTGGTGCGCGCCCAGTGGCCGGCCCGGCTCGGCCCGGCACCCGCCAACCTGCTCTCCGGCGTGCCGGCCTCCGTGGACGGGCGGATGCTCGGCATCAGTGAGACCGCCGGCGCCCGGCTGGTCAACGGCGACCGGATGTGGCACTACACCGAGGGCATCGTGAACTGGGACCCGGTCTGGGCCGGCCACGGCATCCGCATCCTGCCCGGCCCGTCGTCGCTGTGGCTGGATGCCACCGGGAAACGACTGCCCGCACCGCTGTTCCCCGGCTTCGACACTCTCGGTACCATGGAGCGCCTCGCGAGGACCGGGTACGAGCACAGCTGGTTCATCCTGACCCAGAGGATCATCGAGAAGGAGTTCGCTCTCTCCGGCAGCGAGCAGAACCCCGACCTCACCGGCAAGGACCTGCGGCTACTTGCCCAACGCGTTGCCCCGGGCGCCCCCGCACCGATCGAGGCCTTCAAGGACAAGGGTGAGGACTTCGGCGTGGCCGACGCCCTGCACGAGCTGATCGCGGGCATGCAGCAGCGCTCCCCGAAGTGCCCATCGATGCGGTCCAGGTGGAACGGGAGGTGGTGGGCCGCGACCGGGAGCTCGACAACGCGTTCAGCAAGGACGCGCAGGTCAACGCGATCCGGCAGGCCCGGCACTACCGCGGCGACCGGCTCATCCGGGTGGCCAGCCCGCACAAGTTGCTTGATCCCGCCGCCGGCCCGTTGATCGCGGTGAAACTGCACCTGCTCACCCGCAAGAGCCTGGGCGGCATCGAGATCGATCTCTCCGCTCGGGCCCTCGGCGCCGACGGCCGGCCGGTGCCCGGCCTGTATGCCGCAGGCGAGGTCGCCCGTTTCGGCGGCGGCGGCGTGCACGGCTACCGATCCCTCGAGGGCACCTTCTTCGGCGGGTGCCTCTTCACGGGCCGCACCGCCGGCCGCGCCGTCGCTGCCGCCCTGTGACCGCCCCCGAATCGTGACCTGAGCCTCGAGAATCCCCGGATTCGGGGGCCGAACTCACGGCTGGCGGTTACCGGCGCTAGGCGCGCAGGGTCCAGGGCTTGCGGCGGACCAGGATGTGGCCGCGCGCGGTGCTCAGGCGGGTCCACGGGCCGGTCTCGAACAGCTGCACCGGCTCATCCGGCGACAGGAAGCCCAGGCTCACCGCGGCGAACCCGGCGCCGGCGGGCACGAAGTCCAGGGCCTCGATCGGACGGCCCCACACCTCCGAGCGCACCCGCTGCACGATCTGCTCACCCGTCCCGGTGGGGATGACGGCGGCGACCTCGGCGATACCGGCACGGGCGGCGTCCTCCAGCACCGCGGCGGGCGCGCTGCCCTGCGGCGTCCAGCCGCCGCGCGGCGGCGTGATGCCCGCCCAGGTGACCGAGGACACCTGCAGCGGTACCGTGACGCTCACCGGCGTATCCACGTCGGTGACGGCGGCCTCGAGGCGCACCAGCCGGTCCAGGAGCGAGCGGACCGGCACGACCACGTCGAGGTTGGCCGGTTCGGTGAGAGCGAAGGTGCGCAGGCCCAGCACCGTGGGGCTGGAGTCGAGCAGCCCCCGAGGATAGAGGATCGCCGTGTACACGGCCAGGACTCCCGCGGCGGAGACCAGCCGCACCGAACCGTCCTCCACCCTTCCGGCGCGCGAAAGGTAGACCTGGAGGTCGCCGAGGGACAGGGAATCGGAGAGGGAGAATGACTGGCTCATCTGCTGTCTAAACTACCAAGGTACGTCGAGTCCCCAGGACCCGAGCTTGAATGAGGAGGCAGCATGCACGCACCGCTGGAGGGTCTTCTGGCCGCTCTCGACCTGACCGACACCGAGGCACGCACCAGTGAAGACATCTTCACCGGCCCGTCGCAGTGGATGCCGCAGGGCCGCGTCTTCGGCGGACAGGTGCTCGCGCAGTCGCTCGTCGCCGCCATGCGCACGGTTCCCGACGAGCGGAACGTGCATTCGATGCACGGCTACTTCCTGCGGCCCGGTGACGTGAACCACCCGATCACCTTCTCGGTCGACCGCATCCACGACGGCCGCTCGTTCTCCACCCGCCGCACCCAGGCGTACCAGAACGGCGTGCCGATCCTGTCGATGATCGCGTCGTTCCAGGACGAGGACGAGGGCCTGGAGCACCACCTCGAGATGCCAGCCGACCTGCCGGACCCCGAGTCGCTGCCGCGGACCTCCGACACGCTGGGCCACATCGACCACGACTTCGCCCGGCACTGGGCCAACGACCGTCCCTTCGACATGCGCCACGTGCCGTCGTCGATCTACCTGAGCGTGGACGGCGAGCACACCAGCAAGCAGATGATCTGGATGAAGACGTTCGAGCCGATCCCCGACGACCCGGACCTGCACCGTGCCGCCCTGGCGTACGTGAGCGACTATTCGATCATGGAACCGGTGCTCCGCCGGCACGGCCTCGCCTGGGCCACGCCCGGCCTCAAGGTCGCAAGCCTGGACCACGCCATGTGGTGGCACCGGTTCGGCCGGGTCGACGAGTGGATGCTGTACGTGCAGGACTCCCCCTCGGCGCAGGGCGGCCGCGGCCTGTCGACGGGGAGCATCTACAGCCGCGAGGGCCTGCTGCTGGCCACCGTCGCCCAGGAGGGCATGGTGCGCATCCCCAAGGGCTCCTGAATTCCGGCTTACTTGCGGGTGAAGGTGAGGCCGGGTTCCACGTACGGGGTCCAGGCGGAACGTTCGACGTCGTTGATCTTGCGGGGACGCTCGGTGACGGCATCCACCAGCACGATCGTGGTGCTCGCCCGCGCGAACAGCTGCGGGGGCTCCTGCCCGACCGGACTCCACACCTCGTAACATACGTCGAGGCTGGCGCCGCCGAGCTTGCCGATCCATAACTGGATGTCGATCGGCGCCCGCAGGTACGGGATCGGCGCCAGGTATTCGATCTCCAGGCGGGCGATCAGCGTGAGAGTGGCCGCGCCGGGCCGGCCGTCGAGCACCGCCGTGCTCGCCCCCGGGGTGGTCCCCAGGGCGAGAGCGGCGGGCTCGTCGTCGGCCCAGAACGCCTGGATGCGCGCCTCCTCGAGGAGGCGCAGCATCTCGGCGTTGTTGACGTGGGCATACGCGTCGAGATCCGACCAGCGCAGCCGGATGGGAACGTGCAGCCGCATGGGGTCCTAGTCCCTGGTGAGCTTGCGGTACGCGGACCGGTGCGGCTTGGCCGCGTCCGGGCCGAGGCGCTCGATCTTGTTCTGCTCGTACGATTCGAAGTTACCCTCGAACCAGTACCAGTTGCCCGGGTCTTCCGCGGTGCCCTCGTAGGAGAGGATGTGCGTGGCAATGCGGTCCAGGAACCATCGGTCGTGAGTGATCACCACGGCGCAGCCGGGGAATTCGAGCAGCGCGTTCTCGAGCGAGCCGAGGGTTTCCACGTCCAGGTCGTTGGTCGGTTCGTCGAGCAGCAACAGGTTGCCGCCCTGCTTGAGCGTGAGCGCCAGGTTCAGGCGGTTGCGTTCACCACCGGAGAGCACCCCGGCCTTCTTCTGCTGGTCGGGGCCCTTGAAGCCGAACGTCGACACGTAGGCCCGGGACGGCACCTCGGTCTTGCCGACCTGGATGTAGTCCTGACCGTCGGAGACGACCTCCCAGAGCGACTTGTTCGGGTCGATGCCGCCACGGGACTGGTCGACGTAGGAGATGTCGACCGTCTCGCCGATCTTGAGGTCACCGGCATCCAGCGGCTCGAGGCCCACGATGGTCTTGAACAGGGTGGTCTTACCCACACCGTTCGGGCCGATCACCCCGACGATGCCGTTGCGCGGCAGGGTGAAGGAGAGGTCCTCGACCAGCACCCGGTCGCCGAAGCCCTTCTTGAGCTTCTTGGCGTCGATGACCTGGGCGCCCAGGCGCGGGCCGACGGGGATCTGGATGTCCTCGAAGTCGAGCTTGCGTCCGCGCTCGGCTTCGTTGACCATTTCTTCGTACCGGGCCAGGCGGGCCTTCGACTTGGCCTGGCGACCCTTGGCGTTGGAGCGCACCCAGTCGAGCTCTTCGGCGAGGCGCTTGGAGAGCTTGGCATCCTTCTTGCCCTGCACCTGCAGGCGCTCCTGCTTCTTCTCCAGGTAGGTGGAGTAGTTGCCCTCGTACGGGTACAGGTGGCCGCGGTCGATCTCGGCGATCCACTCGGCCACGTGGTCGAGGAAGTACCGGTCGTGGGTGACGGCGAGCACGGCGCCGGGGTACTTGGCGAGGTGCTGTTCGAGCCAGAGCACGCTTTCGGCGTCGAGGTGGTTAGTCGGTTCGTCGAGGAGGAGCAGGTCGGGCTTCTGCAGCAGCAGCTTGCAGAGCGCAACGCGGCGCTTCTCACCACCGGAGAGGTCGACCACCGAGTAGTCACCCGGCGGGGTCCGCAGGGCATCCATCGCCTGCTCCAGCTGGGAGTCAAGGTCCCACGCGTCGGCGGCGTCGATTTCTTCCTGCAGGGTGCCCATCTCTTCGAGCAGCGTGTCGAAGTCGGCATCGGGTTCGGCCAGGGCGGCGCTGATCTCGTTGAACCGGTCGACCTTGGCCTTGATCGGGCCGACGCCTTCCTGCACGTTCTCCAGCACGGTCTTGGTCTCGTCCAGCTGCGGCTCCTGAATCAGGATGCCGACGGAGTAGCCGGGCGAGAGCCGGGCCTCACCGTTGCTGGGGGTGTCGAGTCCGGCCATGATCTTCAGGATCGTGGACTTACCGGCACCGTTGGGGCCCACCACGCCGATCTTGGCTCCGGGGAAGAACGACATCGTGACGTCGTCGAGGATGAGCTTGTCTCCAATGGCTTTGCGCGCACGCACCATCGAGTAAATGAATTCAGCCATAGTGTTTACCAGTCTATTTGGCGCGTGGCTCCGACGAGACACGCCCCGTTTCCAAGCAGGGGGGTGACGGCGCTGTGATAGCCGCCGGAGGATGGGCCGTTCTGGCCGACGAGGCACTTCCCGTTGAAGCGCACCGAGAACTGGATCGAGTCCACCGGTTTGCCTTCGGTGGTGGTGTCGGCGGTGACCTGCATCCCTGTTTTGTCGAATCCAGCGCCGGCGAGGGCGTCGACGACGGTGCGCCCTGGCGGGTTCGCTTCCGTCGCGAGGATGGCGGCGATCACGGAGTCGAAGTAGGCGAGGTTCTCGGCGGCGCCCCCGGCCGGGGTGAGGGCCGGCGCGGCTGCTTCGGTCGGTGTCGGTGCGGCGGTAGCCGTCGCTGACGTGCCGCGCGTGGCGGAGGGTGCTGCCGGTGTGCCGGCGCATCCGGCCAGGGCCAGGCTCACGACCAGGCCGGCGGCCCAGGTCCGCGCTGTGCGGGGTGGCCGCGTCCGTCCGTTGGAAATGCGAGCCACGCGTCGTCCTCCCCCGCGACCGCGCGCTGCAGCCGAGAAGTCGAGTCTAGGCGGACTGTGTTTCCGATTCGGTCCGCTCGGCCGGGGCCCCCGGCGTCGGTGCTGCATCCGGCTGCTCGGGGGCCTGTTCCACCGCGGCCGGCGGCGTGCTGCGTACGAGCGCGGTGATGCCCCAGGCCAGGTTGTGGCCGACCGCATCGGCCTCCACCTCCACCGACGTTCCGGAGCGGTCCTGGTTCTCCCAGTCGCGGATGTGCAGCCGCCCGGTCACCAGCACCGGCTCGCCTTTCTGCACAGAGCGTTCCACGTTCTGCGCGAGTTGGCGGAAGCTGGACACGGTGTACCAGTTGGTGTCCGCGTCCACCCAGCTGTTGCGCAGCCGGTCGAAGCGGCGCTGCCGGCAGGCCAGCCGGAACGAGGTGATGGCCAGGCCGGTGCTGGTGACGAGGGTGCGCGGCGTGGTGGCCACGATGCCGGTCAGTGTGATGGTGTCGGTCACGGGGAGTCTCCTGGCGTGTCGAAGCGGATGGCGGATCGATGCGCGCCCCCGGCCGGTCCTCGTGCCGGGTTCGGGGCCGGGGACGCGCTGCAGCCACTGTGCGCCGGTGCGCACGTCCGGCGACGCCGGCGCGGAGAGCCTGTGCGGAACCCGCACCCGCGCGAACGGTGCAGGAGCGGGCCGGCTGGCGATCACTTGCCGTGCGACCAACGAATTCACCGTATCGAAAGCCCGCCCGGACCTAGAGTTACTCCATGACCTTCGATGCTGCAGAAAACCGCTATTCAGAGATGCCGTACCGCCGAACCGGCCAGAGCGGCCTGAAACTCCCCGCCCTGTCCCTGGGTTTGTGGCACAACTTCGGCCACGAACGCCCCCTCGACACGCAGCGCGGCATCCTGCGCCGCGCATTCGATCTGGGCGTGACCCACTTCGACCTGGCCAACAACTACGGCCCGCCTCCCGGCTCGGCCGAAACGAACTTCGGTCGCATCTTTGCCGAGGACTTCCGCCCGTACCGCGACGAGATGATCATTTCCAGCAAGGCCGGCTACGACATGTGGCCCGGCCCCTACGGTGACTTCGGTTCCCGCAAGTACCTGCTGTCGTCCCTGGACGCGAGCCTGGGTCGCCTTGGGCTGGACTACGTCGACATCTTCTACTCCCACCGCCCGGACCCCGAGACGCCCATCGAGGAGACCATGGGCGCCCTGGCCACCGCCGTGCAGTCGGGCAAGGCGCTCTACGCCGGTATTTCCAACTACAGCCCTGAGCAGACCGTTGCCGCGTATGCGGCACTGGCCGAACACAAGATCCCGCTGCTCATTCACCAGCCGCGGTACTCCATGTTCGATCGGCACATCGAAGACGGCCTGTTCCCGGTGCTCGAAAAGCTGGGCATGGGCAGCATCGTCTTCTCCCCGCTGGCCCAGGGCCTGCTCACCGACCGGTACCTCGGCGGTTCCGTCCCCGCCGACTCACGGGTGGCGACGAGCCGGTTCCTGAACGAGAACTCCCTCAGCGACACCTATCTGGAGCGCGCCCGGGCCCTGAACACCATCGCCGCCGACCGCGGCCAGACCCTCGCGCAGCTCGCCGTCACCTGGATCCTGCGCCAGCCGCAGGTCACCAGCGTGCTCGTGGGCGCAAGCAGCATCGGTCAGCTCGAGCAGACCGTCGCCGCCCTGGAGGCGCCGGCGCTGGACGCCGACGAGATCGCGAGCATCGAGCCGTACGCGGTGCACGGCACCGGCATGAACTAACCCGCCCCGCAGACACCCGCGCTCCCTTCTGTTTCCCGTTCGGACGATTGGTCCCGGCACACCGGCCACAATTGTCCGCACTGGCAACAGTTGGGGCGCGGGTGTCCGCGTCAAGGCGCGCGTCGCCCGATGTCGGTGGTCGGTTCTAGCCTGTGAGCATCCTCAACCCGGGCCGGCCGACATTTGGAGCACACCGTGATCACCTTGACTGCAGAGTCCCGCCCCACCGCCATTGCCAGCGTCGCCGGCCGCAACACCGGTCCCGCTCTTGTCGCCGTTCGTGACGGCCTGTGGCGGGTGGTCGACCGCACCGGGGCGGTCCTCGGCCACATCGAACGTGAGACGCAGAGTGACGGCGAGCGGTACCTCGCCCGGCGCATCGTGATGTCCACCCGCCGCATCGACCTCGGCGCATTCTGGCGGATGGACGAGGCGGCGGACTGCTTCCGCTGATCCAGCGCCGGCCGGCCCCGGAATGAGCAGCACCGTGGCGTGGTCCGCCGGTCGCACTATCCTAAAACGATGTTGCCCCAGCCTCAGCCGCAGCCCCGGCCTGCCTCCACCAGCCCCGTCGACCCGGGCGCTCCCGGCCTGCTGCGCGGCATCCTGACCGGCGTGCGCTATCTCGGTCGTGGGTTCGGCATGTGGGCCACCTCACCGCGACTGATGTTCCTGGGCGCGATTCCGGCCCTCCTCGTGGGGTTCGTGTACCTCGTCGGCATCGTCTTCCTGGTCATCAACCTGAACAGCATCGTGATCTGGGCCACACCGTTCGCCAACGAGTGGGCCGAACCGCTCATCCTGAGCACTCGGGTGGCCGCAGCCCTGGTCTTCGTCATCGTCGCGGCACTGATCGTGGTCTATACCTTCACCGCCGTCACCCTCCTGGTCGGCGACCCGTTCTACGAGCGCATCTGGCGTGACGTGGAGAACCGGCTCGGCAACGCCCCGGCCGACCTGCAGGTCGGCCTGTTGCGGTCCGTCGGCCATACGATCGCGGATGCCGTCCGGCTCCTCATCCCCGCCATCGGCGTCGGTATCCTGCTGCTGGCCTGCGGATTCATCCCGGTCGTCGGCCCGATCACCGTCGCCGTCCTCGGCGCCCTGTTCGGCGGCTGGCTGCTGGTGGTCGAGCTCACCGGCCTGGCCTTCGACGCGCGCGGCTTCACGGTGCGCGACCGCCGCCGGGCGCTCAAGTCCCGCCGCACGGTGGCGATCGGGTTCGGTGCGGCGACGTACCTGATCTTCCTGGTGCCGTTCGCTGTGGTCGTGGCGATGCCGGCCGCAGTGGCCGGGGCCGCGATGCTCAGCCGGGATACCATCGACGCCCTTCCGGCTACACCGGTCTGATAAGCAGCACCCGGATTCCGGTAAGTATCCGGCCACGCCGGAACGGCTCCCGCTGATCGGCCCCGCCTGGAGGTAACGTTCCGCACATGCAGTGGTGGAATGATTTCGTAACCTGGTTCACAGCGACCAGCAACCAGCCCGTGATTTTCAGCGCCGTCGTGCTGATCGTCGCCATTATCGTGGCCAGCGTGCTGGCTGCCTGGATATCCCGCAGCGCCATCAAGCGCCTGCTGGCCCAGAACGACCGGAACCTCAAGGCCGCGGCCATCGGCACCCTGGTGGATGCCGCAACCGAGGCCTCCGTATGGAACTCCCTGACCCCGCAGGAGCAGGTGTTGAACGACCGCGCCGTGGGCATGGCCGACATCCTGGTGCGCCTGATGCCGGTCAAGGGTTCCGCACTCGCCGCCGACTGGGCCGCGCATCAGCTTGCCGAGCTCAAGCGCACCTCGGCCACGTTCGGCTACCAGCTCGAACCGGCCCTCATCGAGTTCCGTGACCGGCTGATCGAGTGGCAGAAGAAGCCCTCCCGTGCCCGCAAGATCTTCCAGGAAGACATCGAGCGGTGGAAGTCGCAGAGCTCGTCCTCGGAGAAGAACCTCCTTGCCGACCAGGACGCCTGGGTGGCCCAGCAGCATCACGACCAGTTCGCCGCCCCTGCAGCGAATTCGACCACGAAGGCGCAGCCGATCGGCTACGTTCCCGCCGCACCGGCACCGTCCACGGAGACCCAGCGTCTGCTCGACGACGTGCAGGCCCTCGAGGTTCGTCCGGCTCCCCTGCCGAACCCGTAACTTCACAGGCACAAAAAACGCCGGCCCCGCTCTCGAGCGGGGCCGGCGTTTTTCTGTGTCAGGGCCTATTTCCACCAGTCATCGAACAGGGATGCCGGCACCCGGCGCTTGTGCTCGGTGCTGAGATACCGGCGCTCGATGGCCTCCGCCACTGTGTCGTCGACGGGCTTGCCCTCGAGGAAGTCGTCGATGTGCTCGTACTGCATGCCGAGGTTGGCCTCGTCGGTCTGGCCGGGGTTGTCGTCCAGGAGGTCGGCCGTCGGGGCCTTCAGGTACAGGTGTTCGGGGGCGCCGAGCTCCACCAGCAACGCCCGGCCCTGTCGCTTCGTCAGGCCGGTCAGCGGCAGCAGATCGGCGCCGCCGTCACCGTACTTGGTGAAGAACCCGGTCACGGCCTCGGCGGCGTGGTCGGTGCCGACCACCAGCAACCCGGCCGCGCCGGCGATGGCGTACTGCGCAACCATCCGGGCCCTGGCCTTGACGTTGCCCTTGTCGAAGTCGGGCAGGGCTGCGCCGGTGCTGTCGGCGAACTCGTCCTCGACGCCGTCCACGGCCCGCTGGATGTTGAAGGTGAGATTCGACTCAGGGGCGATGAACTCCAGCGCCAACTGGGCGTCGTCCTCGTCCCGCTGCACGGCGTAGGGCAGGCGCACCGGCACGAACCGGACGACATGTCCCTCCACGATGAGCTCCTCGATCGCGAGCTGGCACAGCCGCCCGGCCAGGGAGGAATCCTGTCCCCCACTGATCCCGAGGACCAGGCCCTTGGCGCCACTGGCGAGCAGGTAGTCCTTGAGGAACTCGATCCGGCGGCGGATCTCCGCGGCCGGATCGATGTTGGGTGTCACGTGAAGTTCCGCGATGATTCGCACCTGTAGTTCTCGCATGGGATGAATCTACCAAGTCAACCGGGTCTGGCCGCCGCATCCGTGCGGGTCAGCGGGTGGCCGCATGTTCCGCATGGACTTTCACCGTGCAGAAGGACCCGACCGGTCCGGCGCAAAAAGCAACCCCGCCGGCGGGGGCCGACGGGGTTGTGCTGTGCCCCCGGCAGGATTCGAACCTGCGACAAAGAGATTAGAAGGCTCCTGCTCTATCCCCTGAGCTACGGGGGCGCATAGCGCTTCCACGATACCGCACCCGGGGGCCGGCCCCGGCGGTTCTCCCCATGGGCGGTTACAGGGCCTTCGCCGTGGCCACGAGGACCTGGGCAAGGGTAGGCACGCCGCCGGCCCGGACCACCTCGTCGCCCGCGGCGTTCCGCACGATGATCATGGGGGTGTTCCGGATCCCGGCGGCTTCCGCCTGCGCGTTGTCCGTCGCCACGTCGTATTCGCGCACGATGGCGGCGGGTACCAGCCGTTGGACCTCGGCGAGGACCGCTCGCGTCTGCACACACGGTTCGCAAAAGGCCGAGGAGAAGAAGATCAGTTCCATGAGTTCCTACCCGTTCGTCAGTGCGATCAGGCCCACGACAGCGGAGACGGCCGCGAGTAACAGCGACACGCCCACCAGCACGGCGTGCACGATGAGGAAGGTGGTGGGCTTGCCCGATGCGTCCCTCGCCCGGTCATCCTGGCTGACCCGCTTGTAGAAGCGTGGCCAGACCACGACGTTCCAGACGGCGTTGAGCAGAAGCAGGATGGCGATTGTTGTAAGCATCCCGCCCAGTCTACGAGCGATCCCGCCCGCTGCCCCGTCGGGGCCCACCGCTAGACTCGCCCCATGACAAACAGCAGTGACCGGTTGGTATGGATCGACTGTGAGATGACAGGGCTCGACCTGAACAACGACGAACTGGTTGAGATTGCCGTGGTCGTCACCGACTTCGACCTCAACATCCTCGACCCCGGCCTCGACATCGTGATCAAGCCCGACGCATCCGCCCTCGAGAACATGGGCGACTTCGTCCGCAACATGCACACCTCGTCCGGGCTGATCGAAGAGATCCCGAACGGCGTGAGCGTGGCCGAGGCCGAGTACCAGGTGATCGAATACCTGCTCCGGTTCATCCCGGAAGACCAGCGCGCGCCCCTGGCCGGCAATTCCATCGGCACCGACCGGGCCTTCCTGTCCCGGTACATGCCGCGGCTGGACAAGCAGCTGCACTACCGCAACGTCGACGTGTCGTCGATCAAGGAGCTGGCCCACCGCTGGTTCCCCCGTGCGTATTTCAACGCGCCGGCGAAGGACGGCGGCCACCGCGCCCTGGCCGACATCCTCGAGTCCATCCGGGAGCTCGCGTACTACCGCAAGAGCGTCTTCGTGGCCGACCCCGGACCCACCAGTGCGGAAGCAAAATCGCACGCGGCGGCCGTTGTGAACAACTTCACCTCAAACGTGTAATATAATTCTTGAGTTGCCTTCGCTCGTCAGAGGGAAGCGGCACTTGGTGGGTATAGCTCAGCTGGTAGAGCGCCTGGTTGTGGTCCAGGAGGTCGCGGGTTCAAGCCCCGTTACTCACCCCAAGGAAACACTGGTCTGTAGGGTCACGGCGGACATCGCGCCAACATTCTCGCCAACATCGGGCTCTTTTGAGCTACGGTGACCAACATGGCCGTGAACGCGCTCATCCGCGCCAACTTCACCAACTTCGCCCAATTCCTCGTGGACTTCGCGGCTGACCCGCGACTGGGCGTGCCGGGTGCGGAACTGGACCAGACCTACTTCACCAGCGACAAGGTGCATCTGGCTGATCCTGGCCACCAAATCGCTAAGGACCTGGTGAAAGGCGCGGTTGCCCCATTCCTGCCCGCATCCAAGCCCTACCCGCTGATGAACAAGAGCGTGGCGGGGGCGACGGACGCAACCCTGAAATCCTCGGGCTTCGCGGCCGTCACCAGCCTGTCCGGGCAGGCGATCGTCACGCTGACCGGCGTGCTCACGGCCAACATCAGTGTGACCCTGCCCCCGCGTGGCGGGCGCGCGGGCGACGTTCGTGAACAACACCACTGGTGCGTTCACCGTCACTAGCAAGTCGGCCACAGGAACCGGCTACACGCTCTCGCAGGCCAAGCGCGCGCAGGTCTACTGCGACGGGACCAACTGGGTGCAGGGGTCCTCGGAACTCTAGACGGCACCCCGTCAAATTGACCAGTTAGTATCACTTCCCTAACCGCTTCTCGGCCGCCCGTAGCTGAACGTTACGGGCGGCTTCGGCGTTCAGCTTGTCCTTCCACAACTGGGCCGCCACCTCCTGCCGCTTGTCCGCCGTCTTCTTTCGTTCCATCGGGAAACCCAACAGCATCCCAGCGAACATGACGAAGCCGTAAATCACGAAGGCGATGAGGCCCAAAACGATGCCGCCGATAAGGATTTCCATGTGTGGAGCTTAGGACAACCCGTTACTCAGGCGCTAGGGATGTTGGCGCGCCAACATATTGATGCCAAATCGGTGACGGCGCTCACTGAAATTCCCCAGTTCTGCTCACTGAAGTTCCCCACCCCGGGTCGCTTCCGCACATAGAAGCGGGCCCTTCTCGAAACTGATGGTCTTCGACCACGCACCAGTTTCAAGAAAGGCCCTACTCCTATGCTTTCAGAGGAGGACGACGTGGACATCCACGCGCTCAAACGGCAAGGGATGACGATCAGTGAGATCGCCCGCCGCACCGATCACGACCGCAAGACCATCCGCGCTTATCTCGCCGGCCAGCGCACACCAGGAGTCCGGCAACGAGCCGCCCCGGACCCGTTCGACGCGTTCGTCGACTACGTCACCGCCCGGCTGAAGGAGGATCCGCATCTGTGGGCTGCGACGCTGCTGGACGAGCTGGTCCCGCTGGGCTTCATGGGGTCGTATCAGACCCTGACCCGCCAGATTCGGGACCGGGGGTTGCGGCCGGCCTGCACGGCTTGCGCGCACGTGACGAAGCGGCCCAACGCGATCATTGAGCACCCGCCGGGCGAGGAGACCCAGTTCGACTGGGTCGAGCTGCCTGATGCCCCGTCCGGGTGGGCGTTCCCGACGAAGCGCGCCTACGTTCTCGTCGGGTCGCTGGCGCACTCGGGGGTTTGGCGGGCGGTGATCTCTCCGTCGATGGACTTGCCGCACCTGCTCGCGGCGATGACGGTCCTCCTGGGCTTGCTGGGCGGGGTGACGAAGTCCTGGCGGTTCGACCGGATGAGCACGGTGCTCAAGGCGGGGACGAGTGATCTGACGCCGATGTTCGCCGCGTTCTCCAAGCACCACTCCGTCACCGTAGTTGCCTGCCGGCCCCGGTCGGGCAACCGCAAGGGCGTGGTCGAGAAGAACAACCACACCGCCGCGCAGCGTTGGTGGCGCAACCTCCCTGACGACGTCACCCTCGAGCAAGCCCAGCAACGCTTGACCGTGTTTGCGACCAAGCAGGATGGTCGGCGCCGCGAGGGCCGCGACGGGTCGACGACAGCCAAGGCCATGTTTGCTGCGGAACGCCTCCAACCGTTGCCGCCGACGCTGTTCCCGGTGGTGGTGACCGAGGAACGCACCGCGACACGGCAGGCGTTGATCGATTGGCGCGGGAACCGGTACTCGGTGCCGCCGGAGCTGGCCGCGGCGCGCGTCGTCGTTCACCAGCGCCTCGGCGCGAGCACCATCGACATCGCCACCGTATCCGGCGTCGTCATCGCCCGCCACACGCTCGCGGAGGCCGGCCTCGGAGTCACGATCCGCGACAGCGGACACGTCACCGCGCTGGAGACCATCGCGATGGCCGCCGCGCCTCCTGGCCGGCCGCACCGCAAGAAGGAACGCATCCCACCGGGCACCGCGGCCCGCCGCGCCGCGCTGGCGCTGACCGGCACCACCGAACCCACCACCGTGATCAGCCTGGCCGCATACGAGACGGCCGCGAAGAACAGGAACACCCTCCGATGAACACCCCACTCACCACCGCCCAGACGACCGCCACGACCATGACCGCCGCGACCCCGGCGAGCGTCTATCAGCAGCTGCGCGGCCACCTCACCGAGCTCAAACTCGCCGACGCCGCCGACGCCCTGCCCAGCGTCCTCGACCAAGCCCAAGCCGAGGGCTGGAGCCTCACCCACGCCCTCGAGCGCCTGCTGGCGATCGAGGTCACCGCGACCGACGCCCGCCGCCTCTCGGGCCGGTTCCGCTTCGCGAACCTGCCCACCGGCGCCACCCTGGACGACTTCGACCTCGACGCTGCCTCCGGTATCGACCGGTCTCTGCTGGCCGAGCTCGGCACCTGCCGCTACCTCGAGACCGCGACCAACGTGCTCCTGATCGGCCCGCCCGGAGTCGGCAAAACCCACATCGCCACAGGCCTCGGCCACGCAGCAGTGCAAGCCGGTTATCGCACCTACTTCACCTCCGCGGCCGACCTCGCCGCCCGCTGCCACCGCGCCGCGATCGAGGGCAAGTGGGGCACGATGATGCGGTTCTTCGCCGGACCCACACTGCTCGTGATCGATGAGCTCGGCTACCTACCGCTGCCCGCCGAGGCCGCGTCGGCACTATTTCAAGTCATCAACCAGCGCTACCTGAAAACGTCGATCGTGATCACCACGAACCGACCCGTCGGCGCCTGGGGCGAGATCCTCGGCGACACCACCGTCGCCGCCGCGATGCTCGACCGCCTCCTGCACCGATCCGTGGTCGTTACCCTCGACGGCGGCTCCTACCGACTCCGCAACCACGCCGCTCAATCCAACGAGCTCCGCCGCGTGACGACCGGCACCAACTTCCGCTAATCTAACCCCGCGACCTGGGGAGCTTCGATGAGCAGGACTGGGGAATTTCGCTGAGCGCCGTCATCGGGCCTATCTGTGCGTTCCCTGAGAGCCCCACTCCCCCGGAATAACGCGGGACAAGGGGCCTCGAGACCCCTGTGGTACTGGTTCAAGCCCCGTTACTCACCCCAAGTAATGAAAGTCCCGTCCTCGACCGAGACCGGGACTTTCTGCTGTCAGGCGTGGCATGCTGAACGGATGCTCACGCTCAGCCACGAGGACTTCGAACGCCTCGTCATCGACCAACTCGATCTACTGCCCGACGACATGGTCGACGGCCTCGACAATGTGATCTTCGTCGTCGAGGACCGCCCCGAAGACGGCAGCCTGGACACTCTCGGCCTGTATGACGGTGTCGCCTTGACCGAGCGCGGGCAATACGGCTTCGGAGAGATGCCCGATCGCATCGTAATCTTCCGCGAACCCCTCCTGGCGATCGTGCACGACCTGGCCGAGCTGCGCGATGAGGTGCACGTGACCCTGGTGCACGAGATCGCCCATTTCTATGGGATCGACGACGACAGGCTGCACGAGCTGGGCTGGGCCTGACCCCCTCTCGGCTACCCTGAACCATGAGAAGATTTCGACCCGGCCGGCTGATCGGCATCCTGGTGGGAACCCTCATCATCCTGGGCATCGGCGTGTACGGACCGGCGACCCTGCTCGGCCCCCTGCCGGCTGCCGAGGTCGCCCTCGCCACCCCGGCAGCGCCGGTCTCCGCCTCCACCCCGGCGCTGCCGACCGCCGGAACCAGCAGCATCCTGGCGATCACCCCGCTCAGCCCGGTCGCGGAGGACACCGATACCGTCGACGCCGCTGCCGACGACCAGGCCCCGTCGGTTGGCGCCGACCCGATCGCGGTCGGCGGCGGCAGCGATCCCCTGCCGATGGCCTCCGCCGCGAAGATCATTACCGCGCTCGTCGTGCTCGACGCGAAGCCCCTCGCGGTCGGCGAGCCGGGCCCGGCGTATTCCCTCGTCACGGCGGACTACCAGGACTACCTCGACTACACGGCGGACGGCGCCCGCACCGTGATCGTGTTCCCGGGCGAGAGCTGGACCCAGCGGGAGCTGCTGCAGGCAATGATTTTGGGCTCCAGCAACAACCACGCCGACACGCTGGCCCGCTGGGCGTTCGGCTCGGTGGAGGACTACGTCACCGCCGCGAACGCGTGGCTGGTCGCGAACGGCATGTCGCACACCCAGGTCGCCGACGCGAACGGCCTGCTGGACGACAGCGCCGGCACCGGAACCGACCTTGCCCGGATCGCCGGGCTGGCCGCGACCAACCCGGTCATCGCCGACATCATCGGCAACCCGGCTCCGGCGCTGGTAAATCAGCGCGGCGTCAGCAATACCACCGCGTTCCTGCCCGAGCTGGGCATCACCGGTATCTCACGCAGTTACACCGACGCGGGCGGCGTGTGCTTCCTGTTCACCGCCGCCGTGACGGTGAACGAGCAGACGTTCACCTTCGCGGGCGGATTTATCGGCGAGCCCGACTACGACACGCTCACCGCCGACCTGACGGCCCTGATGGCCTCGGCCACGGCGGGCGTGACGGAGTTGCCGATCCTGGCTGAAGGGGACGCGTACGCGACCCTCACCACTGCCTGGGGTGACTCCGCCGACGCCGTGGTCGCCACCCCCCGCACCCGGTTCGGTTGGCAGGCCGCCGAGCCCACCGGCGCCGAGGTCACCCTGGACAACGTGGCCACCGGTCGCGCCGGGAGCAAGGTCGGCCGGGTCACCGTCGACGCCTTCGGCGAAAGCGTCACGTCGACGCTTGAGCTCGACGACACCCTCACGGACCCTGGGCCGGGTTGGCGGCTGCTGCACCCGATCCCCATGATCAGCGCGCTCATCGCCGCGCAGTAGGCACAGCCAGTAGACACAGAAGTGATCCGGCGGCTCAGCCGCCGGATCATCCTGGTCCGCTCAGATCGGGTGGCTCAGCTGGGCTCGTCGTCCGACCCGACCGGGTCGCTGTCGCCGGAGTCAAAGGCGTACCGCACGTGCAGCTTGCCCTGCACCTCACGGGAGTCGACCTCGTCGTACCAGAACAGCGATTCCATGCTGTCCACGGCGGCGAGCATACTGATGCGCTGGTCGTGGGCGCCGTGCAGGAGCACGCGGGTGTCGCTCTGCCCCTCGAGGGGGCCGTCGACGAATTCCACGGTGTATTCGGTGTTCTCGTTCTCAGGTGTAGTCATACCCCCAACTTACTGTGATGCCCCGGATTTCTCAGCCGCGCGCGTCGGGTGCGCCGGTCGCGGTGCCTTCCGGTGTGGCTGTCAGCCGCAGGGTCGCGCAACCTTCCGGGCGTTCTCGGTTCCGGTAACGCTCCCAGTCCCGTTGCCACTGGTCCCAGTGCGCCTCGAACACACCGCCATCCCGGTCCAGCGCACGCTGCTTGCGGATGCCGTCGTCCGCATCCAGCCACACCCGCACGTTGCTCAGCGCCACGTGCGACCGCGCCAGGGCGCCACAGCCCTCCAGGAGAAGCGGGCGGGCCGGGTCGACGCCGTGCCACTCCGCCGCCTTATCGGCGACCCAGTCGTGGCGCTGCCATGCCGCCGGTTCCCCGGCCCGTCGAGGGGCGAGGAGGTGAGCGCCGATCTGCGCGATAGCCGCGTCGAGGCCGCCCCAGCCGGGGTAGATGTCGTCCAGGCGCACCAGGGTCGGTGCGACCGGTCCGGGCCAGGCGGCCAGGACGGCATCCGCGAGGGTGCTCTTTCCCGCACCGCTCGGCCCGTCGATGAGGACGACGACCCGGTCGCCGACCGGGGTCCGGCCGAGCGCGCGCACCGCGGCAAGCACCGGCGCGAGCAGCGGAGCGGGCATCGGGCCGGGTGTGGCATCAGGCGAGGACAAAGCGCCACGTCCCCGCCAGAACCGCCGCCGTGATGGCCGCCGCAGCGATGCCCACACCCAGGAGCACGACCAGGCCGTCACGCAACCCGAACACCGACGGGCGGGCCCAGGTGCGTGGCTCGTCGCTGCCGAAGCCGCGCGCTTCCATGGCCGTGGCGAGCTTGCTGCCGCGGCGCACCGACAGCACCAGCAGGGCGAAGGCCAGGCCGGCGAAGCGGCGGGCCCACCCGCGCAGCCCTCCCCCATCGCCCACCCCGCGCGCCCGGCGGGCGAGGCTGAGCGACTGCCAATCGTCGATGAACATCCCCACCAGGCGGAGACCCGCGAGGGCGCCGAGCACGAACCGGGCCGGCAGGCGCACGACCTGCGCGAGGCCGTCGGCGAGGTCGGTCGGGTCGGTGGTGGCAAGCAGGACGATGCCGGGAATCCCGATCGCCAGCACCCGCAATCCGATCGCCAGCCCCAATGCCACGGAACCGTCGCTGATCGACACGATCCCGGCGCTGAACAGCACGGCGCCGGAGTCCTCGCCGTAGAGCACCGTCGTGAGCATGGCGAACGGCGCGGCGATCCAGACCGGGGCGGTTCGCAGCCAGAACTGCCGGGCGTTCAGCCCGCACCAGGCCAGCAGCATGCCCTCGAGCAGGAGCGCGACAGCGGCGGACACCCAGTCGATGGAGAGCATCAGCGCGCAACTGATCAGCAGGGCGACGGCCAGTTTCGCCACCGGGTTGACCGTCGCGATGGCGCTGGGCCGGATGTCGGGGGTCAGAACGCTCATCCGGCGCGTCCTCCCGCCGGCCGTGCGGGCACGGCGACGGTGCCGCCGGGAACACGTCGGTCGGTCGTGGTACCCGGCCCGGCTTCCAGGACGAGCCGCACGTCCGCCAGGGTGCTGACGAAGTCGGCGTCGTGGGTGACGGCCACCACGGCGGTTCCGGCATCGAGCAGTTCGGCCAGGAGCCGCACGAGTTCGGCCCAGGTGCGGGAGTCCTGCCCGAAGGTGGGCTCGTCGAGAACGAGCAGCCGCGGGCGGGTGGCCAGCACCGTCGCCACGGAGAGCCGGCGTTTCTCGCCCCCCGAGAGGGTGAACGGGTTCGCGTCGGCCAGGTGATCGAGCCGCAGGCGGTGCAGCAGGCTGTCGACCCGTTCGGTTTGCTCGGCCGGGGAGAGCCCGAGGGCGCGCGGGCCGATGGCGAGTTCGGCGTGGACGGTTCCCGCCAGGAACTGGTGCTCAGGGTCTTGGAACACGGTGCCGATGCGCTCGAGCAGATCCCGGGATCGCCACCGGTGCGGTGCGGCGCCGAGTCCCGCTGCCAGGGCATCGTCGGCGGCAAGCCGCCCGCCGGCGGGAGCGAGCAGGCCGGCCAGGGTGAGTGCGAGGGTGGACTTGCCGGTGCCGTTGGGACCGCTGATCGTGGTGGCCCGGCCCGCGCGCACGTCGAGGTTGAGACCGTCCGCCACGACCGCGGCGCGTTTCCGGGCGAACGGCACCCGGCCCACGGCGAGGTCCTCGGTGTGCAGCAGGATCTCGGCCGCAGCCGCGACGACCGGCCGGCGGTCGGGCCGGGCGGGCGGAAAGCGTGGGATCCACACGCCCGCCGCGGCGAGCCGTTCCCCCTCGGTGCTGAGCACGCTGTCGGTGGGACCGTCCGCCAAGACACCGCCAGCCGGGTCCAGCACGATGACCCTGTCCACCAGGTGCTGCCAGACGGCGACGCGGTGTTCGATGACGATCAGCGTGGCACCGGAGGCCCGCACCGAGCGCAGCACGGCGTCCCGCACCTCCACCACGCCCTCGGGGTCGAGGTTGGCGGTGGGCTCGTCCAGCAGCACCAGTCCTGGTTGCATCGCCAGGACGCCGGCCAGCGCCAGCCGTTGTTTCTGGCCGCCGCTGAGTGCGCTGGTCGGATGCCGCAGGGGAAGGTCCAGACCCACTTCGGCGAGGGCGCGCCTCACCCGCGGCCAGATCTCGGCGCGCGGGACCGCAAGGTTCTCGCACCCGAACGCGACGTCGTCGCCGATTCGGGCGAGCACCACCTGAGAGTCCGGGTCTTGCAGGACCAGGCCGACCCGTCCGCGCGCCCGGCTGGGCCGCTGGCCGTCGACACGCAGCTCGCCGGTCTCGTCGCCGTCCTCGTCATCGCCGAGCACTCCGGCGAGGGCGTGCATCAGGGTGCTCTTCCCGGCGCCGCTGGGTCCGAGGACGAGCACCCGCTCGCCGGGCTGGATGTCGAGGTCCAGCCCGGAAACGGCCGGCTGGGACCGGCCGGCGTGCCGCCAGCCCCAGCCGGAAGCCGTGACCTTGGCGCCGGTCATGCGCGTTCCGAACGGTGCGACTGCCGGCATCCGCCGTCAGTCACCGGGTGGGTTGGGGCCGGGCACGGTCGACGTGGCCCGTTTCCCGGCCGGCGGCGAACCGCGACAGGGCCCCGGTGCGGGCGAGGCCGCGCACGGCCAGCCAGGACAGCAGCCCGGCGAGGACCGTGCCGGAGACGACGGCGGAGACGAAGTAGACGGCCTTGTAACCGAAGTCCATGGCCGCGTAGCTCGTGAAGGTGGTGTCGAGCAAACCAACCGCCACCCCGGCACCGGCACCGGCCAGCAGGGCAACACCGAGGCGCCAGTTGGCGTACAGGAACAGCGCCAGGATGATCTCGGCGCCGAGGCCTTCGACGACACCCCAGATCAGCGTGGAGAAGCCCCACTGGGTGCCGATCAGCATGGAGACGACCGCTGCGACGACCTCCGTGTAAACGGCCGCGCCGGGTTTGCGGATGATGAGGCCACCGAGCACGCCGGCGAAGAGCCACCCGCCCGCGAGGAGCCCCTCGAGTCCGGGGGTGAACGCGAGCAAGGCGCTCAAGGGCGACCAGGCCAGGCCCCAGGCCCAGAAGATGACGCCACTGGCAACGCCGATGACGCTCGCCACAACGATGTCGACGACCCGCCAGCGCAGCACGCGTGGTTTCCGGGTCGGCGACGGGGACAGGGTTTCGCTTGATGCATGCACTGATCGTGCCCTTTCCGTAGAGAAATACAGGGCACGGGATTGAGAAGCCTCCCTGCGCTGGCATGATCCAGATCAGGTTCGACGGTCGAAGCTGAAGTAGCTCCCTCTCAGCCCGGTTCACCGGACTCCCGTGTTCGATTACGAGTATAGGTGTCCGCCCGCGCATCGGGTCACGCCCGCGGGCGCGCCAAACCGGTGCGGGGTGCCTGCGGAGCGCGCCCGAACGCCGGTCGAGCCTGTCGAGACCCCGCGACGCGCGCGCGCGACGCAACGTCGTTCCGCGGCAGACCGGCGCAACGTGCTCTGCGCGCTACTTCTTCAGTGCGCGGATGATGCGGGCGATGGCCTTGCCGGCAACCCAGACGAAGGGGATACCGACCGCGAGCAGCGAAATCAGGTTCGGCTCGAAACGGGCCGCCCCGCCGGACTTCACGTACGCGCCGATCGGGATGGCCATTCCGCCGCCACCGCCGCCGGCCGCACCGTCCGCCTCGTCACCTTCGCCGCCGCCGCCGAACCCGTACTGCACGAGGGCGACCGGCACGATCGTGACGCCCTCGATCTGCACCGGATCGCCGTATGCCGACCGGACTCCGATGGATCCTGCGTTTTCTGCGAGCTTCAAGGCGAGATTAGTCATGCTGAGAGGGTACTCCCCCTCCGTGCGGGGTGTCCTGCCCGGTTCCGCCGGTCCGGGATCAGTTGCCGGCGTCCGGCGTCCCGATCGGGTGCACGTCCCGCTTCGGCGCGCTGCCGCCGCCCAGCTGCGACGCGGGGCGCACGATGCCCCGGCCGAACCTGGCGGTCACGGTGTCAACTGCCAGTTCGGCCTCGCGCCAGTCGTCGTCGTCGTCCCACAGGCCCATGCCCGCACCATCACCGGTACCGAGCTGCTCCGCCCGCACCCCGATGAGGCGCACCCGGATGCCCCTGGCCGCCAACACGTCGAAACTCGCGGCGACCTCTTCGTAGATCCGCCGCCCCACATTGGTGGGCTCGGCGAGCGTGCGGGAGCGGGTGACCGTGCTGAAATCGGCGTAGCGCAGCTTGAGCACCACGGTGCGTGCGACGAGCCCGTTGCCGCGCAGCTTGGCCGCCACGGCATCCGCCTGCCGCAACAGCTCGCTGCGCAGCCGGGCGGGATCCGTCACGTCGTGCTCGAAGGTCACCTCGTGCCCGACGCTTTTCTCCTCCCGTTCGAGGTTGATCGTGCGCGGATCCCGGCCCCAGGACAGATCGTGCAGCTTCTGCGCACCGGCCACGCCCACCGCCCGCTCGAGCGTCTCCCTCGTCGCGTGCGCGATGTCCCGGACGTGACGGAGGCCCATGCCCAGCAATGCCTGTTCGGTCGTGGCACCCACGCCCCAGAGGGCACCGACCGGCAGCGGATGCAGGAATGCGATCGTGTTCTCCGCGGGGATCACCAGCAGTCCGTCCGGCTTGGCCCGCCCGGACGCCAGCTTGGCCACGAATTTCGTCGATGCGGCGCCGACCGAACAGGTGAGGCCGGTCTCGGCGAGAACCCGGGCGCGGATCTTCTGCGCGATGTCAGCGGGTGACCCGTGCAGCCGCCGTGCCCCGGCGACGTCGAGGAACGCTTCGTCGATGCTGAGCGGTTCGACCAGCGGGGTCATGTCGGTGAAAATGCCCATCACCTGCCGGGACACCTCCGCATACCGGCTCATATGCGGTTCGAGCACCACGGCGGTCGGGCACCGGCGGAGGGCGATAGCCATGGGCATGGCCGAATTGATGCCGTACTTGCGAGCCGCGTAGTTGGCGGCGGTCACCACAGACCGGCCGGACCGGTGCCCGATGACGACCGGCAGGTGCACCAACTCCGGGTGGTCGAGAAGTTCGACGGATGCGAAGAACGCATCCATGTCGATGTGCAGGATGGTGGCAGTGGTGTCGTCGACGTCGCTGCCGGTGGTCTGCCGGTCGCTGCCGTCCTGCTTACTCATGCAGCTCTCGCACCCTTCCGCCGCCGTGGCCGCCCCGATTCGAACCTCGCTTCGAGGGTACCGGTTCTGGTGGCGATGTGGGTCCCGGACGGCGGGTCAGAAGCTGCCGAAGTCCCCGCCGAAGTCGCCGCCGCCGAAATCACCGAAACCGCCGGAGTCGCCGCCGAAATCGGAGCCGGAGTCGGCCCCGGTGTCGGTGCCCGCGTCCGCGCCGGAATCCGTACCGGTGTCGCCGCCGGCGTCCGCCGACGCATCCGCATCCCCGCCGACATCGGGCAGGAAGGTGCTGACGATCGCCGAGCCCACGACGTAGCCGGCCACTGTGCCGAGCAGGGAGGCGCCGAGCATGCTGCCGAAGCCCGGGCCCTGCCGGCCGCCGGCCTGGTCGCCGCCGAAGGCCCGGTCCAGGGTGCCCGGCTGGCGCAGTTCGGCGCGGGTGGCGGCCTTGGCCAGGGTGGCCGGTTCGGCGTTCGCGGGGCGTTCGCCCTCCATGGCGTTCTCCGTCAGCTGGGTGAACAACAGGTCCCGCTGTTCATTGGTGAGCTTGCTGAACGCCTCCGTGTGAACCTGCTCGATCGTTTCGGGCGGGGCGGTGCGCAGCAGGTACCGGTAGCGCTCCACGGCGATCTCGTCTTCGCTGCGTTGCGGAGCCGCCGCACGACGCGGCTGTTCGGGCTGTTCGGGACGGCCCAGGAGGCGGTCGAGGAATCCCATGTGCGTTCTCCTTCAGTTGGGGTCCCAGCCTAGGCTGCGCCCCGCCGCTCCGACAGGACCCCGGCCAGTGACTCCAGCGCATTCACAGGGTCGTCCCCCGCCGGAATCAACACCACGCTGGTGGCGCCGGCCGCGTGCAGTTCGGTGATCCGGCGACGGGCGGATGCGGCGGTGCCGACGACCGCAAGCTGGTCGACCCACTCGTCCGGCAGCGCCTGGGCGAACTCCGCCCGGCTGGCGCTCCGGGCCCGCAGCGCAGCAAACTCCGCGGCGAAGGGCAGCACCCGGATGTGCGGGGCCCAGTCGGCGTCGCCGATCCACTCCAACGCCGGCCGGGCCGCAGCGCGCGCAGCCGCAGGGCTCTCGTGCACCGCGACGACGTTGTAGGCCACGACCTGCCGGGCGCCTCGGGCCGGGCGCAGCTCGGGAAAGCCGTGCTCGCTGCCCGCGGCCGCCCCGGCGTCCAGGGCGTCGATGGCAGCTGCAAGGTATTCGGGGGTGACCGGCTCCGCCAGCACCACGCCGTCGGCGGCGGCACCGGCCAGGGCCAGGGACTTCGGACCGCGCACCCCGGCCAGGACCGAGGGCACGACGGCTGGATGAGTCGCCAGGGTCACGGCATCCGCGCTGGCGTACCGGCCGCTGACGGTAACTGAGGCGCCGGTCAGCAGGCTGCGCACGAGATCGAGGTTTTCGGCCAGCATGGCCAGCGGGCTGGCCGGCCAGATGCCGCCCTGCCGCATCCACACCGGCATGCCGTGGCCGATGCCCACCTGCAGCCGGCCGGGGAACAGCTCGGCAAGGGTGGCCACCTCCAGGGTGGTGAACGCGGCGTTGCGAGCAGCGGCGGGGAGGATGCCAATGCCGACCCTGATGGTGCGCGTGGCGCCGAGCACGACGGCGGCCTGCGCGATGCCGCCCCGGAAGAAGCAGTCCTCGACCACCCAGATCTCATCGAAGCCCAGGTCTTCGGCGCGGCGTGCGTAGGCCACGAAATGCTCGGCGGGCAGGTCGCGGGGCAGCATCACGGCGATCGCAGCGGTCACGGGAATCCTCCTTCGGTGGACCGCCGGTCGTGGCCGGCGGGATTCTTTTTTTTCGAACTTAGCGCCGGTGCGGGCCGACGCGGCGAACTGTTTTCGTAGGAATGAGACGTTTCCCCAGGTGCCGGACATATATTGCTATGGGGACAATTGATTCGGGGGAATTATGACCGGTTACTGCGTGATGCGTGCCATCGATGGCGAGGCCGGGGTGGCCCGGTGAGCGACGTCGCCGAGAGGCTGGCCCGGAAGGGCGATCGTGGCGAACCGGTCCGGCAGATGCGCCTCGGACTCGCGCACATCGGAGTCTGGTCGAGCGTGGAATTCGCGTTCCTGCTCTCGCTGTGCCTGAATGCGGTGACGGTCCTGCTGATCTTCCTCCTCGTGCGCGCCGTCACTGACACCAGCGTGTTCGCCGACGTCACCGGGGCGTATCGGGACCTCACCAATGAGTCGATGGATCTCGGCGAGGTGTTGAAACCGGCCACGGTGTGGGCTTTCGCGGCGGCCGTCGCGGTGCTCAACACGGTGCTGATCAGTGCGGGCGGCGCCTGCTACGCGTTGCTCTACAACGTGAGCGTGCGCGCGACCGGAGGGGTGCTCATCGGTTTCCGCAGCAGCTGACCGGAATGCCCACGGGCCCGATGTCGTTGCACGTCCCAACAGCCGACGCCCCGGGGCGGATGCCGCGTGACCCACCAACGAATTGAGCCCACTGTGACTTCTGACATCCTGACGACTTCCGACCCGACATCCGACGACGCCCTCGACGAGACCGCCGTCGACTGGTTTGCACTGCAGGAACGCGCGCATCTCGAATTCGGCGAGCGGGTGGCGGGCATCCGGGACTGGACCGCCGCCACGCCCGACAAGGAGTGGAGCGTGGGTGACCTCGTGCGCCACGTGGTGCAGGAGCAGCAGTGGATTCCACCGTTGCTGGCCGGGCTGAGCATCGACCAAGCCAAACGTCGGGTCGACCCGTTGGGCGATGACCTGGCCGCCGAGTGGCGCACCCACTCCGCCCGGGCCACCGCGGCCTGGCAGGCGGCGCCGGCGGATGCGTCGGTGCAGCTGTCCTACGACACCGTCACGGTGCTCGATTACCTGCGCGAGCAGGTGTCCGACGTGACCATCCATTCCTGGGACCTGGCTCGGGCCACCGACGCCGACGAAAGCCTCGACGACGCCCTGATCGAAGCCGTCTGGACCGTGTTTGAGCCGCAGCGCGACGCGCTGGAGGCCAGCGGCCTGTTCGACTCCCCCGTGCCGATGCCCGAAGACGCCCCGCTGCAGTCCCGGCTGCTCGCCCTCACCGGGCGCGACGACCGCCGCTGACCCGCCGGGCTCCGCAACTGTGCCCCGGCCGGACAAATGCACCCGGCACACCGGGACCACTTGTCCGCAGCAGCAACAGTTGCGGCGGCGTGGGCTACGCGACCGTGGTGCCGAAGAGGATGCCGAGGAGGTAGGTAACGCCCGCGGCGCCGAAACCGATCGCCAGCTGGCGAAGCGCCCGCTTCAACGGCGGTCCGCCGGAAAGCAGGCCCACCACGGCACCGGTGGCCAGCAAAGCCAGGCCCACGAGCACGGCGGCCACGATGATCGCGGCGATGCCCTCCATGCCGAACAGGTACGGCAGCACCGGCAGCAGCGCGCCGGAGGCGAAGAAGCAGAAGCTCGACACGGCGGCGGTCATCCCGGTGCCAATCGCCTCATGCTCGTCGATTTCGGGTTCGGCGGGTGCCGTCAGCCGGCTCACATCGAGCGCACCGGTCGCCACAGCCACGGTGCGCAGCACCTCCCGGGCGTGCACCTCGGCGTCGGCCTCCGACATGCCCTGCGCCCGGTAGACCAGGGTCAGCTCGTTGGCGGCCACGTCCAGGTGCGACAACACGCTGCGGGTGGCCGGGTTCGGCGTGGACGCGTCGAGCAACTCACGCTGAGACCGCACGGAGACGAACTCCCCCGCTCCCATCGACAGCGCCCCGGCGAGCAAGCCGGCGATGCCGGTGAAGAGGATGGTGGCCGCCGGTACCCCGGTTGCACCGATGCCGAGCACCAGGGCCAGGTTGCTGACCAGGCCGTCGTTGACCCCGAACACGGCGGCCCGGAACGTGCCGGAGAGCCGCTGCCGACCGCGGGCGGCGAGTCCCCGAACGACCTCCTCGTGGATGCGTTCGTCGGCAGCCATCGCGTCCGTCGCGTCGGCGTCCCCGTCGTAGGGTGACCGGGCTTCGGCGCGCTGGGCAAGGGCGAGCACGAACACCGAGCCGAACCTCCGGGCCAGCAGCCCGAGCAGCCGGGTGCGCATGGCACCCTTCTTGGGCGCGCCGGCGCGGTCGCCGAGCAGGTCCCGCCAGTGTTCTTCGTGCCGGCCCTCGGCCTCGGCCAGGGCGAGCAGGATCTCCCGTTCCTCACCGGTGCGCCGGCCGGCCAGGTCGCGGTACACCGCCGCCTCGGCCTGTTCGTCGGCCAGGTACTGCCGCCACCGACGGATGTCGGACTCGCGCGGTGCGTCGCGGTCGGCCACGGCGATCATGACTCCGGCGCAGCTTCGAGGCAGCGCTGCGGCACCTTGGCGGACTCGTGCGGGCCGGTGCCGTCGAGGCCGTAGAACGGCTCCTCGAAGTGCACCACCCAGATGGCTTCCTTGCCGACGACGGGCGCGTACAGTGCGCTGCCGATGAGCTCACCGGGCGCCGTGATGACGCCGATGGGGTCTTCCACCAGCGAGTCGGGGTAACGGGCACGGTCCAGCCGCACCACCACCTGCATGCCGACGCCGAAGGCGGCGGCCGCACCCGCCGAAGCGGGAGCGTCCACCGGACGGCGTTTGAAAAGGGCCACTACTGTGCCGATTCCGACGGTGCCGATCCGGCACGTTCCAGCACGAGTTCCCGGACGCGGGCGGCATCCGCCTGGCCGCGCATGGCCTTCATGACCGCACCGATGACGGCGCCGGCAGCCTGGACCTTGCCGTCGCGGATCTTCGCGAGCACGTCAGGCTGAGAGGCGAGGGCCTCGTCGATGGCGACGATCAGCGCACCGTCATCGCTGACCACGGCGAGTCCGCGGCTGGCGACGACCTCGCTGGGCGTCCCTTCGCCGGCGATGACGCCCTCGAGCACCTGGCGGGCTAGGCGGTCGGTGAGAGTGCCGTCGGTGATGAGTTCGATCAGCGCGGCGACCTGCTCCGGCGTCACGAGGCTGTCGGCGGAGACGCCGGCCGCGTTGGCGAGGCGGGCGACCTCACCGGTCCACCACTTGCGGGCGGCCTGGGCGGGTGCGCCGGCGGCGACGGTGGCCTCGAGGGCGTCGAGCAGGTCCGAATTGACCACGTCCTGGAACTCCAGGTTGACGAAGCCCCAGTCGGCCTGCAGCCGCTTGCGGCGCGCCGCCGGCGGCTCGGGCAGGGTGGCGCGCAGCTCTTCGACCCAGGCCCGCGACGGGGCGACGGGCACCAGGTCGGGCTCGGGGAAGTACCGGTAGTCGTCGGCGTCGCTCTTGGGCCGGCCGGCGGAGGTGGTGCCGGTGTCCTCGTGCCAGTGCCGGGTCTCCTGGGTGATGGTACCGCCGGCGGTGAGCAGCGCCGCCTGGCGCTGGATCTCGTAGCGCACGGCGCGTTCGACGCTGCGCAGGGAGTTCACGTTCTTGGTCTCGGTGCGGGTGCCCAGGATGTTCGAGCCGCGCGGGCGCAGAGATACGTTCGCGTCGCAGCGCACGTTGCCCTCTTCCATCCGGGCGTTGGAGACACCGAGCGCCTTGACGATCTCACGGATCGCGGCGACGTAGGTCTTGCCGATCTCGGGGGCATCCGCTTCGGCGCCCTCAATCATCTGGGTGACGATCTCCACCAGCGGCACACCGCCGCGGTTGTAATCCACCAGCGAGTAGTCGGCGCCCTGGATGCGTCCGGCCGCGCCGCCCATGTGGGTGAGCTTGCCGGCGTCGTCCTCCATGTGGGCGCGTTCGATGTCGACCGTGACCTGGCGGCCACTCTCCAGCTCGATGGTGAGTCGGCCGTTGAAGGCGATCGGTTCGTCGTATTGGGAGGTCTGGAAGTTCTTCGCGGTGTCCGGGTAGAAGTAGTTCTTACGGGCGAACCGGCTGGTCTCGGCGATCTCGCAGCCGAGCGCGAGGCCCAAGCGGATCGAGGACTCGATGGCCTGGCGGTTCACCTGCGGCAGCCCGCCGGGCAGGCCAAGGCAGGTGGGGCAGGTGTTGGTGTTGGCGCCGGAACCGAACTCGTTGGCGCAGCCGCAGAACATCTTGGTCTTGGTGTTCAGCTCGACGTGGACCTCGAAGCCGAGGACGGGCTCGAACAGCTCGTGCGCCCTGACGTAGTCCATCAGTTCGGGCTTCTGTGCGGTGGCGTTCGCCATCAGACGGCTCCCTCTTCGCTCGCGAACATCTCGGTGGCACTCAGATCGGGTGCCTGACTCAGCAGCGGACCGCCCCACCGGTCGACGAGCAGCTGCTCGAGCGCCGCGCCGTAGGTGTAGAGGCGGGCGTCGGCACGGGCGGGGGCCATCAGCTGCATTCCGACCGGTAGGCCGTCTTCGGGCGCCAGCCCGATCGGCAGCCCCATGCCCGGGACCCCGGCGAGGTTCGCCGGGATGGTGGTGATGTCGTTGAGGTACATCGCCATCGGGTCGTCGATCTTCTCGCCCAGCTTGAAGGCGGTGGTCGGCGCACTCGGGCTGACCAGCACATCCACCTTCTCGAACGCGGACTGGAAGTCGCGCTGGATGAGCGTGCGCACCTTCTGCGCACTGCCGTAGTACGCGTCGTAGTAGCCCGCCGAGAGCGCGTAGGTGCCGAGGATGATGCGGCGCTTCACCTCGGGACCGAAGCCCGCCTCACGGGTCGCCGACATGACCTGCTCGACGGTGCCGCCGCCGTCGGGCGTGACCCGCAGACCGAAGCGGACCGAGTCGTACTTGGCGAGGTTGCTGGACGCCTCCGCGGGGAGGATCAGGTAGTACGCCGCGATCGCGTACTCGAAGTGCGGGGCGCTGACCTCGACGATCTCCGCGCCGGCCTTCGCCATGATGTCGAGCGACTCCTGGAACCGCTGACGAACCCCGGCCTGGAAGCCCTCGCCGTTCAGTTCCTTGACCACGCCGACCCGCACGCCCTTGAGCGCGTCGCCGGTCTGCCCCGCCCGCGCCGCGTCCGCGAACGACGGCCAGACGTCGGTCAGCGATGTGGAGTCCCGGGGGTCGTGCCC
>NZ_JAODBG010000026.1 GCF_025463825.1 Cryobacterium sp.
GACGATCGCGCCCGGCACCGGCCGGCTGAGCGCGGCCGACGCGGCCGCGGCCCTGGCCGAGGCGCGCGCCCTGATCGAGGCCGACCGGTTCACCGACGCCGAACAGGCGCTGGCGGGCTTCGGCACCACCGACAGCGCCGCCTACCTGCCCTTCGTCACCGTGCACCTGGACCTGCCGCCCGGCCACACCGTGCTGGAGCGCCGGCTGAACCTCGATGACGCGGTGCACCGGGTGCGCGGGCGCATCGCCGGTACCCCGTCGCCGGTCGGTCCCACCGACCCGCACGACGACCCATCCACCGCGGCACCGACCGAACTGGTGCAGACCACCTTTGTGAGCGCGCCGGCCGGCGTGCTCGTGCATCGGCTGGAGTTCGGGACCGGGACCGGCGCCGTCGGGATCTCGCTCTCCACCCGGCTGATCGACCTGGGCCGCCGCCGCGACCCCACGGTCGAGCCCGCCGACGCGGCCGACTTCGCCAACACCATCGACCCGGCCGAGGCCGAGCCGAGCCGCCCGGCCACCCTCGTGATCGACGTCGAGGCACCGGCCCGGCCCGGCACCGTGCCGACGCCCGGCATCACCCCGCTGCGGGGGTCCGCCGTGCTCTCTGTGATGCACAACGGCCGGCTCGACCCCGACGCTCCTGCGCATGAACTGCGCATCCTGGATGCCTCGGTCATCACGCTGGTGCTCGCCACCGCCACCACCTTCGTAGCCGCCGGCCGCCCGGCCGAAGGCACCCTCGCCGATACCGCACGGCGGGCCCTCGCCGCGGGCACGGCGGCCGCGGCCCGGCCGACGGCGGAGCTCACCGCAGAACACCGCACCGACCACGGCGCCCTGTTCGGCCGGTGCACCCTCACCCTCGCCGGCGGGGACGCCAGGGTCGCCGACCCGGCCGACCTGCGCCTGCAGACCGCCGTCGCTTCGCCATTGCCCGTTGCACAGGCCGACCCCGGCCTGGTGGCGCTCCTGTTCGACTACGGCCGCTACCTGCTCATCGCATCGTCCCGGCCCGGCGGGCTGCCGGCCACCCTGCAGGGGCTCTGGAACGACAGCCCGAACCCGCCCTGGGGCAGCAACTACACGTTGAACGTGAACACCGAGATGAACTACTGGGCGGCCGAGCCGGTGCAGCTGCGGGAGTGCGCCGACCCGCTGCTGGACTTCGTCGAGGCGCTCGCCGGGACCGGCGCCCAGACCGCGGCGCGGCTCTACGGCTGCCGCGGCTGGGTGGCGCACCACAACTCGGATGCCTGGGCCTGTGGCACGCCGTCCACCGGGGACGCCTCCTGGGCGCTCTGGCCGATGGCCGGACCGTGGCTGGTGCGGCTGCTCGACGAGCGCCGCCGGTTCGGCGCCGCCACCGCCGCGGACACGGACCGGCTCTGGCGGTTGGCGGCAGGCTCGGCCCGGTTCTGCCTGGACTACCTGGTCGAGGGCCCGGCCGGACGGCTGCACACCCGCCCGTCGACGTCGCCGGAGAACCAGTTCCTCACCCCGGCCGGTCCGGCCGCGGTCGCCGACTCCTCGGCGATGGACCGCACCCTGATCAGGGAACTGTTCGCCCTGCTCGAGCCGCTCGGCCGTGCCGCCGGGCACGCCGACCACCCGATCATCGCTGAGGCGCGCGCCGCTCGGGACCGCATCGAGTCGCACCGCACCGGGGAATCCGGGCGTCTGCTGGAATGGGACACCGACCGTCCCGAGCAGGACCGGCAGCACCGGCACGTGTCGCACCTGGCGGGGCTGTACCCGGGCGACGGCATGAGCGCGGCAGACCGGGCGGCGGCGAGCCGCAGCCTGGACGCCCGCGGCGACGACTCCACTGGCTGGTCACTGGTCTGGAAGATGGCTTTGCGCGCCCGGCTGGGTCAGGCCGGCAAGGTCGACGACCTGCTCGAGCTGGTCCTCCGGCCCGCCCGCGACGACGCCGGCCCGCACGAGGGCGGGCTCTACCGCAACTTCTTCGCGGCGCATCCGCCGTTTCAGATCGACGGAAACCTGGGCTTCGTCGCAGCACTCACCGAATGCCTCGTGCAGTCCCACACCAGCGTGATCGACCTGCTGCCGGCCCTGCCGCGCGGGCTGGAGACCGGCCGGGTGAGTGGGCTTGGGGTGCGCGGCGGCCTGCTGGTCGACCTCGACTGGGCGGCGGGCGCTCTCCTCTCCGCCGTCTTCACGACCCGGCCCGGCGCCCCAGCCGGCAGCCACCGCGTGCGCACGCCCCGGCCCGGCCAGGCGCCCCGAATCGACACCATCCAGGTCGGACCCGGCCGCTCCGCCACCCTGTCCTGGCCCGCCCGATAACCCACCCCCGATTCCGCGAAAGCGGTGCTGTGGTTGCTTCAGCGGTGCTGGGGCAGCACCATGGCCGCTCTCGCGGGAACCACGACCGCTCTCGCGGGATGGGAATGGTTCGTTAGGCCGGCGGCGCGGGCGCGGGCGCGGGGGCAGGGACTGGGATCGGTGGCGTCGCTGCCGGGGTCGCCGCAGACGGGGCCGTCGGCGCGGAAGTCGGGACCGCAGCGGGGACCGTTGCTGCTGCCGGCGGAACGGTGTCGTCGTCTCCGGGCCGCAACTCGGTCTTGAGGATCTTCGCCGACTGGCCGAGGCTGCGGGCCAGGGCCGGGAGCTTGGGTGCGCCGAAGAGGAGCAGAACGACGAAAAGAATGATGACGAAGTGCCATCCGGTCAAGTTGCTGAGCATGTTGTCCTGTCTGGTCGGTGGTACGGGTGGCTAAGGATACCGGTGGCGGATGTCGCTCAGGCGTCGGCGCCGCCGAGGAACGCCACCTGCACATTCCGCGACAACGTCACCCGAAGGTCCGTCGAAAGGTCGGTCGGGTAGTTCGGGCCGGCGGCCAACTGGAGGGGGATGCCGGTCCAGGTTGGGGCGGTGACCTCGGCGCTGCCGAGCGGCGACCACAGGCCGCCCCGGCGGGCCTCGAGCGCGATCCGGCCGGCGCCGCGGGCCTCGACCCGCAGCTCTCCGCGCAGGCCGGCCACGTCGAGGTAGACCAGCCGCGCGTGGCGCGCGACAGCGGCCACGGCCACGGCGGTGCCGGTCAGCGGCGTGTAGGCGACCAGTTCGCTGCGGCCGGTGTCGCTGTGCTCGGTCTCGTCGAAGCTGTCGGCGGCGAAGCCGGCCTGGGCATCCCGCGGGGCGACGGTGACGCCCTCGATGTGCAGGGGCAGCCGGTGGTCGATGGCCTCGGCCGAGCGGCCGACGAGCACCTCGTAGTCGCCGGTCTCCACGACCAGGCGGCCGGTGGTGACGTCCCACACGGAGAACGCGGCGGCATCCACGGTGACCGTCAGCTCCGTACTGTCGCCGGAGACCACGGTGACCCGGCCGAAGCCCGCCAGCCGGCGGCGCGGAAAGGGCAGCCGGTGGCCGGGGGCAGCGACGTACAGTTGCACGGTCTCGACCGCGGACCCGGATCGGTCCGGCGCCGTGCCGTCGGTCACGCCGGGGGCAGACCCGGCGGCGACGCTGATCGTGGCGGTCACCGGCTCGGCGAAGCCGTTCTCGATCGACCACTCGGCGCGGGAAGCGCTCAGGGCGGCAGCCGGCAGGGTGGCCGGGGTGTAGCCGAGCCCGTGGCCGAAGGCGAAGTCGGGCCGCGCGGTGGAGTACAGGTAGGTGCTGCGGCTGGTGATGATGTCGTAGTCGAGCACGTCGGCGAGGTCGGACTCGCCGGCCCACCAGGTCTGCGCGAGCCGCCCGGTCGGTTCCACCGCGCCGGTGAGCACGTCGGCCAGGCCGGAGCCGAGCTGCTCGCCGGCGTGCGACGACCACACGACGGCGGATGCCTTTTCCAGGGCGGCACCGAGGGCGAATGGATAGGAGGAGATCACCAGCAGTGCCACGCGAGCATTCGCGTCGGCGGCGGCGTGCACCAGTTCGGCCTGGTGGCCCGGCAGCGCGAGGGCCGGGCGGTCCTCGGTTTCCCGGCCGCCGAGGTGCGGGTCGTTGCCCACGGTCAGGATAACGGTGTCCGCCGCGGCGGCGATTTCGGCCGCGTGCGCCAGGCCCGAGCGTAGCACCCGAAGCCCGAACCGGCCGGCAGTGGCCTCGGTGGCCGGCGCAGCCAGGATCGACCCGTTGCCGAGGTCGGCGTGCAGCCAGAGGCTCGAGCCCCGGTGCTGCACGGACACGCTGCCGTCGTCGTTGCAAAGCAGCCGCAGGGATTCCTGCGCCACCCAGCCACCCACCCGGGTGGCGGTGTCTTCGAGGTAGCCGTGCGGGCCGCGGGTGACCAGGCGGTCGCTTGCCAGGTTGCGGAGCGTGACGTGGCCGTGGCCCCACTCGGTGAGTTCGAAGCTCTCGGCGTCGCCGACGGTGTCGCCGGTGGCGTGCAGCCGCCCGCCGTTCGGCCCGCCGGAGGTGAGGTACCGGCCTGTGCGGGGGTCGCGGAGCGCGACGATATCGGCTCCGCTGGCGGTCGTGACCGTGCCGCCGGATGCGCCCAGCGCGGCCTCGAGGCCTGCGGGAAGGCTGACCGGGGCGATCAGGCTGCCGCTGTACCAGTCGGTGAGCACCCGGTCGGCGAGCGGGCCGAGCAGTGCCACCCGCGTCGCGGGCGCCAGCGGCAGGATCGGCAGGGCGCCGACCGGGTCGTTCTTCAGCAGCACGGTGCCGGCGGCGGCGGCCTCCCTCGCCAGCGCGATGTGCTCCGGAGCGCCGATGACGTCGGACGGGGTGGCGGCATACGGGTGCGGTTCGGTGTCGAACTCGCCGGTGCGGGCGCGCGCCGTCAGCAGGCGCAGCACCGCGGCATCCACCTGCTCGATGGTGATCAGGCCCTCGGCCAGGGCCTGCCGCATCGCGGAGATGGTGGGCTCGGAATTGGTGCCGTTGTCGGTGAAGCTGTCGACCCCGGCGGCCAGGGCGGCGGCGTGCGCGGGCACCGGGCCGTCGAAGAATTCTTCGGACCCGTACAGGTTGGTGGGGGCGGCGGCGTCGCTCACGATGAGCAGGTCGGCGCTGTCGGCCACCCAGCTGCGCAGGTGCGCCTCGACGAGGTCGGAGACGTGCGCCGGGCGGCCGTTCACCAGGTTGTAGGAGAGCATCGCGGCTCCCGCTGCCCCCTCCTCGATGGCCGGGCGGTAGGCCGGCAGTTCGTACTCGTGCAGCACCCGGGGGCGCAGCTGCGAGTTGGTAGTGGAGCGGTCTACCTCGTTGTTGTAGCCGAGGAAGTGCTTGAGGGTGGGCACCGTGCGCCAGCGCACCGGGTCGTTGCCGCGGAGGCCCCAGGAGTAGGCGCAGCCCATCCGGCCGGTGAGCCAGGAGTCCTCCGAGTAACCCTCCTCGTTGCGGCCCCAAAGCGGATGGCGCAGCGGGTTCACCACCGGCGCCCAGACGTTCAGGCTCACCTCCGGGAAGGCGGCGTGCTTGCCGCGCACCTCGGTGCCGACGGCCTCGCCCACCCGGCGGATCAGGTCGAGGTCCCAGGACGCGGCGAGCCCGACGGCCTGCGGGAACTGGGTGGCCTCGCCAAGCCAGGACAGGCCGTGCAGCCCCTCGGTTCCGGTGTGGAAGGGGGCGAGCCCCAGGCGTTCGATGGCGGGATTGGCCTGATGCAACAGGCTGAGCTTGTCCTCCACCGTGAGCTGGTCGAGTAGGTGAGCTGCCGTGGCGGCGTCGGTGCCGTTCGTCATCAAAGACTTCCTGATCGGGGCCAGTCGAATCGTTTCGACAGCTGTCGCGAGAACTACGTCGACGTACCGAGTCTAGGACACAGTTCGCGATTTGTGGTTGCCTCCGCGTAATTCATCCCTGTACACTCCCGAGTGTCGAAGCGCTTCCGCAGGGAGCCGGACGTGGGGGCAAATCTTGCTTCCCCAGGCCTCGGCGAGAGTCGCAACTTACGAAGAAGTGAGGCAGCAATGAGCATCCACACGGCCAGTTCTGATCTGAGAACATTCGCCAAGAAGCCGCTGAACCGGAGGTCCTTCCTGGGCTTCGTCGGAGCCGGAGCGGCCGCAGCCACCCTCGCCGGGTGCAGCACCGGAACCGCCGCCACCTCCGGCGCAGTCTTCACCGCCGCCGACATCGCCGGCGTGATCCCCAACTACTACCCGGTGGACTTCGCCGTCCCGGACCTCGTCAGTGTCGCCGGCTCCACCGCGGGCTACCTCACCCTGCCCGCCACGCTACGCAAGTCCGTCGCGAAGGTGCCCGGCTCCGGCGGCTCGTACACCGCGCTGAGCCCGGCCTGGTGGACGATCCCCAGCGCGGACAACTCCTACTTCACGGCCGTCAACAAGGAACTGGGCACGAACATCAAGTTCCAGGTCTCCGACGGCAACACCTACGGCGAGAAGATCCAGGCGGTCCTCGCCTCGCCGAACAATGTGCCGGACATGGTCGTCATCCCGTCCTGGAACCTGCCGCCCAAGTTCGACCAGGCCGTCGGCTCCCTCTTCGCCGACCTCAGCCCGTTCCTCGCCGGCGACAAGGTGAAGGACTACCCCAACCTGGCCAACATCCCCACCGACTCGTGGAAGTACTCGGTCTTCCAGGGCAAGCTGTACGGGCTTCCCTACCCGGGCGAGGTCATCCAGAACGCGTTCTTCTACCGCAAGGACCTCTTCGACGAACTCGGCTTGCCGTTGCCGACCGACGCGGACAGCTTCATCGAGATCCTCGCCGAAGCGACCGACCCCTCCAAGAACCGGTGGGGTTCGGATGACCTCTGGAACGCCGGCCAGATCATGTTCGGTGTGCCGGACAAGTGGACGGAGATCGACGGCAAGCTCGTGCACAAATTCGAGACCGAGCAGTACCGGGCCGCCCTGGACTGGCTCACCCGCCTGTACAAGTCCGGCGCCGTGCACCCGGATGCCATGGCCGGCAACGACCAGCAGGCCAACAGCCGCTACGAGGCCGGCAACACCCTGGTCAAGAGCGACGGCGTGGGCGGCTGGGCCGAATCCCTCGCCAGGGTCCTGCCGTCCAACCCGAGCTACAACACCCAGGCCATGGACTACTTCGCAGCCGGCGGCGGCGACCCCACCCTGTACAAGGGCAGCCCGACAAACATCTTCAGCTTCATCAACAAGAAGGCCGACGAGGCCGCCATCAAGGAGATGCTCGCCGTCGCGAACTTCATTGCGGCACCGTTCGGCACCGCGGAATATCAGCTGCTCAACTCTGGCGTGGAGGGCACCCACTACGACCTGGACGCGAACGGCGCCCCGGTGCTGAACGAAAAAGGCCAGGCCGAGGTGACATCCACCTATTCCTTCCTGGTACACCCGCCTGTGGTGCAGGCGCACGTGGAGTACCCCCAGTTCGTCACGGACTACTGCACCTGGAGCGCCCGGATGAGCGCCTTCGCCGCCGACCCGGTGCTGTACGGCGTGCAGATCCAGGAACCGGCCAAGTTCGGCTCCCTCGGTACGCCCTTCGACGACCTCAAGGCCGACGTGGCCAACGGGCGCAAGGACCTGTCCGCACTGGACGGGGCCATCAAGACCTGGAAGTCCAAAGGTGGCGATGAGCTGCGCAAGTTCTACCAGAAGTACCTGGACGCATAGGCCGGGCCGATGACCTTAGTTGACGAGCGGCGCCCCGCCCCGGAGGCGCCGCCCGCAGACCCAGCCATCCACAAAGCCGCCACCGAGCGGAGGCGCCGAAAACGCCGCGCCCTGTTCAAGAGGGATCGCACCATCCTGATCATGGTGCTGCCGGCCCTGGTGCTCACGGCGCTGTTCGCCTACGTCCCGATCGTGGGCAACGCCATCGCCTTCCAGGACTACTCGCCCTACGTGGGCATGTTCGAGAACCCCTGGGTCGGCTTCGCCAACTTCGATCGGGTCCTGGCCGACGAGGCCTTCTGGTCCGCCGTGCGCAACACCCTCACCATCACCGCTTTCCAACTGGTCTTCTTCTTCCCGGTGCCGATCATGATGGCGATCCTGTTGCAGGGGCTGCTCAGCCCCCGCATCCGCTCGCTGTTCCAGTCGATCGTCTACCTGCCGCACTTCCTGTCCTGGGTGATCGTGATCTCGATCTTCCAGCAGATCCTCGGCGGGGCAGGGCTGCTCAACCAGTTCCTGCGCGACAACGGCATCGAAGCGGTCAACCTGATGACCCAACCGGACACCTTTCTGGTCCTGGTCACCTCGCAGGCGCTCTGGAAGGACGCCGGCTGGGGAATCATCGTATTCCTGGCCGCGCTGAGCGCCATCGACCCGAGCCTCTATGAGGCCGCGGCGATGGACGGCGCCGGCCGGCGCAAGCGGATGTGGCACATCACGCTTCCGGCGCTGCGACCCATCATCATCCTGCTGCTCATCCTCCGCCTCGGAGACTCCCTGACGGTGGGCTTCGAACAGCTGCTGCTGCAACGTGATGCGGTCGGGGCCGGTGCGGCGGAGGTGCTGGACACCTTCGTCTACTACTCGGGCATCCAAAACGGTGACTGGAGCTACGCCGCCGCCGCCGGGCTGATCAAGGGCGTGATCAGCGTGATCCTGGTGCTGGGCGCCAACAAACTCGCGCACCTATTCGGAGAGGCCGGGGTTTACCAGAAATCATGAGTATCACCACCAGACCAATCGACACGTCGCACCCCCGCACCTCCCAGGTCATCCGGCCGGCCTGGGAAGAGCCGCGCGCTCCGCTCGAAGCCGGCGCCCGCGCCATCGTGCTCTTCGTCATGGCCGCCCTGATCGTCGTCCCGCTCTACATCGTGGTGCTCACCAGTTTCTCCTCGCAGGCCACCATCACGGTGGCCGGCGGGATGGTAATCGTGCCGGGGGAGCTCACCTTCGCCGCCTACGAGCAGATCCTCTCCGGCGGTGTCGTCACCCGGGCCGTCCTGGTCAGCGTCGGCATCACCGCGGTCGGTACCGTGATCAGCCTGGTGGTGTCGGTGATGGCCGCCTACGGCCTCTCCCGGCCCGGCTCCTTCGCCCACCGGCCGGTCCTGTTCTTCCTGCTGATCACCATGTTCTTCGGTGCCGGCATGATCCCCAGCTACCTGCTGGTGAGCAACCTCGGCCTGATCAACTCCTACTGGTCGCTGATCCTGCCCAGCTGTATCAGCGTGTTCAACATCTTCCTGATGCGCGGCTTCTTCATGGGCATCGACCAGTCGATCCTCGACAGCGCGCGGATCGACGGCGCCGGCGACTGGCGCATCCTCACCAGGATGGTGCTGCCGATGTCGAAATCGGTGATCACCGTGATCGGCCTGTTCTACGGGGTCGGGTACTGGAACGCGTTCTTCAACGCCACCCTGTACATCAACGACAGCGAGAAGCTGCCGCTGCAGGTGATCCTGCGTTCCTACGTGCTGCAGGGCGTCTCGGTGCCTGGTCAGGTGGCCGTCGGAAGCGGTGAGGTGGCCACCCTGGCGGTTCAGATGGCCGTGGTGATCATCGCGCTGGTACCGGTTCTGATCGTCTACCCGTTCCTGCAGAAGCACATCAGCTCCGGCGTCATGATCGGCGCCGTCAAGGGCTGACCCGCCGACCCAGAGCGCCCGGACCTTCAGCGGTCCGGGCGCTGGGTATCCTGTTGGGACACCGGTCGGTTCCACCCAGGCAACAGAGGACGCATGGCAACTATTCACGACGTGGCCCGTCTCGCTGGGGTGTCGATCAGCACGGTGTCGTACACCCTCTCCGGCAACCGCTCCATCGCCGAACCGACCCGCAACCGGGTGGTCAGCGCCATCCAGGAGCTGGGCTACCGGCCGAACGCGGGCGCACGGATGCTGGCCGGCACCCGCACCCACATCTTCGCGTTGACGGCCCCGGTGCGCGCCGACACCCAGCCAGGGGTGCTGATGTCGTTCGTCCTGGCCGTCGCCACTGCGGCCCGCAAGATCGACTACGACGTGCTGCTACTCACGGCCGACGACTCCTCCACCGGGCTGGAGAGGGTCACCTCCAGCAGGCTGGCAGACGGCATCATCGCCCTCGACGTGTCGCTCGACGACGAGCGGATGCCGCTGCTGCGGGCCCTCAACATTCCCGCCACCGTGATCGGGGTGCCGGCGGACACCGACGGGCTGGTCTGCGTCGACCTGGACTTCGAGGGTGCCGCGAGCCTGGCCGTCGGCCGCCTGGCGGACCTCGGGCATCGCTCGATCGGGTTGCTCGGCTTCCCGCACAGCACCTACGACTGGGGCGCGAACTACCCCCTGCGCTTCCGTGACGGGTTCCAAGCCGCGGCGGCCGACCGCGGTATCGACACGGCGTTCGTGATGCCCGCCAGCGACCTGGACAGCATCCGGCGGGGCCTCGACGAACTCTTCGCCGCACTGCCACGACTGACGGCGCTGGTGATGCACGCCGGCGAATCGGTGCAGACGACGGTGTTGGAGATCCTCGCTGACCGGGGCATCTCGATTCCCGGCGACCTGTCGGTGCTGTCGGCCTGCGCGGTTTTCGACACCTCGGAGTTCAACCCGCCGCTGGACGAGATTCCACTCTCACCGGAGGACTCCGGCACCCGCGCCGTCGAGCTCACCATTCGCCAGATCACCGGCGACCGCACCCCGCTGGTCGATCTCCTGCCGCCGCGCTACGTCTCCCGCGGCTCCACGGCCCCGCCTCCCGCCGCTCCCTGATCCGGGGGCAAGTCGGCTAGCGCTGGTCCTGCCAGGAGTGCTCGGGGGAGTAGCCGAGGAGGCGGCGGGCCTTGTCGATCGAGAGCAGCGTCGTGCGTCCGGCGACACCGGCGGCGACACTCACGTTGGGGAACACCTCAGCGGCCAGCTCGGCGCTGGGCCGGCGCATGACGGTGTCGGCCGCGGCGATGATGAACCTCTCGAAACCGGGCGGCGCGCTCTGCAGCGCCTTGAGCACCGCCTGCGCGCCGTCCCGTCCGTCGATGTAGCCCCAGAGGTTCCACTTGCGCAGGGTCGGGTCGTCCTGGAACGCCTCGAACCCGGCGTAGTCCTCCGGATCCATGACGTTGGAGAAGCGCAGCGCGGTGACCGACAGGAGCGGGTCCCAGCGCACTAGTTCGATGGCCATCTGCTCCTCGAGGTGCTTCACCAGCGAGTAGGTGCTCTCCGGCCGGGCCGGGTACTCCTCGTCGACCGGGATGTAGGGCGGGTCGGTGTCGAACGGCAGGCCGAGGACCGTTTCGCTCGACGCGTAGACGATGCGGCGGATGCCCGCCCGCCGGGCCGCCTGGAACACGTTGTACGAGGAGAGCATGTTGTTGTGGAAGGTGGCCACATCGGGCACCAGTCCCGGCGCCGGGATCGCGCCGAGGTGCACCACGGCGTCGAAGCCGGTCGCCTGGTCGTCGACGCCGGAGAACGCGTCGATCACCTGGCCGTAGTCGGTGAGGTCGATGCGGAGGAACCCGGCGCCGCGGGCGCCGTCCCGGTCGAGGTTGAGTACCTCGTGGCCTTCGGCGCGCAGGCGGGCGAGCACGGTCCGGCCGAGCTTGCCGCTGCCGCCGGTGAGGGCGATTTTCATGGTGGGAGACTTCATGGACATCCTTGTCTGGGTGGAATGAGCCGGCGCCGCCGGGCGCTCGGACCGATTTGTGGCGTTGTGCAACGTATCACGGCCAGTCGGGCGCTGACCCGGGTATTCTGGGGGAAACAGCCGGATTGCCAGGCGTCAGCCGGTCAATCGGAGACAGCCGCAGGTATCAGCCAGACGGAGGAACCGTGCAGGGCAGCAGCCATGACGATGTGCGCAGACACAACCTGTCGGTGGTGCTGCGGCTCGTGCACCGCAGCGGTGCGGCGTCGCGTTCCCAGCTCACCCGGGTCACCGGCCTGAACCGGTCCACCATCGCCGCCCTGGTCGCGGAACTGGCGGAACGCGGCCTCGTCGTCGAGCGCGAACCGAGCTCAACCAACCAGGTCGGCCGGCCCAGCCCCATCGTCTGTGTCAGCGAGCAGGTCGTGGCGCTCGCCGTGAACCCGGAGATCGACGCCGTCACGATCGGCATCGTCGGGCTCGACGGTCAGGTGCACCGCCGGGTGCGGTACCCCACCGACCAGTCCCCGAGCGTGCTCGAGGCCGTCAACATCGCCGCCGCCGTGATCGACGGCATGCGCGGTGAACTGACCGCCAAGTTCAGGGTCGTCGGCATCGGCGTGGCCGTGCCGGGGCTGGTGCGCGCCCACGACGGCCTGGTGCGGCACGCGCCGCACCTGGGCTGGGTCGACGAGCCACTCGCCGAGATGCTCGAAGCCGCCACCGGCTACCCGGTGCTCGCCGCGAACGATGCCAGCCTGGGGGCGATGGCCGAACGGTTCTTCGGCGCGGGCAAGGGCATCACCGATCTCATCTACCTCAACGGCGGCGCGAGCGGCATCGGCGGCGGCATGATCGTCGGCGGGGCGCCGGCCGGCGGCATCGCCGGGTACGCGGGCGAATTCGGGCACACTCGGGTCAGCGCCAGCGACCGGGTCGACTCGGCGGGCCTGCGCGGCACCCTCGAGGCCGAGGTGACCCGGCGTGAACTGCTCGAGGTGCTCGGCCTGGCCGGGGCGGATGCCGACGAGCTCGAACAAGCGCTGCTGGCCGCCACGGCACCGGAGGTGCGCGCCGAGGTGAACCGGCAGATCGACCACCTCGCGGTGGCGCTGGCCGGGGCGATCAACATCCTCAACCCGCAGCTGGTGGTGCTCGGCGGGTTCCTCGCGGCGCTGCTCGCGGTAGATCCGCAACGGTTGCGGACCGCCGTCGCGTCGCACTCGCTGGACGCCGCGTTCGGCTCGGTGCGGCTCAGTGCCGCGGAACTGGGCTCCAACCTGCTGATGATCGGCGCCGCCGAGCTGGCCTTCGAGGGCCTGCTCGACGACCCCGCCGTGCTGCCGCCGGTGCGTCCCGCCGTCGTGCCGGCCGAGGCGCCGACCGCCTCGGGCGCAGAGTCAGCCTGAGACCGACCGGGCGCCGGGGGTGAGCGTGGGGGTGAGCGAGCCCGGCACCGCCAGGAAGTTCGCCAGGATCGCCCGGTTGTCGTCGGCGCGCTGCACCAGCTGCACCTCGCTGCGCGGGTGTTCCCCGGCCAGCGGGATCGCCCGCACACCGGCCGGTGTGGTCACGGTGGCGCTGGCCGGCGCGATGCTCACGCCGAGTCCCGCCTCCACCAGGTGCAGGATCGTCACCCAGGATGAGGCTTCCTGCACGATGCGCGGCTCGAACCGGGCCGTCCGGCACGCGTCGAGGTTGCGCAGGTAGGCGCGCTCGCCGGCTGACCTCGGATAGAACACGAACGGATCCTCGCGCAGCCGGCCCGCCTCGAGGGTGGCGGCGCCGACAGCCGGGTGGTCGACGGGCAGCACGGCGACGAACGGTTCGGTGGCCAACGTCGTGGTCGACAGCGCCGGATGCGGTTCGGAGTCCCGCACCACCCCCATGTCGATCTCGCCGGCGAGCAGGCGCTCCAGGATCAGCGCCGTGTACCCCTCGTGCAGACGCAGCTGCACGGCCGGGTACAACGAGCGGTAGGCGTGGATGCGCTCGGTGATGCCCAAGGGAATCGCCGAGCTGATGAAGCCGATGTCGAGCCGACCCAACTCACCCCGGCCGATGCGCGCCGCCTCGTCGATGTCGGCGTCGGCCTGGGCCAGGAGTTTGCGGCTGCGATCGAGGAACGCCTCGCCGGCCGCGGTGAGGGCGACCCGCCGGGAGGTGCGGTCGAACAGTGCGGTGCCCACCAGCTCCTCGAGCCTGCGCACCTGCTGTGACAGCGGCGGCTGGGCCATGTGCAGCCGGACGGCGACGCGGCCGAAGTGCAACTCCTCGGCCACGGCGACGAAGTACCGCAGATGCCTCAGTTCCAGTTGGGCGACCATGCCCCACCCTAGCAAGACCTCCGGCGTCTGGATGGAAGTAGAACGGATATTGGACGTCTCGATGGCGCGCTCGGAGCATGGAAGGGAAGAAGGAGCTCACCATGACAACCAGCCAGACCACCCCGAACCGTACCCTCGTCATCGAGCCGATGGCTTCCGCGGCGGACACGCGGGCGTTCCGGGAGCTCAACGAGGAGTGGATCACCGCCCTCTTCACCCTCGAAGCTGCCGATCGGGCCCTGCTCGACAACCCCGCCGACGCCATCGTGGGCCGGGGTGGTCAGGTGTTGATTGCCCGGGCCGGCGCCGATCGGGTGGGCTGTGTGGCGGTGGTCCCCACCGGCAACGGTGTCTTCGAGCTGTCCAAGATGGCGGTCAGTCCCGCCGAACGCAACCGGGGCACCGGCCGGCGGCTGATCCTGGCCGCCATCGACATGGCCGCCGCACTCGGCGCGACGACACTGTTCCTGGGCAGCAGCACCCGACTGCCCAGCGCCGTGCACCTGTACGAGTCGGTGGGCTTCAGCCACGTTCCCGCGGAGCGGATCGGGCCGATGCCCTACGCGAGGGCCGACGTCTTCATGGAACTCGTGTTGCCGGCCCGGTAGCCGCCGGGAACTTGCACGATCGGCGACATCCGCGCAATCTTTGGCGGAACGACCCGGATCCGGAATAGAACCGGCGCGGAGGCGCTTGGCGCACATGGGTAATCACCCGCACTCCACACCGTTCGACCCCGACCGAGGACTCTTTTTCGTGACTACCGCAATGATCCCTGTGATCACCGAGGCCCAACTCCACTCCACCGCACGGCACCCCGGTGATGCTCTTTCCCGGGGTCAGCGCGTCGTCTACATCATCATCCTCGGTGCGCTCACGGCCCTCGGCCCGTTCACGATCGACCTGTACCTGCCGGCGTTCCCCACCCTGGAGAGCGAGCTCGGCGTCTCCGCCGCCGCCATCCAGCTGACCCTCACGGGCACCATGATCGGCTTCGGCTTCGGCCAGCTGATTGTCGGCCCGTGGAGCGACAAGGTGGGCCGGCGCCTGCCGTTGCTGCTGGCCACCGGCTTCCACGTGCTGGCTTGCGTGGGAGCGGCCCTCTCCAGCGACATCGTGTCCCTCGGCATCTTCCGGGTGCTGCAGGGCTTCGGCGCCGCGGCCGGCGCGGTCGTGGCGATGGCCATGGTGCGCGACCTCTTCGGCGGCAAGCCGCTCGTCAAGATGCTCTCCCGGCTCGCACTGGTCAGCGGCCTCGCGCCCGTACTGGCCCCGGTCATCGGCTCGCAGTTGCTGCTCGTGATGCCGTGGCGCGGCATCTTCTGGGTGCTCGCCGCGTACGGCATCGTGGTCATGGTGGCCGTCGCCATCTGGATCGTCGAGACCCTGCCCCAGGAGCGCCGCACCGTGCCCGGCCACTCCAGCCTGGCCCAGCGCTACCGCGCGGTGCTCAGCGACCGCACCTTCGTCGGCGTGCTCATCATCGGGGCGATGACGTTCACCGGTCTGTTCTCCTACCTGTCCTCGTCACCGTTCCTGTTCCAGCAGGTCTACCAGTTCAGCGCCCAGGAGTACGGGGTGCTCTTCGCCGTCAACTCCCTCGGCATCGTGGTGGGTGTTCAGGCCAGTTCGCGCCTGATGCACCGGCACAATGTGGGCCCGCAGAACATCCTGATCGTGGCCATCGCGGTGCTCGTGGTGATGTCAGCAGCGATCTTCACCCTCGACCTGCTCGGCGCGGGCCTCTGGGGCACCCTCATCCCGCTCTGGTTCTTCATTGCCGCCTGCGGCTTCACGTTCCCGACCGTGCAGGTCATCGCCCTGAACGCGCACGGCAGCGAGGCCGGCACCGCCGCCTCGCTTCTCGGCGCGGCCAACTTCGGCATCGCCGGCGTGATCTCGCCCGTCGTGGGCCTGCTCGGCGTCGGCACCGCGGTGCCGATGGCATCGGTGATGGGCGTCGCAGCGATCGTCTCGATCCTCAGCCTGTGGCTGATCGTGCGGCCCCGCACCGTGGCGGCGCTCGGGCACTGATCGAACCGGTCGAACTTCCCCATTGGTACGACCGATATGGAAGAATCGCGACTGTGACGAATACCGTGCCTACCAGCCTGACTTCACCCTCGGCCTGGGCGGTGGACGTCCTCGTGCGCAACGGAGTCTCCGTCGTCGGCGATCCGACCCGGCCCCCGATCATCTTCGGGCCCGGCTACGGCACCAGCCAGGACATGTGGCGCCTGGTGGCACCGCAGTTCGCCGAGGGGCACCGGGTGGTCATGTTCGACCACGTCGGCTCCGGCGACTCGGATGTCTCGGCGTACGACCGCCGCAAGTACGACTCCCTGCGGGGTTATGCGAACGACCTGCTCGAGATCATCCGTGAGCTCGACCTGCACGACGTGGTCTTCGTCGGGCACTCGGTCAGCGCCATGATCGGGGCCCTGGCCGCGATCCAGGAACCGCGGCGCTTCGCTCGTCTGATCATGCTGGGCCCCTCGCCGCGATACCTGAACGACGAGGGCTACCTGGGCGGCTTCGAGCGCGCCGACATCGATGCGCTGCTGGACGCCCTCGAGGTCAACCATGCCAGCTGGGCAACGGCGATGGCGCCCACCCTGATGCAGAACGCCGACCGGCCGGAGCTCGCCGAGGAACTGGCCGAGAGCATGGCCCGCACCGACACGATGGTCGCCCAGCACTTCGCCAGGGTCACCTTCCTCTCGGACATGCGCCGGTACCTCAAGGACATCAGCACGCCCACGCTGATCCTGCAGTCCTCCGACGACATCATCGCCCCCCTCGAGGTGGGCGAATACCTGCACGAGCACATCGCCGACAGCGAACTGGTGGTGCTGAGCGCGGCGGGGCACTACGCCCACCTGTCCGACCCGGCGGAGATTGAGCGGCAGATCCGGCGCTGTCTGTGACGCCGGACGACGTCTCGCGCGCGCTGTTCCAGCGCGCGCCGGCCGGGCTGTTCGCGATGTCGACCGACGGGGTCATCCACTCCGCCAACGACACCTTCTGCGAGTGGTCGGGCTTCGCCCGGGAGGACGTCGTCGGCCGGTACTTCCTGTCCTTGCTGTCCCGGGGCAGCAAGCTGCTCTTCGAGACCCGGTTCATGCCGCTGTTGCAGACGCAGCGCGCGCTGAACGAGATGATGCTCACCCTGTCCACCCGCGCCGGCGGCTCCCGGGATGTGCTGGTCAGCTCGGTCCTGGACGATTCCGGCGCCGAGACCCTGGTCTATGCCGCCGTCTTCGACGCCGCGATCCGGCTCAAGTACGAACGAGACCTGCTCGACGCCCGCCGCGCGGCCGAGACCGCGGTCGCCCGGGTGCGCATCCTCCAGGAGGCCGCCGCCGGACTCGCCCCGGCGACGACGCTGGCCGCGTTCGGGTCGGCCCTGCGGGTCTCCGCCGAGACGGCCACGGATGCGGCGCTCGTGTCCGTGATCGTGGCCGATCCCGACGGGCGCCTCGAGCTGGCCTCCGGCGACCGGCCGCTGACCGGCATCGTCGAGCTGGCCGGCCTGTTGCCGGTGCAGGAGTGCCTGAGCCACGGCCGGCCGGTCGTGTGCCGCAGCGCCACCGAGATCGCGGCGAGCTTCCCGACCCTGGCGGCCGGACTTGACGCCGAGGGCGTCGAGGCGTTGTGCATCATTCCGGTGATCGAAGACGGCACGGTGGGCGGCGCCATCGCCTGCTGGTTCCAGCGCTCCCGGGAGTTGGACGAGAACCTGCTCGACCTGCTCGCGGCCCTGGCCACGCAGGCTGCGCCGGTGCTCGAACGCATCCACCTGCAGCGCCAGATCGAACACCAGTCGCTGCACGACTCCCTCACCGGGCTGCCCAACCGGCTGTCGCTGCAACGCCGGCTGCGGCAGATGCTCGCCGATGCCGAGCTCCTCGGCCACACCGTGGGGATCCTGTTCCTCGACCTGGACGGTTTCAAGGCGATCAACGACGCCTTCGGCCATGAGGCCGGCGACCAGGTGCTGCACCAGGTGGCCGGGCGGCTGCTGCGCAGCGTGCGGGCGGGCGACCTGCCGAGCCGGTTCGGCGGGGACGAGTTCGTGATCGCCTGCGCCGGCGTCGACGAGGACACGGTGCGGGACGTCGCGCGGCGCATCCGCACGGCCGTGCGCGAACCGCTCGTCGGCCTGGCGCAGGGCTCAACGGTGTCGGCGAGCATCGGCATCAGCCTGTTCGCGCCGCGTGGCGCCGCCCCCATCACCCCCGACGCCCTGGTCGCCCTCGCCGACGAGGCCATGCTCACGTCCAAGCGCACCGGCAAGAACCGGGACACCCTGGTGACGGCCTAACCTCGCCAGTCAAGGAGGGTGGTTGGCTGGGCGTCGCCGGTGGTGACCGCGGGTCAACGAGCGCTGCGCGGCCGCCCGACCTAACATGGGTTGATGGACCCATCGCGCACGCCCGACAGCGAGCCCACCCAACCCGAGGGCGCGCCGCCCGCTGCCGCGAAGGCCGAGGCGGCGGCGGATGCTCCCTCCCGCCGCATCGCCCGCCGCTGGCCGCTGATCAGCGGCGCCATCGCCGTGCTGCTGGCGTTCCTGCTCGGCGCCCTGATCCTCGCGCGCGGCGCCGGCCGCCCGATCGAGGCGGACGCGGAGTGGATGGAAGAGATCCTCGAACACCGCTCACCGGTGTGGGAGGTCCCCGCCCTGCTGATGAACTTCCTGGGGGCCGGCATCGCCGGGGTGATCGTGATCCCGGTGCTGATCCTGGTGACCCTCCTGATCCTTCGACGGCCCTGGGCGGCCCTGTTCTATCTCGCGGCCACCCTGGTCAGCTCCGGCCTGGTGCAACTTCTGAAGACCCTCTTCGGCCGGGCCCGCCCCGACGACATGATCATCACCTCGGACTTCGGCTCCTTCCCGTCCGGGCACGTCGCCAACGCGGCCACCATGGCCGTCGCTCTCGCGATCATCTTCCCCTGGCTCTGGGTATGGATCGCCGGCGCCGTCTACACCGTGGCCATGATGGTCAGCCGCACCTACCTCGGCGCGCACTGGCTCACCGATACCGTCGGCGGGCTGATGCTCGGCGTCGGCGTGGCCGTGCTGCTCTGGGCGCCCCTGGCGGCCAAGCTCGACGGCGAGAACACCATCGCCAGGCGACGGGCGGCCACGCCCCGCCCGTCCGCGCGCGGCACCGGCAGCCGATGAACCGCCTGTAACTCCGCCCAGGCGCCGGCGACACGCAGCACGGCCTCTGGACAGCAGAGGCGCCGCGGATGTCGGCCGGGGGCTGCTATGTGCGGCGTCGGCACGCTAGCGTCGGGGCATGAAGATCCTTCTCGTTGGGGCGGGTGGCGTCGGTGACGCCTTCGCGAAGATCATTGCCCGCCGCTCGTTCTACGAGCACGTCGTCGTGAGCGACTACGATCCGGCTCGGGCGGAGCGCACCATCGCCGCGATCGCGGCCCGGTACGGCAGAGACGTCGCCGCCCGGTTCACCGCCGCGCAGATCGACGCCTCCGACCCGGAGGTCGTGGCCCGCGTGGCGCGCGAGCACGGCGCCACCCATGTGATGAACGCCGTTGAGCCGAAGTTCGTGCAGAGCATCTTCGCGGGCGCGCTGGCCGCCGGGGCCGACTACCTCGATATGGCGATGAGCCTGTCGGAGCCGCATCCGACCGACCCGCACACCGAGACCGGTATCAAACTCGGTGACGACCAGTTCGACCAGGCCGCCGACTGGGAGACCAGCGGCCGGCTGGCACTGGTGGGCATGGGGGTGGAGCCCGGGCTCTCCGACGTGTTCGCCCGGTACGCCTCCGATCACCTGTTCAGCGAGATCGACGAGCTCGGCACCAGGGACGGCGCCAACCTGGTCGTGCGCGACGAGGCCGGCAACGAGATCTTCGCGCCGTCGTTCAGCATCTGGACCACCATCGAGGAATGCCTGAACCCGCCGGTGATCTTCGAAAAGGACCGCGGCTGGTACACGACGCCGCCGTTCAGCGAGCCGGAGGTGTTCGACTTCCCTGAGGGAATCGGCCCGGTGGAGTGCGTCAATGTGGAGCACGAAGAGGTGCTGCTGATGCCGCGCTGGCTGGACGCGAAGCGGGTGACGTTCAAGTACGGCCTCGGCGAGGAGTTCATCGGGGTGCTGAAGACCCTGCACCTGCTCGGCCTCGACAGCGTGGCCCCGGTGCGGGTGCGCACCAAGAATGGCCCCGCGATGGTCGCGCCCCGCGACGTGGTCGCCGCGAGCCTGCCCGACCCGGCCACGATCGGCCCGCGGATGACCGGCAAGACCTGCGCCGGCGTGTGGGTCACCGGCACCGGCACGGATGGCGCGGCACGGGAGGTCTACCTCTATCACGTGAGCGAAAACGAGTGGACGATGGCCGAATACGACGCCCAGTGCGTGGTCTGGCAGACTGCCCTCAACCCCGCGATCGCGCTGGAGCTGCTCGCCACCGGAGTCTGGTCCGGCACCGGAGTGCTCGGCCCGGAGGCCTTCGACGCCAAGCCCTACCTCGACCTCATGAGCGCGCCCGAACCAACCGGCTACGGCCAGCCCTGGGGTCACGAGGAGCGAACCCCCTCCCCCTGACCAGCCCGCTGGTCGAGCCCGTCGAGCGTCGTGCGTGCGTGTCGCGCCCACCCGCTGGTCGAGCCTGTCGAAGTGACCCCGCGACGTGTCTGTGTGTCGCTGCCGCGGTCGACAGGGTTGTCTCGTCGGGTCTCGTCGGGTCTCGACAAGCTCGACCAACGCAATGGTTGCGTGCCGCGCATGGCTTCGGGCGGTGGTGGCGTGAGGTGGGCTCAGTGCTGGTGGGGCTGCTGGGCGTGCTGTTCGTGGGCGGCGGGGCTCTTGCTGCGTAGCCGGATGAGCGTCTGTCCGGGATCGACCGAGCCTGGAGGCCTGAGCCAGTAGGTGCCGTGGTGTTCGAAGATCTGCCAGCCCTGGTTGTGCAACAGCAGGTGGTGCGGTGGGCAGAGCAGGATACCCAGGCGGATATCGGTTCTGCCGTGGTCGCGGAGCCACTGTTCCAGGTGGTGCACCTCGGTGCGGGAAGGCGATTTGTCGCAATCACCCCACCTGCAACCGCCATCTCGGGCCGCCAGCGCGATGCGTTGGGCTTGACTGAAGATGCGTTCCTCGCGGCCGAGGTTGAGTGGTTGCCCGTCGGTGTCGAAGGTGACCTCGACGGTGCCGCTGGTGCAGATGATCCGGTCGATGGTCTCTTGGGAGACGGGCACGGCGTTCCCTTCGAGGAAGCCGTGGCCGGTGCCGTCCGGGATGGCCACCAGGGCCTCGGTCGGGTCGGCTGCCGGTGCCGGCGCCTTGGTGCCAGGTCCGGCCGGCTGGCCGGCCGACGCCGTCGGGGTTGCCGTGGTCAGGATTCGGACGGCGGGGGTGCGGCCGCCGAGCAACCGGTTGGGGTTGACGGTGCTGCCGGCCTTCAGCAGCTCCAGGAACCCGTCGGCCGTGAGTTGGTCGGTGCTGCGCGGGTCGTCCTGCACGGCTGTGGCCCAGGCGGCCCGGTCCGGGTCGACGAACCTGACGCCGCCGCGGCGGGGGCCGGTGAGGCCGTCGAGCACGGACAGGATGTACTCACCTTGCTCGGGCGGGAACAGGCCGTGAACGTGGACCTGGCCTGTGTCGATCTTCCAGACCCGCAGGTAGCGGTCCTCCCACGCTTTCTTCTCGCGCACCGCGATGCCGGCCTCGTCGAGGCTGTCGCGCATCCGGCGGGAGCGCTTGAGCAGCTCGTCCACGGTCATCCGGGTGGCCTCGAGCAGCAACGTTTGTACGGCGTCGGCGAGGTTCTCGGCGATGACGATGGTGTCGATGTCGCCCAGGCCGGTGCGGATCGCGTGCGCGGCGGCGACCGAGAGGGCTCCGGTGCCGGTGGCGCGGGAGATGGGGGCGTACCAGGGCAGGGTGGCGGGCTCCGCGTCGACGGTGATCTCGCTGAAGAGGCCGGGTGGCGTGCCCGCTTCGCCCGGGTCATCGCCCCCGTCGGCCGCGTCGAGCACCCGCCGCGCCTGCTCTTTCGCCGCGGCGGCTTCGGCCGCTTCGGTGGCGGCGAGCATCCTGCCCACATCGACGAGTTTGCGGGCGTCCTGGCGGGTGGAGCCGGTGAAGTCCTGAATCAGATCGGCCGGGTTGAGGAAGCCCTGCTGCTGGGCCAGACCCTGCTGGCCGAGCTCGGGCCGGGACCGGTGCTGGAGGGTTTTCGCCATCCAGGCCTGCCGGGTCTCGACCAGCCGCCGCAGTCGGGCCAGGTCCTTCTGCCCGGCGAGCAACTCCGCATCGGAGAGGGCGTCGTAGTCGGTGCTGCAGGCCCCGAGCTGCTCGACCGCGTCGACCGCGGCGACCAGTGAATCGGCGGGCACGATCGCCCCCGGCACGATGGCTAGCGCCGTGCCGGGTGCGAACATGTCTGCGATGATTGCCATGTAATGAGGATAGCTCAGTATCGAAGTTCTGTGGTATCAAAACTCAGGCTGTGGAGAACTTTTTGCGCCCGGTCAGGACCCGGTCAGCGGCGGTGATGCGCCGCCGACGCCAGCACCCGGCGGCCCAGCAGATCGCAGGCCGTGACCGTGCGCTTCGCCAGGCGGTGCACGGGGATGCGCCCGCCGCCGGCCAGGGACACGTCGTGCCGGATCACCGAGGCGATGCCACGCCCGTAGGTGAGATGCAGCGCCTCCGTGAGCCGCTTGGTGCGGAACCGGCCCCGGGTGCCCATCGCGACGACGGTCACCCGGGCGAGGCCGGACTGGCCGTACCGCTCCCGCACCGCGCTGAGCAGTTCGTCGGCCGCCGCGAAGCCGAGCGGCGTGTTCGCCGTGGCGATCACCGCGATGATCGACGGCGATTCCAGCAGGTCAAGGCCCTCACCGAGGGCGTGCGGGCCGAGGTCGTGCAGCACCAGGCCGCTGTCGATGGTCGCCGCGTCGTCACCGCGCGGCAGGCGGGCGCCCACCGACCCGGACGAGTGGTCGGCGAGCGAGGGCACGCTCGGCGACAGCTTGGACAGTTGGTCGAACAGGATGGCGGTAAGCGTGGTGGTGCCCACCCCGCCGGCGGTGCCGCAGACGACGATGCGCAGGTTGCCGTGGGTCACAGTGCCAACTCCTTCGCCAGGGCGTCGGCCGTTTCGTCGGCCGGGTTCGGGGTGTGCGCGATCTGCACGATCCGCGGCCGGTCGCCGCGCCGCACGACGCGTCCGCGGCCGGGCGGCATCTGCTCGGCGTACACCCCGGGCAGGATCTGCCCCTCGGTGCGTTCACCGGACATCACCAGGGTCGTCGCGCCGGTGTCGCGCAGCGATTGCAGCACCACGTCGTACAACGCACGGGATGCGCCGGCCACCGGCCGCGTCACGATCACGTTGAGCCGCAGCTCGCGTGCGCTCGGCAGGAACGGCAGCAGCGGGGCCAGCGGGTCGGTGCCGCCGGAGGCGAGCACGTCGTAGTCGTCCGCGATCACCACGATCCGCGGCCCGGCGGAGCGGTCCGGGGAGTTCTGCCGCTGCGCCAGCTCGCTGGCGATCGCGGTCGTGAGCACCCGCGCCTGCCCGCTGGATTCAGCGAGCCCGCCCAGGTAGTCGTCCGGGCAGGACGACGCGATCTCGCCGCGCACGTCCATGATCGCGATGACCAGTTCGTCGGCGGTGTACCGGCCGATCAGGCCCTGCACGATGCCGCGCACGAACGTGGACTTGCCGGAGGCGTGGTCGCCGAAGACCAGCACGTGCTGGTCCCGCGACGCCAGGTCCAGGTAGGCCGGCTCCATGGTGTCCTGCCGCAGGCCGAACGGCACCGCGTCGGGCGAGTCGATGGCATCGGGCAGCTCGTCGGGCGAGAAACTGTCGGGCAGCAACCGGATGGGCGCCGCCGACGGTCCCTGCCAGCTCTGCGCCGACCGGGAGGCGAGGGCTTCGATCTCGTCGCCGATCAGGTCGTCCGCGGTGTCGTCGAGAACCGGCAGGGCGATGTGCGCGAACAGGCCCTCGTCGGTGATCGCCCGGCCGGGCTGGTCGGCGCGGAGGGCACCGGAGAGCTTGCGGCCCACCTGCGAGTCCATCGGGTCGTTCAGGCGCAGCTCGATCCGGGTGCCGATCAGCGGCTGCTGCGCCATCCGCAGCTCGTTCCAGCGGGTCATCGCGAGCACCACGTGGATGCCGAAGCTGGACCCGCGGGCGAGGATGTCGAACAGGGCCTGCTCGAACTCCTCGAATTCGCTGCGGAGGGCGCCGATGCCGTCCACGAGCAGCACGATGTCGGCCGCGACGAGTTCGGGCACGCCGCCATCGGCGTGCATCCGGCGCAGCGTCGGCAGCGAGTCGATGCCGCGTTCGGTGAACAGGCGCTCCCGAGTGGCGAGCATCGCGGCGAGTTCCTCGAGGAGCCGGCGCAGCCGGTCCCGGTTGGCGCGGGTGGCGACGCCACCCACATGCGGGAAGCCCTCGATGCGGTTCATGCCCGAGCCGGTGAAATCCATCCCGTAGATGCTCACCTGGCGGGGCGTGTGCGTGAGCGCGATCGACGCGGCCATGGTGCGCAGGAACGTGCTGCGACCGGTCTGCGGGGCGCCGAAGATGGCGACATGGCCGCCGCTGCGGGTCAGGTCGATCAGCCACGGGTCCTGGCGTTGCTTCTCCGGCTCGTCGAGCAGGCCCATCGGCACCTTGAGCTCCGGGGTCGCCTCGTCGGTCAGGATGCGTGACAGCGCGAACCGCTCCGGCAACGGCAGCAACCAGATCGGCGGCACCGTCGTGGCCGAGCCGCGCAGGCCGTCGACGGCCTCGTCGATCAGGGCCCGCCCCGTCGACGGGCTGGCGAGCGCGTCCTCGGCGGTCTCGTTCTCATTGCGCTGCTGCAGCCCGTTGTAGAGCGGCAGCGGCAACGCCGTGAGCGCCTCGAGGTCGGCGGACCGGTCGGGCGCGGCATCCGCCTGCACCGCGGGACCGGACACGAACCCGGACCGGAACCGGCGGTAGATCGACGTGTCGACCTTGAGGTATCCGTATCCGGGGATGGCCGGCAGGTGGAAGGCGTCGGGGGTGTCGAGCACGATGGCACTCTCCGAGGCGGAGAAGGTGCGCAAGCCCACCCGGTAGGAGAGGTACGTCTCCAGGCCGCGCAGCTTGCCGGCCTCGATGCGCTGGCTGGAGAGCAGCAGGTGCACGCCGATGGACCGGCCGATCCGGCCGATGGTGAGCAGCAGGTCCACGAAGTCGGGCTCGGCGGTGAGCAGCTCGCCGAATTCGTCGATGACGATGAGCAGGTGCGGCAGCGCCGGCAGGTCGGGGCGGGTGGCCGCGAGCTCGCGGTAATGCGTGATGGAGGGGGAGTTGCCGGCGTCCTTGAGCAGTTGCTGCCGGCGCACGACCTCCCCGGCGATGCTGACGCGGGCCCGCTGGGTGAGCTGCGGGTCGTCGGCGAGGTTGTCGATGATGCCGGCCACGTGGGGCAGCCCGGCGAACGGGGCGAACGCGGCACCACCCTTGTAGTCCACCAGCACCATGCTCACGTCGTCCGGGCCGTGCGACAGCGCCAGGGCGAGGATCAGGGTGCGCAGCATCTCGCTCTTGCCCGACCCGGTGGCGCCGATGGCCAGGCCGTGCGGGCCCATGCCCAGCTGGGCGGATTCCTTGAGGTCCAGCAGCACCGGTTCGCCGAAGTCGTCCAGGCCCACCGGCACCCGCAGGAAATCCCGGGGAGAGCGCGGCTCCCAGGCGGTGGCGGCGTCGAACGCGGTGACGTCGCCGATGCCGAGCAGTTCCACGATGTCCACGGCCTTGGCCGATTCCACCTCGTCCTGCCGGGTCATGCTCAGCCGCAGCGGCGAGAGCATCCGCGCGACGGTTTCGAACAGGGCGGCGGAGATCTGGTCGAGCGTGGCGGCCTGCACCGCGACCTGGCCGTCGCCGCTGTCGCGGGCGTCGGAGATCTCGGCCCGGTCGTCGCCGACGGTGACGCGGATGGTCACATCCGACGGTTCGTGCATCCGGTCGCTGAGCAGGTGCACCATGGTGATCTGCAGGTCGATGGGGGAGAGGTCGGCGTCGGGCACCGGCAGGACGGATGCGACGTGGCCGTAGTCGTCCACGAACACGATCAGCCGGGCGTTCTCGGCCGGGCCGGCGTTGCCGCCGCTGCGTTTGGCGGTGGCCGCGAGCTGGGCACGGTCGCCGAGCTCCTGGCCGAGCACCCGGCGGAGGGCCTGGGTGTCCCGGGCCACCCGCCGGGCCGGGACCGGCCCGTCGTAGGTGTCTTCGTCGACGAAGTGCGGCAGCAGGTCCACGCCGCGCCAGTCCTCGGCGGCGGAATCCGGGTAGGCGATGGCCATGTGCACGTCGTCGGGGGCGTGCAGGGCCGCGATCTGCAGGATCAGCGCGCGCGCCACCTGCAGGGCGTTCTTCCGGTCGCCGATGATGGCCACGGCGCCGGCGCCGTCGAGCTTGAGGTCCACGGGCATGCCTCGCACGGTGGAGTAGTGCTCCGTGACCTGCCGGGCCTCGCCGGCCAGGATCGGGTCGTACGGCTGCACGGGGTTCTGCTCGGCGGGGATGGCCAGGTCGAACCAGGCCACGTCGCCCAGGCCGAGGCGGGGGCTGAGAAAGTCGGCGTCGTGGCGGCGGCGTTCCCACAGCCGGCCCGGGTCGCGCACCAGTTCGATCAATGCGGCCGGGTCGGGGTTGAGCAGCTCGGCGGTGGAACGCACCGACTTGCCGCGCTGGCGCATCCGGGTGCGCAACCCCTCGAGGTAGTCGAGGTAGCGTTCGCGTTGCACCCGCCGGGTGCGGGCGGCTGCGCCGCGCTGGGTGAGCGCCATGGCGAGGCCGCTGACGATGGCCACGGTGAGGATCAGCGCCCCGATCACCATGAACAGGGCGTTGCCGCGAAGGGTGACCATCATGATCACGCTGGTGCCGGCGCCGAGCACCGGCAGTAGCGCCTGGATGGGGACGCCACCCTGGGCGCCGTCCTGCATCGCGGGCGGCGGCGAGATGATTTCGGCGTCGGTGCGCTGCAGCGGCCGGGTGACCCGGGTGGGCCGGTGCACCAGTCGCAGGGTCATGCGGTTGCCTCACTGTGTCGGAGTTCGGCGCCCAGCGAGAGCTGCGCCTCGGTCATGATGGTGCCGGCCAGCTGGGCGTAGGCGATGCGGGTACGGGCGCTCATGGACGCGCTGGGCACGGGCTTGGCGGAGCCGGCGCTCGGGTCGTGGGGGATCCGGAGAACCGGCACCCCCAGGTCGGGGCCCACCCCCTGCGGGGTCTGCCCGCGGCTGGAACCGCTGACGTCGACGATGACGAGCACCACCTGTGGGCCGTCGGCCACACCGGTCAACGCGGGAATGACCGCGACCGCGTCTTCGAGTTCGTGGCGGCGGGACGGCGTGACCACGCAGAGCACGTGACTGGCCATGGCCACCTGGGCCAGGTCGATCTGCCAGCCGCGCACGCCCCAGTCGGTGATCGCGAGGTCGAAGAACCGCGACACCGGGTTGATCCGGTCGAACCAGGTGCGGCTGGGCACCGGAGTGGTCGGATGCGCGGGGTCGCGCAGGTCCAGCCCGATCAGCCCGGAACGGGCAACGGGCAGCCCGGCCGAGGCCTCCGCGGCCGAGAGCGGCCGGGTGCGTGCCGGCGGCAGGGCGCCCTCGAGGGCGGGAACCCCGGCATGCCAGAGCAGGTTCCGGTCGCCGCCGGAGGCGTTCACGCCGAGCACCAGGCCCGCGCGACGGTTCGCGAAGATGCTCGCGACCCCGGCCGCCACGGTCGAGGAGCCTGCGCCGCCGCAGGCCTGCACGAAGCCGACCCGGCGGTTGAGGGTCAACGGCATCCGGATGGCGGCATCCGCATTGGTCAGGTCGTGCAGCCGCGCGCTGGCGCTGCCCACCAGGGCAAGGGGGAGCGAACGCAGCCCGGCCGCGAGGGTCGACACGCTAGAACGTCCCGAGCAGGTCGGGGTAGACGCCGAACACGCCGAGGGTGACCGGCAGCAGGGCGACGACCGCGAACATCTCGAGCGTGTTGCCGGCCCGGCGGAGACGCGCGCGGGTGTGCGCCGGCGGGTGCATCGCAACCACGAGCAGAGCGATCACCGACACGACCACGAGGGCCACGAGCACGTACACCTCGGAGCTGTGCGCCACGGCCACGGCGGTGGCGGCGGCGATCGACGCACCCCACAGCACGACGGCCTGGCCGGCGAGCGGGAACGCTCGTGTGCGCAGCGCGGTGACCAGGATCAGCGCGGCGCCGAGGCCGATGGCCCAGCCCTCCGTCGACGCGGCGAGCAGGCTGGCGGTGGCCAGCAGGGGCAGGGCCACGGCCACGGTCGACCAGGTCAGCGACCGGTAGGCGTCGTTCACGGTGGCCAGCACGGTCTCCCGGTTGGTGAGTTTGCCGGCGATCACGAGGTCGTCGATGCCGGTGAGCCCGGAGCTGTTCATGGCGTACCAGGGCAGCATGCCGCAGATCACCGCGGCGGCGACGCCGACGATGGCGGCCACCTCGAGCGGAGCAAGGCCGAGCAGGTGCAGCAGCACCGGCAGCACGCTCAGCGCGAGGCCGACGAGGCTGGCCCGCAGCGCCGGGCGGATGCCGAGGCCGAGGCCCAGCGCGACGCCGATGGCGAGCCAGCCCAGGCCGAGGGCGAACACCACGCTCGCGGCCAGCGGCTCGCCGCGCACACCGGTGGCGGCGTCGGCGAGGCTGAAGGCGGTGGCGGGTACCAGGCCGAGGGCGGCGGCGGCGAACGCGGCGGCCGGCCACCTCTGGTTCAGGCGGCCGAGCAGCACCGACACCAGCAGGCTGCCGGCGAACACCGCCGCGAGCAGACCACCGGTGTCGGTGAAACCGCCGGTGAACAACAGGGCAGCGACGCCCATCATGGTGCCGATCGCGACGGCGCCGACGCCCTCGCGGTGCCGGGCGGCCCACAGGCCGCGCTTGTCGTCCCTGGCCTCGGCGACGACGTCGGTGACGTCGGCGACCTCGGGCGGGGCGGGGGCCTCGTCCACCCGCAGCAGGCGCAGCAGTTCGCCGGCGGACACGTTCTGTTCGGCCAGCGAGAGGGCGGTGTCCAGCTGCTGCCCGGTCGCGCGCACCAGGGTGAGCGGGCGGGCGACCGACCCGGTGCGCTCCTCGAGCAGGTCCATCAACTGCGGAATCAGCGCGGCGATGGTCTCGTCGCCCGGCACCACGATCTCGGCCTTGCGGCTGCGGCCCACGATGGTCAGCCGGGTGAAGCCGCTCACAGCGCGCTTCCCGGTACGAGCGGGGCCGACATCGAGGTCTTCTCGGCATCCGCCGCGGCCTTCTGCGCCAGCAGGTCGATCACGAAGGAGGTGCCCACGCATGCCGCGCACGCCACCGCGGCCAGGATCACGCCGGCCAGGAACCGGCGCATGTTGTCGGTCGTCGCGCGGCGCTCAGACAACTCGCCGAACAGGAAGGCGGCCTGGAGGCGCGCGCGGTGCGTCTTGACGGTCTCAAGGAGCACCACATCGTAATCAGATGACATCGACGGGCAGGCTTTCTGTGGGGACCACCGGGGTGGTCGAGGTGGCAGGGTCACCTGTCACGGTGGCGGCTTCGGTGGCGAGGATGTCGAAGTGGCGGTCGCCGAGTTCCACCCGCCAGCCGGGGGCAGCGGCGGTCGGCTGGCCGGGCAGCAGCGGCCGGCGCTCGCCGGTGGCGGTGACCAGGGTGGTGCCGTTGGCCGAGCCCAGGTCGGTGACCCAGAGCAGGGTGCCCGACCAGGTGACCAGGGCGTGCGACTTCGACAGGGTGCGGGAGAGGTCGGTCCAGGCGAACAGCGGATGCACCTCTTCCCCCGTGCGGTTGTCGGGCCTGCGGCCGATCAGCAGCGACGTGTCCACCTGCTGGGCCTGGTCGTCGTCGAGCACCAGGGTCACGAACGGCGCGATCCTCGCCTGCGGGGCGTAGCCGTCGTCGGCATCCGTGGCCAGCATGCGGCGCCGGCCCTCGCGCCGGGTCGGCGCGGAGTGCGGGGACGCCTGCGCCAGCTGGGCCGTGCCGAGCGGGGAGCGGGCAGGGGTGTACGGGTCGCGGCCGCGGCGGAGGTCGGCGGTGACCGTGGTGCGGGAGCCGACCAGATTCACCAGGGCGCCGGCCAGGCGCCGGGCGCCGACCGGGCTGCCGGAGAGGTCGTCCACTGTGCGCAGGCCGAGCAACCACCGGCCGAGGGTGCGCCCGGTGCCCAGCAGCAGCGCGAGCTGCACCGCGATGACGAGGAGCAGGGTGCCGAGCACCGCCGCGATGAGCCCCGGCGACACCGTCTCGCCCGATGAGACGGTGACGGCCACGCCGCCGCCGGCGAGGATCGCGACGGGAAGCAGGTCGATCGCGAGCGACCAGTACCGGCGTGTCGCGGATGCGGTGACAACGTCACCGAGCATGCCCGAGTACGGTCCGAGCGCCGCTCCCGGAGCCGCCACGACCGACAGCACGCCGCAGCGGGTGCAGTAGGCGGTGGCTGGAATCAACGGGGCTCCGCACCGTCCACAACTGATGGCGCCGATGAGTGCATTGACCAACGAGAACCGAACCCCCAGGCGAGACCGCAAATCTGAAAATGTGCCGAATTTCCCCCGCACCGTGTTGACATACCCTAACCTGAAGTCTCTTCAAAGCATTAGGGGGACACTATGGCTGGAATGAAATTCGCAATGGGCGCCGACGTTCTGTCGCACCTCACGAAGAAGACGAGCACCTCGTCGGACGACCTCGGCTCGCTCGTCAAGCAGCTTTTCGAAGCGGCCGCGCCGCTCGAGGGTAAGTTCAACGGCGCCGGCCGCGCCGCGTTCGACCGGTTCAAGACCGAGACGGATGGCATCGCCACCGAACTCAACAGCGCGCTGAACGCCGTGCTCACCGGCATCCAGGGTCAGGACCTCGCCTTCGCGCAGGGTGACCAGGAACTTGCCGACCAGACGAGCACCGCTCAGTCCGGCTCGAGCTTCGACGCCGCACGCTTCGGCTCGCGCGCCTGACCACTCCGCCGGCGAACTCGCCGGCACCCTGCGAACCTCGTGACCGGGCGCCGCAGCACTCTCAGACTCGACCCAACCGAAGGGCAACATCATGGCTTCAGGCGGTAACTCAGCAGACCGTCGCGACTACGACGTCGCGGCATCACAGAACGTCCAGGACAACTTCAACGCGCTGGCAGCCCAGCTCGAATCCCTCATCGACCAGCGTGACGCCGATGTGAAGGCCATGATGGCCGACTACCAGGCCGATGGCGTGTCGGAGGACTACGCGGCCAAGGAACTGCGCTGGAACACCGTCGCCGGTGAGGTCAAGCAGATCATCAACACCCTGCGCAGCTCGCTGTCCTCGAACGACGAGACCGCCCAGGCCACCCTGGCCCGCGGCCGCTCCGCCGTCCAAGCCATCGGCTGACCCGTTGGTCGAGAGCGTCGAACATCCGCTCGTCGACTCGGTAGGCGACGGGTATGTCGTCAGCTACAGCGCTGCCTCCGTCGTGCAGGCCAGTGAGGGCCGGACCAGCCTGATCGCCGAGAGTGCCAGGGCGGGGCTTCGCGTGGTGTTCCTCACCCCGTCGTCGTCCCGGCTCACCTTCGGCATGATGCAGCTGCTCGGTGCCACCCGCAGCAAGTGGGTGGCGAGGGACGCTTCCGGGGCCCTGACCGACGGCCTCGCCGGCCGCCCGCTCGCCGAGGTGCAGGACGTCCTGAATCCGGCCGTGGCTCGCGACACCGCGCCCGCCGAGGCGAACGCTGTGACGAGCGCTGACGCGCCGGATGCCGCTCAGCGCTCCTGGCTGCACCTGACGGTGTCGGTACACCTGCAGGCTCGCGAGGAAACCCGCGTCGGCGGCGCCCTGGCGTTCCTCGCCGACCGGGTCGCCAACGCGGCCCCGACCGGCTGGGGTGTTCATGAACCGGCCGGACTCGTCTGGGACCGGGACAACCTCAACCGGTACGTGCGGGCGCGGATGCCCCGCGAGAGTCGGGTGCACGTCGCCGGCCACGGCGGCCTGGCCACCTCGGCGCTGATGCGGGTGACGCGAAGCGCTCGGGGCCTCGTCGAGGAGACGAAGCTGCTGGTGGCCCTCGCCGACGATGACGCGGCCGCCCAGCGGAGCATCAGCGCGGTGCCCGGCGTCTTCGCCGACCTGGCGGCCACCGAATCGGTGCTGCTCGGCAGCGCCTTCGTGTTGCGCGGCGCGGCCGACCTGGCCGTGTCGTCGCGCCTCGGTGCGCCGCCGCTGCCCGTGGCGATGGTGCTTGGCCCACGGGCCGTGCGCGACCTGGGGCTGGAGCCGGCCGAGGCCGAGGAACGATTCGGCGCCATCCGGGCCGGGCGTCCCCGCATCCCCTCGATCGTGCTGCCGTTCACCCGGGAGGGTTCGGGCAGCTGGCAGCAGTATCTCGACGTGGCCGGCTCGTTCGACCCGGCCGACGTGGCGCGGGCGTTCGTCAACGGCAGCAAGCGGGAGGTGGCTCGTGCCTCATGAACTGATCGTGGTGTCGGCCCGACCGGTCGACATGGGCGACCACCTGGTCGCGGCGGTTGCGGTGAACCTGGACCTGCTGGTGCGACACATCTGGAACGGCGGCGCCACGCAGGTGCTGTCGCCGGAGGGCACGGTCCTGCTGACCGTACTGCGCAGCAAGGGTTTCGACGTGCCCGACGACGTCGAGCGCCTCACCGGCACCGCGCCGTCGGCGAACCAGGCATTTTGGACAGAACTGTATTCACCGCTGGACCCCGGGGCGCTCCTCGGGTTCGAGGTCGCCAGGGCACTCGCCCAAGCGACCGAGGGCGACTTATTCGTGCGGGAGGGCAACGATGACTAGCTGGAGCATTGATCCACAGGGGGTGTCGACGGTCTTGACGAGCGTCGAGACCGCCGCCACCGAACTTTCCACCGCCCTGGACGGCATTCTGACCGCCCAGGACGACCTGGTCTACGGCGCCGGCTCACTCGGCGGAGTGCCCGCAGCCGTTGCGGCGCTCATCGAGAGCGAAAAAACCCGGCTCACCAACGTGGGACGCCGCATCAACGCGGGCACCCTGGGCGCGAGCACCGCCGCGATCGCCTACGTGCACGGCGACGAGGAAATGGCGGCGAGCGCGCAGGCGGCCGCCTCCACCTCCGCCCTCAACGGCGACATGTCCGCCATCGGCGCCGAGCGGGCGGCCGCGCTGTGAGCGTCAGCGACCGCATCGCCTACGGCGACCTCGTCAACTTCGAGAACATCCCCGGCGACGACATCTATCCGGAGTCCGTGGCGACCGCGGCCACCGCGTACTCGGCCGCAGGCACCGCCATCCCCGAAAAGGGCACCGCCGTCCTCACCCAGTGGCAGGGCCTCAGCGGCGTCTACACGGCGCCGGAATCGGCCGAGCTGCTGGCGATCATGGACCCCGTGACGCTGGACACCGCCGCCATCGGCACGACCCTCGCGAGCCTGTCGACCATCATCGCCAACTTCGCCGACGCCATCGCCCCCATCAAGACCCGCCTGATGGCGCTCAAGGTCGAGGCGAACGCCTTCGCGACCCGCGTCATCAACGGCGTCACCGTGGAATGGTACGACAAGGACCACCCGGCCTGGGATGCCGGCATCTTCAGCTTCGTGGTCACCGACTTCGCCGACATGGCCCCGGCCACCATCCCCTGGGATCAGCACCGCGACACGGTTGCAGAGAACAAGGACATCATCGAGCGGATCAACACCGAGGTGGCGGCGCTCGACGCCGCCCAGGTCGAGGCCATCAACGCGATCAACGCGTTGCGTACCGACGAAGACCGGCCCACCGAGGTCGTCGTCGCGCTCACCGAGGACGATCTCAACGCCGACGGCGCCGTGCTGCCGTACGGTGCGGCGACGGAAGGCGACAAGGGCTGCTACCAGTCCACGAACGACGGCATGGAAACCGCCCTCGTCGGCATGGTCGAGGGCGGCGGCGCCCTGTTCGGCTACAACGCCACGACCGGCGACTGGGGTGACGGCGAGACCGCCGCCGCAGCCTGGCGCGGCATGGGCATGACCGTTGCCGGGGTCGCCCTGCTCGGCAACCTGGGCATGGCCGCCACGCTGATCCCCGACGAACACATCCCGTCCTGGCTCAAGGGCGCCGATGACTTCGCCGAAGAGGCGATGGATCACGTGGCCAACGCCGGTAAGGCGCTGGTCGCCGTCGATATGTGGTCGGAGAACCCGGCCGAAGCCTTCGGCACCACGCTGGTGAACGTCGGCACCTTCTTCATTCCCGGCGGCGCCGTGGTGGGTGGGCTCAAGGCCGGCACGGTTGCCGCGCGCGCCGCCTCCATCGCCGGCCACGCCGTCGACTTCGTCCTCCCCGGTGCGGCCGTGGCCTCACGCGTCGTCACCGGAACGGCGATCCACGCCGGCAGCGGCCTGACCGCGCTCACTACCGCGCTCAAGGGCAGCCTCACCACCGGCGTCTCCGCCGGTCGTGGCGCGCTCGCGCAGACCCTCAACTCCCTCGGCGACAACATGCCGTCGGTGCGGGTCGAGCCGGGCTACAGCGCCGCCCTGCCCGGCGGCGGCAGCGTCCTGCCCGGCCCCGGTCGCATCGTCATCCGCGAGCCCGGCAGCGGCGGCGGCATGTTGCACCGCCTCGCCGAGCGCGTGGATGCCGGCACCACGCCGGCCACCTCTGGCACGCCCGGCACCTCGGGTACGCCGGCTACCTCGGGCACGCCCGCTACCTCCAGCACGCCTGCCACGTCAGGTTCGCCTGATGCTTCCGGTGCGCCTCCGACTGGCGCTGCTCCGACAGCCGCCGACCCGTCAACTGCCCCAGCGACCCCGCTCGTGAGCCCGGCGACGATGGTGGACGGTTCGTCGCACCCGGCGATCTTCTCGGACGCTGACGTGGCGTCGAGTGGGTCTCCAACTTTCCAGGAAGCTCTCCCGACGATCCTCGACGATCATGGGGTCACCCGAGCGGACTTCGAGCGTTTGGTCGACACGCCCGTCTTCGATCTCAACAAGGCCGAGATGCAGGTGTTGATCGACGTTCGCGCGGACGTGCCTCCCGTAACCGGCGCCCTCCAGAAGGTCATCACGTTCGAGCAGGCGACCTCGATCCTGCAGGGAGCGAAAGACGCAATGAAGGATGTGGCCGGCTTCGTGGCACGGCCACTGGACATGTTGGGCCTGGACACGCGTGGGATTCACGACACCCTGGGCCTGAACTATCCGTCGAGCACCTTCACGACCGGCCTGCGCACCGGCCAGCCCATCTACGACATCCGATTCGACGCGACCGGGATGACGCCGGCGGCGCCTGATTCCGTGATCAACTGGATCAACGACAAGGTCCCCGACAGCACGTTGGATATCACCGACCGGGCTGCCCGAGTGGATGCGATCCAGGCCCAGTGGAACGGCTACGTCGGCCCTGAACGGGCCAAGATGGAGGCACTGTACCCGTCCATGAAATTCGACTTGCCCAAGGCACTCGACTTCGACAACCCGTTCCGGGGATCGGGGTTCTCCGGCACGGGACCGGCGTATTCGCCTGAATTCTCCCTCGGCTACCCTGGCTCGAAGCTTCCGCCCGGCGCGGAGCTGTGGCGCACGCTCCCGGGCGGGGAGCGGGAATTCGTGGGCGTACTGCAGCAGCAGCCCGGCACGACGCCCGCGTCCTGGCTCCTGTCCGACTCGGCCGTCCCGCAGGCGCAGGGAGTGGGTCTGCGGCCCACGGCCGGGGTGGGATCGGTGCTTCAGGACGAGGTGGCCGACTGATGACACCGCCGACGGACGCCGGGTCGCATCGATTGACGCAGCCCACCGGCCTGGACGATCTCCAGGAACGGTTCATCACGGGCGGTCGCGTCACCGTCACCGGTCGGGCCACGTACCGGGGCGTTCGCGTGGGGATCAAAGGGGTGAGCCCCAGGAACCCCAGTGTGGAGATTTACGGGCCGATCACGTTGCCGGACCTCCTGTGGCGCCAGGATGACGTCCAGTCGGGTTTCACCTCGGGCGATGTCGCTTTCTCCTCGTTGCAACGGTTTTGGCTGACCCGTACGTCCACGTACGACGCGGTGGATGAGTACACGCCGCGACCGGGTGTGCTGGCGGTCGTCGACGGGGACGAATACGGTGTGACGGACACGTGTGGCACGGTCAGCGCCGCCGGGATACCAGAGCTCCAGGTCATCTCGTTGGCTGAGGGCGCCCCGGAAGGCGCCGATTGGGTACGGGACGGCTATGGGCAGTGGACCCGGTTTGTGGCGCGGGATCGCGTCACGAGTGTTCGCCAGGTGGAGTGGACGGCCGTCTGGCGTGACCTGACGGTCCTCGTCGCTGACATCAGTGGCGAGCAGGCCCTGGTTTTCGCCGAGCGCGGCGGAGTCCCGGACTACATTCCGGAGATCACGCACGGTAGTAATGTGCACGGCGGCTGGTCGGCGGTGGTTCCGGTCGAGCAGCTGAGCCTCAGGTCCTGGACGTCGACGGAGCGGCCGCTCGGTGCGGGCTGTGTCGGCGGGAATGTCGGACTGGTGCGCGGACGCACGGTACTGGTGGCGCGCGCCGACACCGCGAAGGCGGGTGAGACCGGCGTCGTCGCGCAGAAACGCCGGGGCGAGACCGTCACCGGGGAATTCAGCGTCGACCTGTGGACGGGGCGGGCCGACTCCGGCTGGGAGTGGCGAGTGGACGTCGATGTCGCCGACCTCGCCGACATCCGGCACATCGAAACGACCACCGAATGGAAGGGCGAAACCCGCACGGTAGCGGCCATTCAGGAGAGTGAAGACCTGATCTATCTCGAGCGCGAAACGGTTGACCTGCGAGAGGTTTCGCCCCTGGTCCATGCAGCGACCGCGGTGGAACCGGGGGAACTGCCCACCGTCGACATCCTCTGGTGATCGCGCCGTGCGGTGGGCGGGCAGACTGGCTGTGGCCGGTCGCCATCAGGCCCCGGCCGGCCCGCGCCGCCGATCCGACGTTTTTTGTTTCCAGTACCTAAGTCAAGGATTCCTATGAGCATCATTCAGAAGGCCATTACCCCGCAGCTGAGCAACGCCTACCTCACCACAGGGTGGGACCGGGTGTCCGGATTCGTCGTCGAAGCGGCCACCGTTGCGTTCGCGAGCACCCCGGCGCAGCTTTTCGACGTTCATGCGCTGGGTTTCCCCGGCTCGCCGTTCTCCGCGGAGGACCCGTTCATCGACGTGATCCGGTTCCCGGCCCGGTCGACCATGCGCCTGGAGAACGCGGTCGGCGGCGTCGACCAGGCCAGCCGGGCGCTCACCGGGGGCCCGTTCGTGGACCGGCCGCCGTTCACCGGCACCGGTTTCGCGCCGGTCGCCGGCCACATCGTGCCGGTCTGGTGGATGCGGCACACCCGGGTGGTTCCGAACACTCAGCTTGTGCGGGTCTTCGCCGACGGCACCGAGAAGCTCCTGGCCGTGTTCCCGAACATCGCGGACGGCTGGATGGTGGATGGCGAGTCTGCGGGCCGGTTGACGCCGTTCTCCCGGCACGTGGGCACTCTGGCGAAGTGGAACGACCTGTACCTCACGGCCGATGTGATCGACCAGGGTCGGCGCATCGTGCTGGCCACGCACTCGCAGCCCACCGACCAGCGGTTCGTGCGAACCGGCCGGGGCATGTGGAAGTACGAGATCCCGTTCGAGGAAGCTACCGAGGTGATCGAGCTGGACATTGAGGCGGTCTGGAACGGCCTGGAGTTGCGGATCGTCGACGAGTCGGTAGACGCCGATGGCACGAAACTCTCCAGCGGATCCTACGTCGGCCACAACGCCGATCTCGCCGAGGGACTCCGGCTGGTCAAGGTGGATGCCGGGGTGTACGAGATCACCGTTCCCACGGCCGACCTCGAGGGCTTCCGCACCACCCAGCTGTCGCAGGCGTCCTGGCCGGACTGACGCCGGCGTCCGCGAGTTGCGCCGAAATGCCCCATCGGGGCATCCGAAGGGGCAACGTGCGGCACGTCGAATCCGGCCGCCCTCACCCGGCCTCCTCACACAGCCCCCGTTCGACCGGCTTGGGTAGGGTTGACGGATGGATGACGACGACTACGACAGCCGCCCGGTCGGTTTCATGGGCAAGATGCGCGGCGGCATCAAGGGTCTCACCTGGGTGCTGATCCTGTCGCTGGTCGCCATCACCATCGGCGCCACGTCGCTGCTGGTCCTCTTCCAGTAGCCTGATCGAGGGGGCGCCAGGTCTCCGTCGGCGCCCGCGCCGGTTGCACGTGCCAACGAACATGTACGGCGACCCCTTGGCGTGGCCCTGCCCGCCGTCGCCGTGCTGGTGCGTCGGCTCCACGACGCGAACTTCTCCGGCTGGTTCGCTTTCCTGGGCCTGATCCCTGGCCTCGGCGCGCTCGCCCCGGTCACCGGCGGCCGGCAGCAGTACGTCTCCAGCCACGGCCGGCAGGCGGCCGCCGACTTCCAGGCTGCGATGAACGACACCGTCGACGAGGTGATCCGGGTCGCCGCGGCCGAGGGCATCGACGCTGACATCGTCAAGGGCGGCGAGTTCACCGTCGCCTACGACCGGCCGCAGCAGCAGCGGCTCGAGGCCGCGGTGCGCGCAGAGCAGGCCTGGTCGCACACGGATGTCCGGCTCCTCTCGGCCGCGGACGCCACCGACCGCATCAACGTCGCCGGCAGCACCGGAGCGATGTGGCACCCGCACTGTGCGCGCATCCAGCCGGCCAAGCTCGTGGCCGGCCTCACCGGCGTGGTCCTCGCGCTCGGGGTGGAGATCTACGAGGACACCCGGGTGAGCGAGATCACCCCGCACGCCGCCCTTACCGCGCACGGCACCGTGGCGGCTGGCGTGATCGTGCGCGCCACGGAGGGATTCACCGCTGGCCTGGCCGGCCTGCACCGGGCGTGGCTGCCGATGAACTCGTCCCTGATCGTCACCGAACCCCTGGGTGAGCACGTGTGGGCCGGCATCGGCTGGGCGGGCCGCGACACCCTGGGCGACATGGCGCACGCCTACATGTACGCCCAGCGCACGGCGGATGACCGCATCGCCATCGGCGGCCGCGGGGTGCCGTACCGGTTCGGCTCCCGCACCGACACCGACGGGCGCACTCCGGCGGCCACCATCGAGGCGCTGCGCGGCATCCTGCACCGCTTCTTTCCGGGCACGGCGGATGCGCCGATCGCGCACGCCTGGAGCGGCGTGCTGGGCGTGCCGCGGGACTGGGCCGCCACCGTGGGGCTGGACCGGGGCACCGGGCTGGCGTGGGCCGGCGGCTACGTGGGCACCGGGGTGGCCACGACGAACCTGGCCGGCCGCACCCTCACCGACCTGATCCTGGGGCGGGAGACCGCGCTGACGGCGCTGCCGTGGGTGAACCACCGCGTGCGCAACTGGGAACCGGAACCGTTGCGGTGGCTGGCCGTCACCGCCCTCTACCAGGCGTACACCCGCGCCGACCGGGCCGAGCTCACCCGCCGCACCGGCACCTCCCCCCTGGCCACCCTCGCCGACCGGGTCTCCGGTCGCGGCCACTGACACCGCCGGAAGCCATCGGCGGAGAATCTCGGGACACGCCGGAATCCCGGTCCCGCCACGCGGCGTGTCGGCCGATTCTCCGCCTATGCGAACACGACGGGGTCCGCACCCGAGACATCCTGCCCGCGGTGTGATGTACTCGGGGCATGAACGTTGAGGCGGAGGCCGTGGCGGAGGCGTACCGGCGCTACACCGCGGCGGCAGAGGCGGCCGGGGTGAGCGTTCGGACGGCCGAACCGCGCGACCTGGCCGGCATCATCGGCCTGTTCGAACGCACCTGGGGTCTCGGCCGCAGCCCCGACCGGTCGATGCTGCTCGCCCTCGACTACGCCGGCAACACCGTGTTGCTTGCCACCGAACGAGGCAAGCCGGTCGGCGCCACCCTCGGTTTCATCGGCTGGAACAACGGGCTGCACCTGCACTCGCACATGGCCGCGGTGGTGCCGTGGCACCGCGGCGGCGGCGTCGGGTTCGCCCTCAAGCTGTTCCAGCGGGCGCTCTGCCTCGAGCACGGCATCGATGAGATGCGCTGGACGTTCGATCCGCTGATCCGCCGCAACGCCCACTTCAACCTGGTCAAGCTCGGCGCCGAGGTCACGGCGTTCCTGCCCGACTTCTACGGCCGGCTCGATGACGTGGTCTCGGGCAACGACCGGAGCGACAGATTCGAGGTGCGCTGGCGGTTGGACTCCGAGCGGGTGCTGCGGGCGCTCTCCGGTGGGCCGCCACCGGTATGGACCGCCGAGTCCGGCTGGCCGCTCGACGTCGATTTCGAGCAGTTCCGGGCGGAGGACCCCGCCGCTGCGGCCCGCCGGCGCGAGGAATCCCGGGTGGTCTTCGCCGCCGCGCTTAAGCACAGTCTGCGGCCCGAGGTGACCGCCGCCAACGACTACGTCTTCACCCCCGACCCGGTAGACGCCGCCCGGGGTGCATGACTCCTGTCCGGCGGCTCCGGTGTACTTCGGCGGGGGATGCCCGCGGGTGGGAGCGGTCAGACGCCGAGGTCCGCGCCCGCTTCGGGGTCGCGGGCCACCCGACCGGTGACGCGGCGTTCGAACCAGTAGAGCAGTTCGGGGCGCAGCCGGTTGAGCTCGGTGAGGGTCATCGGGTCCGGCACCCGCACGACGGGCACCCCCAGCTCGTCGGCGACGGTGTCCATCGCGCCCTGGGAGTAGAACTGGCCGCGCATCCGCACGAGCAGTTGGCCGTCATGGCCGGTCACGAACAGCTGCGGATGCGTGTCGATCGCACCGCTCTGGTACAACTCGAGCGCCACGACGCTGGCCACCTGGTCGCGGTCGAAGGTGGTCACCCGGCCGAAGAAACCGCGCTCGGTGATGCCGGTCTCGTCGACCCAGATGCAGGTGCGCAGGAAACCGATGACGCTGATTGCCGCGCCGATCATCACCACCGCCTGGCCGTGGGCGACGTATTGCCACTCGCCGAGCGGAATGGTCAGCCAATACAGCACCGCGAAGACCGGTGCGAAGAAGGCGAAAATGGACAGAGTCGTCTGACGAAGCAAATGGCCGTGCGGCCTCAGCACCTGCGCACGAAAACGAGCGCCCGTCTTTTTCCCCACCCTCGTGTCCCCCTCGCCGGTGTACTACGAGTATGCCCCATGTCCGGGTTACCTCGTAGTCACCGTTCGGGGGGGTACGGCGGCGGCCCGGCCGTCAAGCGGCGCCGGGCCGTCGGGAGCAGGGTCGTAGAGTGGCAGCGTGACCCCGATCGAATTCCTCACCGGTGCCGAACTGGGCATCCGTGTCGTGGTGCGTACCCGCATCCCCGGTGGTTACACGGATGCCCTCGGCTATTTGCGCTCCTGTGACGACACCCACTGCTCGGTGGAAACCAAGCGGGGCACGGTGTCGCTGCTGCTCGCCGAGGTTGTCGCCGCCAAAGAGGTTCCCCCGGCCCCGGCGCCCCGCCCCCGCCGCCGCGTCGACGACTGACCCGCCCAACTGTTCCCCGTCCGGACAAGTGGTCCCAGTGTGCCGGTCACAATTGTCCGATTCGGGAACAGTTGGGCGGCCGAGGTCCGCTCAGCCGGAGCCGGAGCCGGAGCCGGAGCCGGAGCCGGAGCCCGAACCGTGGCCGTCGTCGAGAGCCGCGACCTGGCGCCGCAGCGCCGCGCGGAGCCGCTCGTCGCCGGCCAGCCCGATGGCGCGCTCGAACGCGACGCGGGCCTCTGGGCGCAGGCCGGCCCGCACCAGCAGGTGCGCCCGTGTGGCCCAGTACGGCTGGAACCCGGACACGGCCGGCTGGTCGCGGGCGAGGTCATCGAGCGCGCGCAGACCGGCGGCGGGCCCGTCCACCTCGCCGGTGACCGCGGCCAGCGCCCCCGTACGCCCACGGTGGGGGAGAACCGCAGCAGCGCGCCGTGCAGCGCCTTCAGCGCCGCCCAGTCGGTGGTCCCCGAGCGGGCCCGGTCGCAGTGCACCGATTGGATGGCCGCCTCGAGCTGGAACCGGCCGATGCGCCCCAGCGACCGTGCCCGGCGCAGGTAGTACTCACCGCGGGCGATGAGCGCCGTGTCCCACAGTGCCGGATCCTGGTCATCCAGGGCGATCAGCTCGCCGGTGCTGCTCGTGCGGGCCGGCAACCGGGCGATCGAGAGGGTGAGCAGCGACGCCAGCCCGAGCACCTCCGGCTCGTCGGGCAGGAGGGCGGCGAGCGTCTCGGCCAGGTACAGCGCCTCGCCGGCCAGCGAGTCCGGCTCGGCCCGGGCATCCGGCGTCGCGCTCGCCCAGTCGATGGCGTACGCCCCGTACACGGCCTCGAGCACCGCCGGCAGCCGGCGGGGCAGCTCGGCGAGCGACGGCACCACGAACGGGATGCGGGTGGTGCGGATGCGCCGCTTGGCCCGTACCAGCCGCTGCGCCATGGTCTGCTCCGGCACGGCGTACGCGGCCGCGATCTCCGCCGCGGTCAGCCCGAGCACGGTGTGCAGCATCAGCGGGGTGCGCACCGCGGGGTCGATGGCCGGGTGCGCGCACACGCAGAGCAGCTCGATCCGTTTGTCGGGGATTGCCTGCTCGTCGACGGCCTCGAGTGCGTCGAGGCCGGTGCCGCCGACCAACCCGCCCGGGCCGGCGGAGAGCCCGGGCGGCTTGCCGGCGTCGTCCAACGGAGCCCGCAGCCGCACGGCCGCTGACTTCCACAGGTCCTTGAGCCGGTTGCGGGCCACGGTGAGCAACCACCCTTCCGGATTGTCGGGCACGCCGCTGCGCGGCCAGGTGGTGAGCGCCCGCTCGAATGCGTCGGCGAGGGCGTCCTCGGCCGCCAGGATGTCGCCGGTGGGCGCGGCCAGCACGGCGAGCGGGCGCCCATAGGAGGCGCGGGCAGCCTGTTCCGCCCGCGCCTGGGCGGTCAGGCCGCCGGCTCGCGCCATGCCCCGTGGCTGAAGATGATCGCCGACGGGCGCACCTCGATCGCGCCGTACTGCGCGGCGGGACATTTACCGGCCCAGTCCAGCGCGGCATCGAGGTCGGGCACCTCGATCACGAAGGTGCCGTTCAGACGCTCCTTGGTGTCCGCGAACGGGCCGTCCTGAACCTGCAGGGCACCGTCGCGCATGGACACGGTGGTCGACGCGGACACCGGCTGCAGGATGTCGGCAGACACGAGCACGCCGGCCGCGTCGAGGGCCTTGCCGTAGGCGTCGAACGCCTTCCGGCCCCACTCCATGTCCTCTTTGCTGATGCCGGCGTCGCCGGACTCCTGGCTGATGACGAGAAGCGAATATTGCATGATCTGTCCTTTCACGCTTAACGGATACTGGTACTTCCATGACGAGCGAACCAGCCCCAAATCGACACCCGCACCCGAACTGTTCCCCGTGCGGACAATTGCGTCTGGCACACCGGGACCACTTGTCCGCATAGGCAACAGTTGGGCCGCCGAGCCGCTGAGCGGGCGGGGGCCAGCGGCGAGCCGGCTCAGGCCGGATGCGTCGCGGCGCTCGCCGGGACGTCGCGGCCGACCCGGCCCGCCAGCAGCAACCCGCCGACCGCGAGCACCGCGGAGAAGAGGAACGACGCCGTGTAGATGGCCGCGTTGCCCAGCGGGGCGACGGCCACGAACACCACGGCCGTGGCCGCCAGGGCCAGGGCGGCGCCGATCGAATCGGAGATGAGCAGCGCTGAGGAGTTGAAGCCCTGCTGGCTCGGCGTCGACAGGCGCAGCACCCGGCCGCTCTGCCGGGGCACCAGCGTGCCCATCCCGGCGCCGGCGACGGCCCAGCCGGCGATCGCGACCAGGGGCGACAGCGCGAAACCGCTGGTCGCGGCAGATGCGGCGATCGCGACGACCAGCAGCGCACTGCCCAGCCGCATGCTGCCCTGGTCGCTGAGCGCGCTCGAGTACCGGCCCTGCAGCCAGGACGCCAGCGCCCAGGTGATGCCGGCGCAGGTCAGCGCGAGTCCGGCCAGGGGAGGGGAGAGCCGGTACTCTCCGGTCAGCAGAGCCGGCAGGTACACCTCGGTCGACAGGAACGCGCCCGACACCAGCCCGCGAATCAGGAGCACCACGGGCAGCCCCCGCCGCGCGCGCAGGGTACCGGCCGGCAACAGCGGCCGGAGCGTGACCCCGGCCAGGATGAACGCGGCGATGGTGCCGGCCCAGAGCCACGCCCCCGGCAACCGCGGTGCGAGGGAGGCGCACAGCACCGCCGCGGCCGCGCCGAGCGACCAGAGCAGCCGCGCGATCCGCCAGGGTTCGCGGGCCACCGCGGGCCGGGTGCGTTCGGCGGCCGCGATGGAGCTCAGCCCCGGCTTGAGAATCCCCATCGCCGCGAGCACCAGCACCACCACGCCGAGGAACACCCACCGCCAGCTGGTGAACTCGGCGACCAGGCCGGCGATGAACGGCCCCACCATCGACGGCACCACCCAGGCGGCGGCGAAGGCGCCGAACATGACCGCATGCATCCGCTGCGGATACACCCGCGCGACGACCACGTACAACGCCACGATCAGCGCCGCCCCGCCGAGGCCGTGCACGGTGCGGCCCGTGATGAGGATGGGCATGGATGCGGCGGTGCCGGCGATGACCAGGCCCACCACGAAGAGCACCACGGCGGTGAGCATCACCGGTAACGGGCCGGAGCGGTCCGACCAGTTGCCCGCGGCCACCATGCCCGCCACGCCCACCGCGAGCGGACCGGAGAACGCGACCGCGTAGAGGGATTCCCCGTCGAGCGCGGCGCTGATGGTGGGCATCACGGTGGTCACCGCGAGCGTCTCGAACGCGTAGAGCACGATGAGGGAGAGCAGCCCGACGGTGACCCAGACGTAGTCCCGGCCGAAAATCGAGTCCGGTCGCCGCGGCGCCGCGGTGGGAGTAGTCGAAGGAGGCACGAGAGCGATCGTAGAACCTCACGGTCGACCCCGGGGCCGGGTCCACACCTAAAGGCGGAGAATGTCGGGGCACGCCGCCTCCGCCGCCGGATCGGCCGGCGTGTCGCCAGAAAATCCGCCTTTACGTGCACCGGTCAACCCAAAAACCCCGGAAAACCTGGGTTTTCCGGGGTTTATCAGTATCTGGCGGAGAATGGGGGATTCGAACTGTCCAATGCGCGGGGGCGCCCAGGATCCGGGAGGCTCGTTCTAGCGCGTAAGATCAACGATCTCGAGTGGTTGGCCTGTTGATAACAGCATCCAAATTCACGGACCTACAGGGCCGGTAGCACATGAGTTAGCACATGAAACGGGCAGCGCTTAGCGCGTTTTTGTTGCTGCAAACTCATCTTGACGGCCGGTCGGGTCGTCGGTTGCCTTTGCGGACGCAGTGTGTCTTTCTGAAACAGCCACCTTGTGCATTTTACGTGCGGTCACCGGGCTTATTGTCGGGCGGCCTATACGCGACACCCCTCGGCGTCGAACATCAGCGGAGCCGCGTGTTCGCGGGGGAGCGTCCGCAGAAGGACCGGCATACGGGCACATTCGCCGCGTTGCTTACGGCCAATGGGCACATGTCAGTAGCTCATGGTTCTATGTGGGCATGGAGAGATACGGGACGGCCACGGCAAGGATCGACGGTAGCGAGCGCATCCTGCTGGTACGTGTTCGCCACGAGGTTGCGCCAGAACCGAGCGGGTGTCGCTGGTGCGGTGCACTAGAGCGCGCGCACGGCATGGTGTACTCGCGTGCGGTGAAGCTGCATCATTGGTCTCAACCGACGAACGCCCAGCGCCTCGCGCGGATGCGATCCCGCCGCGCCGCCTGAGCTAAGTGGCCCGTGCAATCAATTCCGCAAAGATCGCGCGAAGATCGGGTGGAACCTGATCTTCTTGACTGAGGTGAAGAGCGAGAGTGCCGACCATGTCAGGCTTACCGCTTGGGCCGGTCTCGCTTTTCGTCCGAAACATCTCCAGGATGTCGCGGCTGAATTTACCGCTGCGGTGGGCCTCGATGTCGCTCTCGACCCAGGGCCGGTCCGTCCGACACCAGGCGCTATTGGCAACATCGACCCAAAGGTCATTCCCGAAAAGATCCTCAATCTCGCTGGGGTCGCCAATGTAGAGGCCGTGGACGTTCGGGTCGAGTTGACGGTTAAGAAGCTTGGCGTCAGAGAAAACGTGCTTCGCCAGCGTTTTAGAATCTCTGTCGACGAGGAAGGCCACGTTGCGGCCATGAGACACCAAGAATTCCGCGAATGAGACTGCGCCTTCGTTGTTGTTGCAGGCCCATATCGCGATGCCGCACGCTTCTAGTTGCTGGCCCGTCGCAAGACGGAACAGCACCGGGAGCGCCGCGATCTCGGTGGCGCCTTCGACGCCGACAAATAGGCGCTCGTTGAGCAAGACCGTGTTGCGAAGCCCAAGCGCCGCGGCGACGGCGCCGAGATGTTGTCCTACCTGCGAATGGTCGCCAAGATATTCCGCCACTGTGCGGCTTTCCGCGTTGTGTCTGATGTGCACGACATCAGAGATGTCGATGCCGTCGATTAGGTTCATCGAATGAGTGGCGATCATCATTTTGACGTTGGGTAATGCGCACTGACTTCGGACCAGATGCATGAACTCGCGCTGGTGCGCGTAGTCGAGATGCGTATCAGGCTCGTCGTAGAGGATTACGACATCACCGGCATCTTCCAGCAGGCCTGTCGTGAACTCCCAAACGGCGAGAGAAACGCGGCGCGCTCGCCCAGCACCGGCCTCTCCAAGATGTACATCCTCGCCCGCTGTGCCTGTGACACTGATCTGCGTTGCCTTTAGACCTGTGCCCGAGGCGATACTTACGGACGGGAGAATCTGGACACTGCCAATATCGGCACACCGCGACATGATGTGGGATCGTATTGACTCTGCTTCGGCAACAAGTAGGACTTGAAGCTCAGCTTCCAGCGTGGCGATGCTTCCGCTGAACTTGTCAGCTTCCGCGAATTTCTTATAGGCGACTTGGAGAGCAGACCGGATTGCGTCCTGGGCATCGGTAGTTCCACTGGGGTTGAACCGTTGAACCCGTGGAAGCGACTTGATTGCTGCAACCGGTGCGGGTATCCACAGCTCAATCTGGGGCGCGGCCGCGGCCGCCGCGTCGAGAACAGCGAGGAGCGCGGGTTTGCCCCCGCCGCTCTTGACCAACCCGAGGTCAGAAATAAGCTCTTCCAGCTGAGGGTTCGTCAACCCCGCGTAGCCCTGAAGCTTCTCGTTATCTGCCGCCATGCTGAAGTACTCGTAGGCCGCTGGTGAGCCATTTGCGGCAATTCGCCGCAGCCGCAATGTCCCCGGAAGACCAAGAAGCGCTTGCTCCTCGTACGACAGCTCGAAGAGACCCTCGACCGAGGTGCATTTCACTCGCGGAGCTTGTGTCCCGACCGCTGGTACGGGCCCCCCGACGGATGCGTATGTGGGGTCACGCTCGGTGAGTGAGTAGTCATTCAACAGAAAACTCACCGCGTCTAGAATCGCGGTCTTTCCCGCGTCGTTGTGCCCGGTAAGGAGGGTTGGCGAGCCAGTGATGAGGTCTTTTAGATCAGCAATAAATCTAAATCCAGCGATCGAAATGGTGTTTAGTTTCATGCGTCCCCCGGTGTCTAAGGTCACCCTACAGCTTGCTATTTCTCGGTAGCGGAACCAAGGCAAGGATGTTTCCGTGCCGTGGAACGTCACCTCGGATGCGACGACCCGAACAACTCCGAGTCTGTACGAACGGGACGGAATTCCGGAGAGTCGGTGAACGCCGGGGAGCCTGAGCGAGCAGGACTACGTACCGCGGGTGTCGCCCCAAAGGAGGACATGAAGCCGGGTCGAGAGGTTGAAGCCGAGATCGATGCAGACCGGGGCGAGTTGGTTCATTCCCGCGAGGATCGTCGCGGTGTCGGTCCCTTCGGGCATCAGCCACACGCGCTCGGGGCTGAATCCTGCCTCCGTGGCGATGGCCGAGGCTTCGGTCACATCTTCGGGCGCCGCGATGACGAATTTCAGAACTGATCCCCGCTGCTCGAACTCGACGAGCGCCTCGTTCTTGACGCGGACACGCCTGTTCAGGCCGGAGTTCCCCAGCTTCGGACTCACGACGAACAGCTGGACCAGCGCGGCGAGCGACGGCGCTGGCGCAAGCGTCCCGTTCGTCTCGACTTCGAACCGCACATCCGGGACGCGTGCGCGGATGATCTCAAGGAGCGCAGCGAGGTCTCGTTGCTGGATCAGCGGCTCACCACCGGTGATGATCAGGAGCCGAGTCGCCTGGAGATCGAGGGTGAGGCGGTCGGCGAGTCCCTCGACGTCGATCAGCTTTGTCTCGGCATCGCGGTCGTAACGCTTCCAATCCCACGAATACGGGGTGTCGCACCACGAGCAGGCGAGATTGCACATGGCGAGACGGAGGAAGACGGCCGGCTGGCCGACGCTGGGCCCTTCGCCTTGAACAGAAGTGAAAACCTCGGTGATGATGAGCGACGGCAACAGGATCAGCGAGTCACAAGAGCCGAAGCGTTCGGCGTTTCCCACACCTGAACGGATTTCAAGACGACGCCGTGCCGCTCCGCCTCGTCCATGAGATGTATGCCGATCAGCTCGGCAGTCGGGTTGGGCAGGGTGTCGTTCAACAGCGTGTGGTCGAGCGGTTCGAACACGGCGGTTTGCAGCACGCTTTCGAGTTGGTCGAAATCGACGACGATCCCGTTGTCGTTCAATGGTCCTTCTACCTGGACTTCGACTCTGTAACTGTGGCCGTGGAGGCGTGAACACTTTCCTAGATGCCAAGGAAGCACGTGCGCAGCGTGAAAGGTGAACGCCAGTGTCACCGAGACCCTGTATGCCTTCATTGTCATTCCCCGACCGCATTCCAGGTGTAGCCCGGTATGGACAAGGAGGCGAGCACTCGTTGTCGCTTCCAGCAGCCGGGACAGTTGCCGCACGGAAGGTTGGAGCGGTGGCACGAGGTCGTCCACCCGAGGACGGATTCATCGAGCCCCGCCGACACGAGCAATTCCTCGGTGGTTTTGTCGATGCCGGGCGCTACGACGTTTATGCCGCCCTCCTGTGCGCTGACGAGCGCGTTGAGCTTCTCGTAGAAGTCGAGTGTGCCGTCCAGGTGCCGTGTCCCGTCCGATTTGACTGTGCCGAGTGCAACCGTCGAACACTCATGCTGGAGGGCGATGGCCGCTCCGGCCGTGCCGAGGAACTGGTTCCTGTACGGCCACCATTCAGGACTAGGAGCCGTCGCCAACGCTGCTGACTCTTCATCGTGGAGCAGTCCGGAGCCGAATTCTCCGATGCCGAGCGCAACGGTGGTCAACGGAAGGTCGAGGGCCGCCGCTATGTTCGTCGCTGCTGTCCGTTCGGCTTCGGCGGGCCGCTGGCCGTAGTCGACGTACAGCAGCACCTTCGGCCTGAGCAGAGCAGCCAAGGCGGTGCTGTCGAGGCCACCTGAGAAGAGGAGCAACATCTGTGAGGGGTCGGGCATGTCATCCATTCCAGGATCGAATCGGAGCGCCGAGCCCTACCCAGATGGCCCGGTAGAGCGCCGTGGTGATGTCGGAGTGAAGTTCTGCGCCGGTCCCGGCCAGCATTGTCGTTCCGACGTGGTTGAGGTTCGCGCCCACTGCGACGATGGGAATGCCGGCGTTCACCGCCCACCCGGTCTCGAAGAGGGTCCCCGGGTCCCAACCGTCGAGGATCGCGAACACGACGTCGGACGCGCGGAGACCTTCTAGATCTTTGGAAGCCACTTCGGGGCCGCCGAACCCCACGGCATGGACCGGGCTGAATACGTCCGCACCTGCCTGGCTGAGGAACGACAGGCACTGGTCGATGAGCCAGCGTTCCGCGGACGTGAAAAACGGCCCTGCGAGATACACCCGTGGCCGGTGACCGTTGTTTCCGAGCTCTGTCGCCCCGCCCGGAACTTCAAAACTGGTACCCGCGAGGATCGCTGCGGGGATGCGGTCTGCGGGGCTTCCGCACCACCAAGCCGTGCCGTGACTCGCGACCCTGGCCGCTTCCATTGCAGTAGCCCCGTTGAACCACGCATGTGCGAATGCTGCGGAGAAAACGTCTCCGCTTCCGAGCTTCCGGACCGTGTCCGTGGGGACAGCGCCTACCCAATGTTGTTCGCGGGTCGAAGCGTCGGTGACGAGGCAGCCTCTCGCGCCGGCTTTCGTCACGGCGAAAGCGGCACCGAGCACGTCAGCAGCACTCAGCGCGGCCTGCTCGATGCTGGTGCCTCCGCCGATAGCCATGGTCTCTAGAACGTTGGCGCAGAGGGCCAGCCGGCGGGGCGCGAGGTCGATCACCGATCCGAGTCGAGGGTCGTTGGTGGTCTGCGGATCGTAGACGAAGGACTCTGCGTCGAATGATCGCTCACCGCCCTCGATGATCCCGAAGCTGAGAATGTCGGCACCCGCGACCATCTGCGCTGCGGACAGCCGCGCGTTCGACCCGTGGACTACCGGCTCGACGAATGGTGCGAAGTAGGTGAAGCCGACGCCTTTGTCGCGTCCCGCATTTACGACTTCAAATTGAAGGGTTGTCGCCGCACTGCTGAGCAGCCCGGAGAGCTCGGGCTCGACGGCGGTTACGAGAATGGTGTCGGGGGTCGGCAGGGTCGCCGCGGCCCGAAATCCACTTCCGCCCAGGTCTTCAGAGTGCTCGCCGGTAGCGACATGTTCTCGGTATGTGCCACCGGCGACTATCACGCGGCGTGTACCGACAGCAGCACGTGGCCGCCGTGGATCGAATTCACCGTGGCGTGGAAGGCAACGCCGAGTCGCAGGCACTCTATGAGCTTCAGCTCGGGAATGATGGCGCCAGCTTCTTCGCCCGCTTTCGTCATGACCGCGATGACCGGCTGGTCACCGTCATGCAATACGAGGTTCAAGTCGTCGTCGACTGACAGCCCGCTGACCACGTCGGCATCCGGCGCTTGGAGGGGCTTGACCGATCGCAGTCCGGAACAATCTCCGAGTCCGCCAATACCGCCGAATCCCGTGTAGTCGGGCCCTTCACTACCGCTCATTTCCACCTCATCGTTGCCGAAATCATAGTGGAGTGTTGGCCAGCTAACCCGATATGCCACGGCGGAGACGAGCATTTGCGGCCTGCTTTATCCAGATGACAGCGTCGAGGTCCCCGGCCGGCACGTCGCCGATTCGAGCCCATTCCAAGAAGGCTCTCTCCATCGTCCAGTAGTGACGCAACGGCGACCAGCTCGGGTCGAAGACGCCGGCCTGGACGCCGGCGCGTTGTATGTGGATGTCGATTATGGCTACATCGTCGGTGTCATAGTGATTGCGCACGATCCAGCTAGCCGTCTTCGGCCCGATTCCCCGGAAGGTCATCAACCAGTCGCGGGCGTCAAGAGCCTCGGCCGGCACAGGCTCATTTCGTAGCCGTCCCAGCGCCTCGGCGATGCGGGAAGCCTTCTGATTGGGGTACCGGTAGGAGATCAGACGTTCGCCGATGATGAGCGGCTGATGAAGAACAGCAGAAAGTTCTTCCGTCGATGCATTTGCATCGTCTATCAGACCTGCCTGCCGAAGCGAGTGAAAGGCGCCGACATTCATCTCGAAGGTCACACCGTGTCCACCGAGCATGCACGCGACCACTTCTTCCGCGAACGTCGTGCCTAGACGGTGCGGCCGCTCCCTGACCGGGTTCACGGAACGCCACTCCTCGGTGACACCGATCCAATAGGCGGCCGACATGAATTGCCACGGTTGGCCCCAAGCAACCTCTCGGCTCTGCCCATCCAGCACGCTCATGACTACACGCCGAGAGCCGGTGGTCAGCGACGATCGGAGTCCGGCCTGATTCGGGACGCGGTAGGCGTTGAAATCTTCGGCAGGCGCGCTCATTACGAGCGTCACTTAAAGCACTGCACTTCTCGGTTCCGCATGCCGCCAGCATAGCTACGTCCGTGAGCGACAGATGGCGCCACATGGGGCCTGAACCCGACAGCTGCTGCTTGTTCGACAGCTGCGCCGCACTCTTACAGGTCACGAAAGTCAATCAAGTGCAGCCAGGCGTCCCCCTCGCGAGGGGCAGTATTAACGAGACGGTCAAGTGTGCGCGGCACTGATAATTGTCGGCGCCGGCGCGAATGCTATGCACCCAGTTCTCTTTTGAATGCGCGAATGCTATGCACCCAGTTCTCTTTGGAATGCACGTATGCTACCGTGGTAGATACGGCAAGAGCGCTATAAGAAACATGGAGAAGCCATGAAGGGTGGTGTGATCCTTTTCCGGGGCTCCGGCACGGCCGCCCGCCGCTACCTGGAATCCGACCGCTCGCGCGCCGACGAGTATTACCTGGAGGGCGGGGTCTCCCTGGCCGAGTACTCCGTGGTTGACGGCCGAGGCGTGGTGATCGGCGAGGGCGCGTTGACCCCGGACGAGTACGCCCAATGGGTCGACTGGATCAACCCGCTTACCGGGGAGCCGATGGGAGCACCCCGACGAGCGGGCGAGGGTCGGCAGGGGTCGCCCCGCTTCGCGGAGATGGTCGTGAACGCGCCGAAGTCCCTGTCCATCGCGGCGGCCCTGCACCCGGATGTGTCGGAGGCGCTTGATGCCGCGCAGAAGGATGCGGTGGGCGAGATCCGGCGCTGGCTCGGCCAGCATTCGGTGACGCGGGTCGGCCCGCGCGGGAAGCAGGAGGTCGTGCCGGTCCAACAGCTCGAGAGCGTCTCCGTCGTGCACAAAACCTCCCGGGCCGGCGACCCACACCGGCACATTCATTTCCAGATCGGGACGAGGGTGTGGGCGGCCGCTGCCTGGCGTGGGTTGGACACGGCAGCGCTGTTCCGGCAGCAGGGCGCTATCCGAGCACTGGGGACGGCAGTCATCGCCGCGCACCCGCAGCTCGCCGCGGTCCTCGACCGGCACGGTCTCACGCTCGATCCCGTCACCGGGGAGGTCGCGGAGCTGGTGCCATACAACGCGGTGATGAGCAAGCGGGGTGAGCAGGTGGCGCGCAATCTGGCGCGGTTCGAGACCGAGTGGCGGGCGACGCATCCTGGGCAGGACCCCGGTCCGGTCGTCACGTCCAGGTTGACCGCGATGGCGTGGGATCACGAGCGCCCGCACAAGATGCCGTCGACGCTCGGACACGAGGCCGCCTGGCGCGCCGAGCTGGAGAAAGCCGGCTACCGGCCGGACCCGAAGCGCGTGCCAGTGCGTGCGGCAGTGTCGCTCGATGACCTGAGCGTGCAACAGGTCGCGTCGCGCGCTCTGAACCGTTGCGCGGCCGCTGCATCGACCTGGACCGTGCACACGATCCAGGAGCACGTCACGCGCATCATCACCGAGGCCGGCGTGCACGCGGCCCCCGCCGAGCTGCACGACCTCGTTGCGCTCACGACCGGACTCGCCGCAGAGGATTGCCTGTCGGTGCTGCCACCCGGCGGTGTGCAACCCGACCATGTTGCACACCTGACCACACTGCACGTGGTCGCCGTGGAGACGCGCCTGCGCGACATGCTCGCCGCGCGTGCGATTGGCGGCGCGCGTCATGTGCCGAACCTGACCCGCCTGGCCCGCGAGCGCGGCCTTTACCCGGAGCAGGCGCAAGCGGCGGCAGCGGTCGCCTCGACCGATCCGCTCGTGGTGGTCGAGGGCGCGGCCGGCGCGGGCAAGACCACAATGCTCGGGGCCGCGATCGAAGCGGCCGCCCACCAAGGGCGCCCCACGCGGATCGTGACGCCGACGAAGAAGGCCGCCGATGTTGCCGCTCGCGAACTCGGCGTGCCGACCGATTCCGTGGCGAAGCTCGTCCACGAGCATGGCTGGCGGTGGGACCGCGACGGCGTATGGACCCGCCTCGCCCCCGGTGACACCGACCCGGAAACGGGTGCGACGTACAGCGGCCCGTCCGCAGCGGCGGGCCTGGTCCGCGGGGAGCGGATCGTGGTGGACGAGGCTGGGATGCTCGAGCAGGACACCGCCTTTGCCCTGCTGACTGTCCTGGATGAGCACGGTGCGACGGTCGCGCTCATCGGCGACCGCGCGCAGCTCCCCGCGGTCGGCCGCGGGGGCGTGCTCGACATGGCCGCGCGACTCTCCGAGCGCAGCTACGAGATGACAACCGTGCACCGCTTTACCGACCCGGAGTACGCGGAGCTCACGGTACAGATCCGGAAGGGCGATCACGCGGCGCTGTTGTTCGACCGCCTGCACCATCTCGGCCTCGTGGTGCTGCACGGGAGTACCGGCGTTGTACAGGAGGCGATCGCGTGTAGCGCCTGCCACGGGGATGCGATCACGGTGGCGACGAATGACGAGGCGCGGGAGCTGAACGCGCGCATCCGTGAGGAGCGTGTGCGCGACGGTATGGTCGACGACCAGCGCACCGTGACCGGCAGCGACGGGCTCGCCATCGGCACGGGTGACGTGATCCAGACGCGGCAGAACGACAGTGACGTGCAGGTGGCGAACCGGCAGACCTGGAGCGTGCAGAGCGTCGGAGGGGACGGCACGGTGTCGGTGAAGGAAGTCGGGACCAGCCGGAAGCACGAGCGCACCGTGCGGCTCCCGGCGGAGTACGTCGCGGAGCACACGCACCTGGCCTACGCCACCACCGCCTACGGTGTGCAGGGTGCGACCATGCCGGAGTCGCACACGATCCTGTCCGACTCGCTCGACTCGGCCGGGATGTACGTCGGGATGAGGCGCGGGCGGGAGGCCAACCGGCTGCACGTGGTCGCCGCGGACCTGGACGACGCCCGCGAGCAGTTCACCGCCGCGCTCGAGCGCGACCGCGCCGACCGGGGACTGACCGAGGCGACCCGCGCCGCACAAGAGGGCGTGGCTGGACTCGTCCCTGACGGCCCGGTGCGGCTCGTCAACGCCGAGCGCGCCCGGCTCGCCCAGCAGATTGAGCGTGCCGACCGGCAGGCCGCAGAATGGGAGCGCGCCGCGATCGCGTTGGACCGGCAGCAGCAGGAGCACCAAGCCGAGGCCGAGGAGCAGCAGGCGATCCTCGAGTCGGCCGAGGCGGTCGCCGAGCGGGTGCGCGCCAAGGTCGCCGCCCCGCTCATCGACCACGCCGCCCACGACGGTGCCGTGTACCTCGCCGCCCGGAACCGAATGGGCGAAGCCGAGGACGCCCTCCGCACAGCGACGGGTTTCCACAGGCGCACCGCCGCCCGCGCCCTGACGACGGCCGTGGACGAGCATCGCACGGTTGAGACGGCCGCGCGGCGGCGCTGGGGCACCCTCCCGCAGGCGCCCGAGGGCATCGTCCCGTGGGCCACGACGGTGGCGCACCGGGAGGCCGACGCGGACCCGCGCGTGGTCGAGGCGCGCGCGGAGGCGTACGAGGTGCGCGAGGAGCGGCAGCGCCTCAGAACCCGGCAACTGCACGAGCGCGCCCGCCTCCAGCGCCGGGTGTTCGGCGGCCGTGCCCCGAGTAACGCCCCGGCGCAGGCCGGGCGCTGGCGCAACCACGCTGAGGCAGCCCGGCATGACCTCGCGGCGATCGAAGACCTGCCCATTACTGAGGCCGCGCAGCTGGTCCGCGCTCGCGCCGAGAAGGAGGCCGCGCAGCACGAAGCCGCCGAGCGTGCCGTGGCCGAGCATCAGGCCCGCGCCGCCGGCCTCCACGACTTCACGCGCCTCCCGCCCGACCACGGAACGGTCCCGTCCGAGCGCCGGCGGGGCCTGTAGCGCTACAGGCCGCGCCCGTCCCCGTGTGCAGTAGGGCCCGACCGCGCGGCACCGAAGCGGCTGGGTTCGGGAAGGGCAGGGCCGAGCCTCGACTTGCGTCCCGGGGTGTCGCCGCCGCCGACGCGGTTGCTGCGCTCCGTGAGGGCGACCAGGGCCAGGTGCCGGTCGGCGGTCCAGCAGATCAGCCGACCCTTTTCATCCTTCGTGCGTCCCAGGATGCCAGCCTCCGCCAGCTCGGTCAGGGCGCGATGCGCCGCCGCGGGCGATGCACCCATGCGCGTGGTAACGGACTCTGCCGTCAGCACCGGATCGGAGGCGAGGGTATCGAGGATACGCAGCACCACCGCGTCCCGGCGCGGAACCGCCGGGCTCAGGCCACGGTCGCGGCGGAAGCGCACCAGCTCGTCCCGCACCTGGTCGTCCAGTGCGGCGATGTCCTCGGAGAGTCGCACGGCGTTGCCGGCGGCGAGTTCGGCGGCCTGGGCGAAGCCGATCACCCATTCGTCCAGCCTCGGCGGGTCCGCGCGGTAGCTGGTCAGCCCGGCAAGGTATGAGTCCGTGTCGCCGGCGAAGACGGTGCTGATCGGGATAAGCGTGTTGCGCAATGCGTCGGCGCGGCGCAGGACGGTGTGGATGAGGGCGCGCCCGGTGCGACCGTTGCCGTCGATAAACGGGTGAATCGTCTCGAATTGCGCGTGGACAATCGCCGCCCGCACCACCGGGTTCCCGCTCGTATCGGTGACGAACCGGGCGAGGTCGACCATCAGGCGGGGCACCTCGCCCTCCGGCGGCGGCACGAACGCCGACCGCAGCGGACTCCAGCCGGCACCGCCGACCCAGTTCTGCTCCTCTCGCAGCCCGCGCTGAAGGCGCGGCTCGATGACGTGCTGGAGATCCACGATGTCCGAGGTCGTGATCGGCCGGCCGTGATCGGCGAGGTCGGCGATCGCCGCCTCGGTCGCCCGCACGTTCGCCACCACGTCCAGTGCGGTACGGGGGCCGTGGTGAAGCAGCTCCGCGATCGCCAGCTTCTTCGGGGTGATGCGATTGCCCTCGATCCACGACGACGAGATCGACTCCGACCGGATGAGCAGATGGTTCAGGTAGCGACCCCGCGTCCCGATCCGCTCGTCCGCCCGTGCGAGCACCGCCAACGCGTCTTCCGCAGCAGCCTGTGCGCCCGCGCCCAGGGTTGGGAGTCGGCGGCCTAGCTCGTCCGGCACATACGCCAGGTAGCGGCCGGGCGCGCGGTCCTTTCGGCTCAGGCCGCCCGCATCCTCAGGGTGCCACAGGCGCTCGACGTACTCGGCCATCACACCCTCCCAATATCGTCTCGATCTTCTACTTTAGAGCAACTAACCGAGAAATAGCCGGACGGCGCTCCCGGTTAGCGTGACTCGACGAGACGCGCTCTGCGGGTCACTCGGGGTCGGGGTCGAACAGGCGCAGGAACTTCTCGCGCGGAATCAGCACGCGGCGGCCGAGCCTGACCGAGGGGATCGTATGGTTCTCGACGCCTGCCGTGACGGTGCGGGGATCGACACCGAGCGCCTGCGCCGCCTCGGTTCGCGTGATGACCACGCTCCGTGACTCGCGCAGCTTCTCGATCGTCACCGTTGCGGTTCTCATATCGCGCACCTCGTTCCTTGGACAGGCGAGAAATGATAATAGGTGAATTTACATGATCGCGCTTGATGTGTCAAGAATGACGGTGTATGTTTCTTACATGGAGGAGCGAAAGCGCGGGAATCCCGCGGGACACACAAATGAACATGTCGCGGCGAACCTCCGCAAGTTGCGCCAAAGTACTGGCGTCGACCTGCGGGAGCTAGCGGCACGGATCAAGGCGACGGGCCGAGTCATCTCGCCTTCGGCGCTGAGCAAGATCGAGAACGGTGACCGCCGCGTGGACGTGGATGACCTCACTGTCTTCGCCTACGCTCTGGGGACCACCCCGGCCGCCCTGCTCACCCCACCCGAAGACGGCCCAGCCCCGTCCGGAGTGCCGGAGGGCCAGTACACGCCCGAGGAACTCCAGGCATGGTTCCAGGGCAGCCTCAAGCTCACGGTAGAAGATCTGCTGCGGTACTGGAATGAGCGGGCGCTCGATTGCCAGTCCTATATCAAGCGCTTCGATGATCTGTTGGCGCAGTACGACCGCGGCGATGTCGGTGTCACTCCGCGGAAAGTGTATGAGGAACGGCTCGCCACACAGCGGCAGCGTCTCGCGTTCATCCGAGACAGGTTGCTCCAACTCGACCCAATGGGAGTGCCCATCGACGGCTAACCAGACGCCGACCGACGCCAAGAACGAGAGACGGGAAGGTGAGACACATGACCGACATCCCGGCGAACGAGCCCATGGGGAGTGACTCCGCGCAGCACAAGGCGAACAAGACGCGGCGCTCCCGGTCACGGCATGCGGGTTCGCTGGCCGACTACGCCACGAAGGCGGGACAGCGTTGGAAGTTCCAGATCTATGCGCTCAAAGATCCGGAGAAGCCTGAACTAGGCGAGACGCGCATCACCCGTGGCGGCTTCAAGAGCCTCGAAGCCGCACAATCGGGGCTCGCCGAAGCGCTGAAGAGGAAAGTGCAGAACGAAAAATTCCAGGGAAAGGTGCCTACGATCACGGAATATGCGAACCACTGGGTCACCGGGCTCCGGCTGCAGAACTCCACGATTCAGGGCTACCGCAAAATAATCCGCAACCATATCAGCCCGGCCATCGGCAACATCCGGCTGGACAAGCTCACCGCGACCCGGATCGCAGCTCACTACCGCGAGCTTGAGAAGTCGGGTCGACGGGACACGACCGGCCTTGGGGAGCCCCTCTCGGCAAACAGCGTAAACAAGGTGCACGTCGTGCTCGGCGCCCTACTCGATGCGGCGGTTGATGATGGTCTGATCGCCATGAACCCGGCCAAGAAGAAGCGCACGGTCAATGCTCCAACAGGTTCCCAGATCCGTGCCCAGCGCCCCGAGATCAAGACCTGGACAGGCGGCGAACTCCACGCCTTCCTCACATGGAACCGTGACGTGCTCAGAGACGACCTCTTCCCACTGTGGCGCACCATTGCCTACACGGGGATGAGGCGCAGCGAAGCACTCGCGCTGCGCTGGAGCGACCTGAATACCGCGACCGGCAGGTTGAGTATCAGGCGCGCCGCTGACGTGACCGTCCGCAACCTGACGAAATCCACTAAGACGGGGTCCGCGCGCGTGCTCGACTTGGACCCCGAGACGGTCGGAATCCTCAAGGCCTTCAAAGCACAACGTGGCGCGATCTCACTCGACCTTGCCCGCGCAGATGCCTACGTGTTCGGCAACGACGCAGGCGCGATCCGCTCCCCAAATGAGGTTGGCCGGCGGTGGACGTTCCGTGTCGAACGGGCTCAGGCGGCCATCGATGGACTGCCACGGGTCACCCTCAAGGGCCTACGGCACACGCACGCGACCCTCCTGCTCGAACTCGGCGAGCACCCCAAGGTCGTGCAGGAACGGCTGGGGCACTCCACGATCACCACGACGATGAACATCTACAGCCACGTCACCCCGACGATGCAGAAAGCCGCAGTAAACCGCTTTGCGGAGCATCTCGATCGGCTTAGCACATATTTCAGTACATGAAGAGGAATGCGTCCTCGTTAAAGAGTATAAAAAGCCAGATCAGAAGCAATTTTTAACTGGCGGAGAATGGGGGATTCGAACCCCCGAGGGCTTGCACCCAACCAACTTTCCAAGCTGGCGCCATAGGCCACTAGGCGAATTCTCCTGGCCGGTCGATCTCACGGGAAGTGAACGA
>NZ_JAODBG010000073.1 GCF_025463825.1 Cryobacterium sp.
TAGCTCGGCCTTGGTGGGCGCTTTGAACGCTACGTGGCTCACGCCCTGCGGGTCTACCGCGCCCACGACGTGGCGCACGATGCCGCCCTTGCCCGAGGTGTCCATGCCCTGCAGGATGAGCAGCACCTTGCGGGTGTCGCCCTTCCGGCTGTTGGCGAAAAGCATCTCCTGCTGGTGCGAGAGCTCGGCCTCGGTGGCGGGCGCGGCGGCTTCCGCATCCGCTTTAGTGCCGGTGAAGCCGGGCGTGGAGCCGGAGTTGACAGTGCCGAGGACGAACCCGCGGGTGACCTTGAGTTGGTTGCTCGATTCATCGCTCCAGCCGGGAGCGGGTTTCTTGGTGGTCTTGCTCTTCGCGGCCACAGCGGTTCCCTTCGTCAAATGTTGCCATTCTGCTCTGCTGGGCGGCGCCCGTCGAGCGTGCTGCACGAACCGGGCGCGCCCTGATCAGCGTCTTTGGTGCCCCCTCCTGGCGTCATGGCATTCAGGGACGAGTGTTCGATGACGCCGCTCCGCGGCAGCTACGCGGGTTCCACGCCGCTGCGCGGGGAAAACGCCACCCGGCCGCGCCACCCGCGCACCGGCGCGACACCCGCGCACCGCGCCACGTGGGCTCCACGCCGCTGCGCGGGACGCGCGCCACCCGCGTACCGGCGCCTGACCCGCGCACCGAGCTACGTGGGTTCCACGCCGCTGCGCGGGGAAAATGCCACCCGGCCGCGCCACCCGCGTATCGGCGCGACACCCGCGCACCGAGCTACGCGGGTTCCACGCCGCTGCGCGGGAGGCGCGCCACCCGCGTAACGGCGCCTGTCCCGCGCGCCGCGCCATCCGCATCCGTTGACCCTTCGAGTGGGGCGGACCGTCCGCTAGGTTGGTCTTTCTTCCGGGGTGCATCTCGGGCAGCGGCTACTCCGACCTGGACCGCGAGCCGTCCGCGGAGGACGCCCCGCCGGTCGACCTGCCGGACTACGCCACGCAGACCATGGAGCCGACCACGATGCCGTTCGTGGACGAGGTCGGCGGCTGGCGGCTGTACCTGGCCGAGGGCGCCGAGTCCCCCGTGTGCGTGCTCGCCTACGAGAGCGAGACCAACTGGGTGAGCTCCTGCGGTTCCAGCATGATGACGACAAGCTCAGGAAGCTACGAGGTCATGGTCGTGAGCGACAACATGCCGGGCGAGGATGGCTGGACAAGGGCGGGAGAGAACCTGCTGGTCAAGGGAGAATAACTCGGTTGCGCGCCAGCTGTCGCACCCGTGCGGGGCCCGGATCCGACATCACTCCCGCAGGGCGGCGCAGGCGAGCTCGGCGAGGCGGTGGTCGTTGCCCTCCTCGTGCGCGGTGATGGTGATCACCGCGTCCCGCTCGGTGTCGACGAGAACGTACTGGCCGTATCGGCCGTCGAGCCGCCACGCCTGCTCTGGGCCGGCCCAGACGGCCAAACCGTACCGGTCGAAGGGGGCGTCGCCGCCGGTGCCGGCCCAGCCGGTGTGCATCCCGTCGACCCAGGCCGCGCTCACCAGCTGCCGGCCCTCCCACCGGCCGCGGTCGCGGAGGAGCCGGCCGATGCGGGCGAGTTCTGCGGTGCGCAGCTCGAGACCGCTGCCCCCGACGATGTGACCGAGCGGGCACCGGTGCCACTGCGGGTTCTGGATGGCCAGCGGTGCGAAGAGCCGCGGCAGCAGCCAGTCGCGCACATCGCCGACCACCGCCCCGAGCATCCGCATGGCCACGTAGGTGCTGGCGTCGGAGTATTGGAAGTGGCTGCCCGCACCGCGGCTGGGCCGGCGGAGCATCTCCTGGGCCAGGTCCGGCCAGGGCGCCGGCTCGTCGGCGAACCACCGGAAGTCGATGCCACTGGCCATGGTGAGCAGGTCGCGCAGCGTCACCGCGGCCACGCCGGCGCCGAGCTCCAGGCCGGGCAGGGCCTCGGCGACGGTGGTGTCGAGGGCGATGAGGTGCTCGTCGACGGCCAGCCCGGCCGCCAGCGCGCACACACCCTTCGAGACCGAGTAGAGGTTCTCGCGGTCGTCGCTGCGCCAGCGGTGCTGTGCCTCATCCGTCCCGACGAGCACGTGCACGCCATAGGCGCCGAGCTTCTCGGCATCCACGGCGGTGACAAGGGTGTGCAGTACGGCGGCGGCAGCGGTCATGCACCCATTCTGTCGGTCACCGCTGTCGGGCAGCGGCGTCGCGCTAGCGAACCCCGCTCATCAGCCGCAGGATCGGCCGGGTGAACAGCGCCAGGATGACGCCGAGCAGGATGGCGATTCCGCCGAGCACCCCGAAGTACAGCTGTTCGGGGGCGACCGCGTACCACTCGGCCAGCAGGCCCGAAATGGCGGTTCCGAGAGCGACCGACAGGAAGAACAGCGCGACCATCTGGGTCTTGAACAGCTCGGGAGCGAGCTTCGTGGACACCGACAAGCCCACCGGGGACAGCAGTAGCTCAGCGACGGTGAAGATCAACAGGATGCCGATCATCGCCAGCAGCGGGGTGGAGTTCGCCGCTCCGCCGGCGAAGGGCAGGAAGAGCAGGAACGCCAGGCCCATGATCGCGGTGCCGAAGGCGAACTTCACGGGTGTGGACGGCTGGCGGGCTCCCCATTTGCTCCAGATCGCGGCGAAAACGCCCGACAACACGATGATGAACACCGGGTTGATCGACTGCACCCACGACACCGGCATCTCCCAGCCGAAGAGCACCCGGTCCAGCCGCAGGTCCGAGTAGATCGTCACGACGGTGAACTGCTGCTGGTAGAGCGACCAGAACGCCACACTCGCGATGAACAGCGGGATGAAGGCATACACGCGCTTCCGTTCCACCGCCGAGATGTGCCGGTTGCTGAGGATCACGATGAAGTACGACACGGATGCCACGATCGTCACGCCGATCACGATGGTCACCAGGTTCGTTGCGGTGATGACGCCGGTGAGCGCCAGCACCACGATCAGCACGATGAATGCGGCCGCGATCAGCCCGTACGGCAGGTACCGGCTGCGCGGCAGCGGGTCAGGGATCTCGCGGGACACGGCCGGCAGCCGTTTGCCTCCGAACGAGTACTGGATCAGGCCGATCGCCATGCCCACGGCGGCGAGTCCGAAGCCGTAGTGGAAGCCGACGGTGGTCTGGAGCAGGCCGGTGAGGATCGGGCCGAAGAACGCGCCCAGGTTGATGCCGAGGTAGAACAGGGAGAACCCGGCGTCGCGGCGGGGATCGTCCTTGCGATACAGCGTGCCGACGACGGAGGTGGCGTTGGCCTTGAGACCTCCGCTGCCGAACGCGATCAGGATCAGGCCGACGATCACGCCGGCGACACCCGGGATCAGCGCCAGGGCGATGTGGCCGAACATGATGATGAACGCGCTGACGAAGAGCACCCGTTCTGAGCCCGCCAGCCGGTCGGCGATCCAGGCGCCCAGGATCGTGGAGAGGTACACCCCGCCGCCGTACGCACCGACGATACCCGCCGCCGTGGCCTGCGGAATATCGAGGCCGCCCTCGGCCGCCGAGTAGTACAAATAGAGCAGCAGGATGCCCTGCATCCCGTAGAACGAGAAGCGCTCCCACATTTCGACACCGAAAATCGTGGCCAGCGCCCGAGGTTGACCGAAGAACCGATGGTCGTCCTGGGCGGCCTTCGACTCGGGTTCCGCGATACTCGTCATTGTTTCGACGATACCCCCGGGGCACTGAAAGTTCTGCAGGGGGCCGGGACCTTTGTCCTCCCGTGCGGGCCGCTCGCCGGCCGTTCCGTCGTTGCGCGGGCACGGCGCCGTTCCGCGGGTGGCGCGCCACCCGCGCAGCGGCGCGTAGCCCGCGCAACCGAGAGCCAAGACGACTTCCGGTGGCGCAGCGGGCCCCGCCGCCCGTGCAGAATGAATCCATGACCCGATCGGCGACCCTCAACCGGCCCCTGGCCCTGCTCGTTGCCGGCACCTTCTTCATGGAGGTCCTCGACGGCACGATCATCCAGACCGCCGCCCCGGCGATGGCGCGCGACCTCGGCGTCAACGCGGTCGACATCAACATCGCCATGACGGCCTACCTCCTCACCCTGGCCGTGGGCGTTCCGGTCAGCGGATGGCTGGCCGACCGGTTCGGCACCCGCCGCATCTTCGCGCTGGCGATCGTGCTTTTCACCGTGGCGTCCGCCCTCTGCGCACTGAGCACCTCGCTGCCGATGCTGGTGGCCATGCGAGTGCTGCAGGGCGTGGGCGGCGCCATGATGGTGCCGGTCGGCCGGCTGGCCGTGCTCCGCGCCGTCGAGAAGCGCGACCTGCTGGACGCCATGGCCTACCTCACCTGGCCGGCCCTGTTGGCACCGGTGCTCGCGCCCGTGCTCGGCGGGGTCATCGCCGACACCGTCGGCTGGCAGTGGATCTTCCTCGTCAACATCCCGATCGGCGTTCTCGCGTTCGTCGTGGCGCTGCGCGTGGTGCCGGTCACCGACCCTGTGCACCGGCACCAACTGGACTGGGCCGGCTTCGCCCTGGTGGGCGTCACCCTTGCCGCGCTCGTGCTCGGCATGGAGCAGATCGGCATGAGCCCGACCAACTGGTGGCTGGCCGGGGGCCTGCTCGCGGGCTCGGCCACGGTGGGGGCGGCCGCGGTGCTGCGGTTGCGGCGGGCGGCGCATCCGCTGCTCGACCTGTCCGCGCTGGCGATCCCCACGTTCCGGGTGGGCAACGTCGGTGGCGGTGTCTACCGGTTGCTGATCGGCGCAGCCCCGTTCCTGTTCGTGCTGCTCTTCCAAACCGGGTTCGGCTGGAGCGCATCGCAGGCCGGGCTGCTCGTGATGGCCGTGTTCCTCGGCAATGTCGCGATCAAACCGGCGACGAGCCCGCTGATCCGCCGGTTCGGCTTCCGCGCGGTGATCGTGGGCAGCAACCTCTGCGGTGCGGTGGTGTTCGTCCTGTGCACGTTCATCGAACCGGGCACGCCGATCGCCGTGATCGCGGTGCTGCTCTTCGCGAGCGGCGTGTTCCGCTCGATCGGGTTCAGCGGCTACAACTCCGTGCAATTCGCTGACGTGCCGGCGCCGATGACCTCGGCCGCGAACACCCTCGCCTCCACCCTGCAGCAGGTGGCCGTTGGGCTCGGAATCGCCGTGGCCGCGCTCATCGTGCGCGCCACGACCGCGGGCGCGGCGCTGGTCGACCCGGCGATGGGGGAACTGGGCTACCGCTGGGCGTTCGGCGTGCTCGCGGTCCTCCTCCTGGTGCCGGCGATCGAAGCCTGGCGGATGCCGGCCCACGCCGGCGCGGAGGTCGCCGCCCGCCGTTCCCGAGTGGCACCGCGCCCCGACGCAGGCTGACCGGCGGGCTGAGCGTCGCCGACGGGGTCCGCCTGACCTCCGTTTTCCGTGTTGCGCGGGCAAGGCGCCGTTGCGCGGGTGGCGCGCCACCCGCGTACCGGCGCCGTACCCGCGTGGCCTCCCGCGCGCATCCGGCGGGGAGCACGCCTGCGCATCCCCGAGGTCAGAACCACGGCCACTTGCGATCGGCGCGCGCGCCCGGCCTCAGCAGACCACGGCCTCGAAGACCAGCGCCTGGCCGGGGCCGAGCTGCGGCAACCGCACCCCGAGCGTGGCCAGCGTCGAGCCGGGAAGGCGCACCGAACCGCGTTCCAGCCAGGCCGGCGGTGTCACGTCCAGGGTCCGTGGCGCTCGCAGCTCCGGTACCGGCCTGAGCTCGTAGAGCGCATCCGGGGTCAGCCCGGGAATCCGCAGCGGGGCAGGAAGGGCGCGCCCTCCCGTGGCGACGCGGGCCACGCGCACCACTGCCGTGCCGCGGTCCGTGGAGATCACCGAGCTGATGCGCAGACCCGGGTCACCGTTGTCGAGGTGGAAGGTCCGGCCGGTGTGGAGCACCGCGCGGAGCCGCTTGTAGGCCTGGAACGCGTCGCGGAGTTCGTCCAGCTCGGTCGGGGTGCAGTCCGTGATGTCCCACTCGATGCCGGCGGAGGCGAACAGCGCCGCCGCGATGCGAAAGCCGAGGTCGCTGGCCCGCCGGGTGGTGTGCGCCACCGGCGGTCCCACGTGCGCGCCGATCAGTTCCGGCGGCAGGATCAGGCCGGTCCAGCGCTGGATCTCCAGGCGTTCGAACGGGTCGTTGGTGTCCGACGCCCATACCCGGTCGGTGCGTTCAAGGATCCCCAGGTCGACGCGGGCCCCGCCGGAGGCGCAGGCCTCGATCTCCAGGTCCGGATGCCGCGCCCGGAGGGCATCCAGCAACGCGTACACCGCCTCCGTGTACCGGTGCAGGTGCGCCCGGCCGCCGGAGACGGCCTCGATCAGGTCGCGGTTCTGATCCCACTTGATGTAACCCAGCCGGTACTCGGAGACCAGGGTCGAGATCGCCGTGAAGAGGTATTCGAACACCTGCGGATTGGACACGTCGAGGACGTACTGGTTACGCCAGGAGCGCACACCCCCGTCGTCGGGGCCCAGCAGCCAGTCTGGGTGCTCACGCGCCAGGTCGGAATCCAGGCTGACCATCTCGGGCTCGAACCACAGGCCGAACTCCATTCCGTACCGCTCGACGGCGCGCAGCAGCGGATGCAGCCCGTCCGGCCACACCTGCGCGTCCACGGTCCAGTCGCCGAGCCCGGCGGTATCCGACCGGCGGGCCCGGAACCAGCCGTCATCGAGCACGAACCGCTCGACGCCGACAGCGGTTGCCACTGCCGCCAGCCGTTCCAGCCGGCCGAGGTCGTGGTGGAAGTACACCGCCTCCCAGGTGTTGAGGGTGACTGGCCGGGGCCGGCGGGGGTGCCCGGGCCGGGACCGGAGCGACGAATGGAGTCGGTGGGAGATCTGGTCTAGGCCGGCATCGCTCCAGACGAACACCGCTGTCGGGGTACGGAAGGAGGCGCCCGGCTCGAGTGAGATTTCGCCGGCCCCGTTCGGGGCATGCTATCCCGGTCGATCCACCGACAGTACTCACGCTCGATCAAAGGAGATTTTGATGCGCTTACGACCAGCCCTCGCCCTGAGCACGGCGGCACTCACGCTCGTCGCCCTCACCGGTTGCGGACAGAACGCCGCATCAGACGGCCCGATCACCCTCAACTACTGGGCCTGGAGCGCCGAGTCCCAGAGCGTAGTCGACGTCTGGAACGCGGCGAACCCCGACGTCCAGGGGAAGTACACGGATGCCGGCGGCGGCAACGACTCCTCCGCCAAGCTCCTGACCGCTTCCCGGGCCGGCAACGCCCCCGACGTCGCCCTGGTGGAATACACCACCCTTCCGCGCTCGTGGTGGGCGGCGTCCCCCTCGAGATCACCGCGCGGTGCGCTCCGGATGCGCATCCGCCGGCGCCACCCCGCAACGGCAATGGCTCGTATGATTTGGCCGGGCACTTCCTCGTGCCAGCGGCCCACCACGCCGAGATCGCGGCCCCACCTCTCCAATCGCGCTACCTGCGTTACGCGGGTCACACGCCGTTGCGCTGGTGGCGCGCCACCCGCGTAACGGCGCCACACCCGCGCAACTCCGGCACAGGCCAGCGCGGCGAGGGCGCGGCGGCCGGTCACGCGTTGACAGCCGCAGGCACCAGACTGGACGGCACCGGGTCGTGGCGCAGGTAGCTGCGTGAGAACATGCCGCTTCCCGCGGTCAGGGCCCGCAGCTCGATTGCGTACCGGAGCAGCTCGGCATCCGGGATTTCGGCGGTGATCTCGGTGCGATCCTCGCCCACCGACGTCGTGCCGGTGGTGTGTCCCCGGCGGGTCGACAGGTCGGTCATCACCGGGCCGACGAAGGCATCCGGCACGCTGATCGTCACCGCCGAGACGGGTTCGAGCAGCTGGATGCGGGTCGTCGCGGCGGCCTCCCGCAACGCCAGCGCCCCGGCGGCCTGAAACGCCGCATCCGACGAATCGACGCCGTGCGTCTTGCCGCCCACCAGGGCCACCCGGATGTCCACCACCGGGAACCCGGCCGAGACGCCCCGCTGCATCTGCGCCCGCACGCCCTTCTCCACCGAGCCGATGTAGTGCCCGGGCACCACTCCGCCGACGATCTTGTTCACGAATTCGAACCCGGCCCCACGGCCCCGCGGTTCGACCTCGATGTCACAGATCGCATACTGGCCGTGGCCGCCGGACTGCTTGACGTACCGGCCGCGGGCAACGGCGGGCGCGGCGAAGGTTTCCCGCAACGGGGTGATCACGTCGACGGTCTCCAGCTTCACGCCCTGCCCGCGCAACCGGTCGAGCACCACCTCGGCGTGCGCCTCCCCCATGCACCAGAGCACCAGCTGATTGGTCTCGGGATTGCGCTCCACCCGCAGGGTCGGGTCGACGGCCGCGACCTTGCCGAGGTTCTTCGCGATCGCGTCCTCGTCGCTGCGCGCCGCCCCCTGCACCGCCACCGGCATCAGCGGCTCCGGCATCTCCCACGCTTCGATCAGAAGCGGCTTCTCCCGGTCCGACACGGTGTCGCCGGTCTCGGCGTCGGTCAGCCGGGTGAGCGCGCAGATGTCCCCCGCCACACAGAGCGCCACCGGCATCAAGGTCGACCCGAGCGGTGACTGCAGGTGGGTGACCCGCTCGTCGCTGTCGTGGTCCTCATGGCCGCGCTCGGCGAGACCATGGCCGGCGATGTGCACCAGGGAGTCCTCCCGCAGCGTGCCGGAGAAGAGGCGGACCAGGCACACCCGGCCCAGGAACGAGTCGATGGTGGTGCGCACCACCTCACCCACCAACGGCCCATCCGGGTCACAGGCCACCCGCACCGGTGTGCCGGCCAGGTCGGTCACCCGGGGCAGGGCCCGCTCCAGCGGGGACGGAAACGCGCCGGTGAACATCTCGAGCAGCTCCGCGGTGCCCACCCCGGTCTCGGCGGATGTCGCCAGCACCGGGTAGAAGAAACCGCGCACCACGGCGATCTCCAGGTCGGCGATGAGGGTCTGCAGGGCCATCTCCTCACCGCCGAGGTAGCGGTCCATCAGGGATTCGTCTTCGCTCTCGGCGATGATCCCCTCGATCAGGGTGCCCCGGGCGGGTTCCAAGCCGGCCCGTTCGGTCTCGGTCGCCGGCCGCCGGACGGGGTGCTGGGCGTCCGCGCTGTAGTCCGACACCGTTCCGGAGAGCACCCCGAGCAGCCCGGTGATGGCCCCGTCGCTGCGGACCGGCACGTACAGCGGCAGCACCGACGCGCCGAAATTCTCCTGACAGGCGGCCAGCACCGCCTCGTACGCGGCCCGCGGATGATCGATCCGGCTGATCACCACGGCCCGCGGCATCCCCACCCGCTCGCACTCCGCCCACAGGGCGGTCGTGGCCGCATCCACCCCGTCAACGGCCGAGACCACGAACAGCGCCGCATCCGCCGCCCGCAACCCGGCGCGCAGGTCGCCGACAAAATCGGCGTAGCCCGGGGTGTCGAGCAGGTTCACCTTCACGTCGCCCACCGCCAGCGGCAGCACCGAGAGCGCCACGGAGCGTTGTTGGTGGATCTCGGACGGGTCGGAGTCGCTCACCGTGCTGCCGCCCACGATCGTGCCCATCCGGTTGATCACCCCGGTGGCGGCGAGCAGGGCTTCGGCGAGCAGGGTCTTGCCGGCGCCAGACCGGCCGACGAGGGCGATGTTTCGGATCTTGTCCGGATGCTTCACCAGCACACCCGACGACGCCGACGCCCGGCGCAGGTCCACGCCGCCGCGGCTGGACGCTTTCGACGCATCCTGTGTGCCTTTTACCGTCATGAGCAGCTCCCGACGTCGTCGTCCGACTTTCCCGCACCGTTGTAACCGATTTGACCCCAGACCCGACCGCACGGCAAGGACCCGAGCCCCCTATTCCTAACTCCTGCGATTCGGGCGCGGTCGTCGACCTGCACCGCATGATTTCGCGGTTCCCCGCCCGACTCTGAAGAAAATTGCAGGAGTTATGCGTGGAACAGGAACTCAGTCGCCGCGTCGGATGAAGCTTGCGATCAGTTCACCGATGAGCACGGCCGTTGCCGCCGGTCCCCTGGTCGGGGCTGTGGGCAGAATCGAGGTGTCGGCGACACGGAGACCCTGTAGCCCGTGCACGCGACCGTATTGATCCACGACCGCAGCCGGATCGTCGACGGCACCGAATTGCGCGCTGCCGCAGAGGTGGATCGCCGTACCGAGGTGCGCGAGCATCCACCCGTCGAGCGCGTCATCGCTCTCCAGCACAGGGTCGTTGAGTTCGGTCAATTTCCGAAACAGCGGTGTGAAGGCATCCGTGCGGAGCAGTCGCACCGACGTGCGGATGGCTTCGCGCATGCGTCGCCGATCGCTCTCGGTCGAGAGATAGTTGTAGTCGATCCGTGGTTGCACGGCCGGGTCGGCGGAGGTGAGCGTGATGTGTCCCCGCGAGGTTTCGGCCTGCAGGGCGACGAGGAACGCGAGGTCGCCCTGGTGATTCACTTGTTGCGCGAACCGGCGTAGCGAGACGCCTCTCATCGCATGCAGCGAGCGCAACGGATGTCGCAGGAATTTTTGCGCTCCATTCATTACCCCGTGCGCGCTGCCGGTCAACAGATAGCCCATCGGCTTGATCATCGGCAGAATCTCGAGGTCACCCTCGACGGTCGAGGCCTCGGCCGTGAAATTGAGGCACGCGGCCATGGACTGGCTCGTCGAGTAGTCGACGATGCGGCGCCGGGGCTGCCAGCTGACGGCGATGTCCGGATGGTCGCTGAATGCGGCGCCCACTCCGGCTCGGTCGCATACCACCGGGATGCCGTGCCGCTCGAGCTCCGCGCGTGGCCCGACACCCGATACGAGCAGCAGATGCGGCGTCTTCACGCCACCGGCAGACAGCACGATCTCGCTGCCTTCGATGATTGAAATGACTCCGGCCCGCTCGATTTCGACCCCCATCGCGCGACGGCCGTCGAACAGGATTCGGCGCACGTAACTGCCGCCCTGCACGGTGAGGTTGTCGCGCCAGCGCACCGGGTTGAGGTAGGTGATCCCGGTATTCAGCCGCACACCATCGACGGCGTTCATAGGCACCGGCCCGTACCCGGCTGGGCCCTGGTCGTTCTTGTCGGGCTCGGCCGAGAAGCCCAGTTCAGCAGCGGCAGCGACGAAAGCGACCGTGGCCGGATCATCCTGCTGTGGCCGCGAGATCGTCATCGGGCCCGATCCGCCGTGTGTCGCGCTGGCGCCGAAATCGACGTCGGTCTCGAGTTTCCGGAACACGGGCAGAACGCGCTCCCACGCCCATTCGTCGTTGCCGTTCGCGGACCACCGATCGAAATCCTGTTTGCGCGCGCGGATGAAATACGCCCCATTGATCGCTGAGGACCCACCGAGAATACGACCGCGGGCTATGGAATACGGCAGTGCTGGTGTCAGTCGACCGGTGAATGACCAATTCTCGGGATGCCCGGGCATGGCCCCGCGTACAGTCCCCGCGTCCAGCAGTTCCGGCGGAAACTCTCCCGTGCTCTCCGGAACCGGGCCGGCTTCCAACAACAGAACCGTGCGCTGCGCATCCTCGCTCAGTCGCGCAGCGAGGGGCGCGCCAGCCGCACCGGCCCCCACCACTATGACGTCGTAGCTCACGTGGAGTGCGATTCACCCTCGGTGCCGGCGAAGAGGGTCTTCATCTCGACGAAGGCGGCATCGAGCAGATCGAGAAGGTCGGCGTCTTCATGCTCGAGCCATTGCTCGTAAGCGGCTAGTGAGGCGCCCAGGAATGCCCACGCAATGGTTTGCGGCGCGATACCGCCCAGCGGAACCTGAAGTCGCGCCGCGGCGAATTCAGCGACCACCTGGCGCCAGGCCGCATAACGCAGGGTCGAGTGGGCGACAAGAGCCGGGACGTTGAGCAGCAGATACATGCGCTCGCGATGCACCGGGATTTCCGCAGCCGGGAATCGATTGAACTCGATGACGGCAGCGGTGAGCGCCTGAACGAGAGGCGTGCCCTCCGGTAACGTGGCGAGATGGTCACGCATCTGATCGAGCTCGGAGTCGAAGTCGCCCCACGGGAGGTCGTTCTTGGACGGGAAGTACCGGAAGAGGGTGCGGCGCCCGATGCCGGCCGCGCTCGCGACGGCATCCACCGTCGTGTTCTCGAAACCCTGCTCCTTGAACAGTTCCAGCGCTATATGGCTGAGTTCCGCCTGCGTTGTCGACGGTTGTCGGCCCTGTCGGGCGGCGGGCTGCCCGGCTGGATCGGTTGAGGTGCTCAACGCAACCATTCCGTTTCACCCCTTCCCTTTGGCACTGGGTGCCATTAGTCTCCATCTGTAATAGACATTGCCGCTGTAGTCGATTTCTAGCACGAGGAGGACCCTCATGGGTGCCACAGAACAGTCAACCACCGTCGCCGTCCCAATTCCGGTTGTGGCGCCTCCGATTCAGGAAGACACCCTGGTCGAGGAGATCTCGATTGACGGCATGTGCGGCGTCTACTAGAGCACCGACATGCCCGACCTGGATCTCGATCGCGGATGGGATCTTCATCCGCAGGTGTCCGTTCGTCCTGAACCATTCGGCGCGCTCCTGTACCACTTCGGCACCCGCAAGCTCTCGTTCCTGAAAGACACGACGCTTCTCGCCGTGGTGAGAACCCTCGCGGAATCTCCTACCGCCCGTGCGGCATGCACGGCCGTCGGCATCGCCGATTCCGATCTCCCTCGATACCAGCGCGCCCTCGGCACGCTCGCGACATCGTCCATGGTCGTCGAAAGGGCCTCATGACACTGCTCGATGCACCTCACACGTCTCCCTTCGTTCTCGCTCCCGCCGACACTCCGCGTAAGACCGAACGTCTCGTCGACCTCTTCGAATACGGCCTCGACGCCCCGATCTGTCTCACCTGGGAACTCACCTACGCCTGTAACCTCTCCTGCGTTCACTGCCTCTCCAGTTCGGGGCGCCGCGATCCCCGCGAGCTGACGACCGCGGAGGCGAAAGCCGTCATCGACGAGTTCGAGCGGATGCAGGTTTTCTACGTCAACATCGGCGGCGGCGAGCCGACCGTGCGGCCCGATTTCTGGGAACTGGTCGATTACGCGTCTGCCCACCATGTCGGAGTCAAGTTCTCCACCAACGGCGTGAAGATCTCTCCGGAGGTCGCCCGGCGACTCGTCGCCAGCGACTACGTTGACGTGCAGATCTCGCTGGACGGCGCGACGGCTGAGGTCAACGACCATGTGCGTGGTCCCGGCTCCTACGCCACGGCGCTGAAGGCCATGCAGAACATGTACGACGCCGGTTTCACGGGCTTCAAGATCTCGGTCGTCTGCACGAGCCAGAACATCAGCCAACTCGACGATTTCAAGGCCATCGCGGACAGGTTCGACGCGCAGTTACGGCTCACCCGGCTGCGCCCCTCCGGTCGTGGGGCGGACGTGTGGGACGAGCTGCATCCTTCCCAGGCGCAACAGCGCGAGCTCTACGACTGGCTGGTCGCGCACGGAGAAGGGGTTCTGACCGGCGACTCGTTCTTCCATCTCTCCGCCTTCGGCGACGCGCTGCCTGGCCTCAACCTCTGCGGCGCAGGCCGGGTGGTCTGCCTCATCGATCCGGTGGGGGATGTTTACGCCTGCCCGTTCGCCATTCATGAAGAGTTCCTCGCCGGCAACGTTCGCTCTGAGGGCGGCTTCCAGGAGGTTTGGAAGCACTCGGAGCTCTTCCTCAAGCTGCGCGAACCACAGTCCGGTGGCGCGTGCACGTCCTGCACCTTTTTCGACACCTGTAAGGGCGGCTGCATGGCCGCCAAGTTCTTCACCGGCCTGCCGCTCGACGGTCCAGACCCGGAGTGCGTTCAGGGCTACGGTGAAGAGCTGCTGAAGGAGCGGAAGCAGAAGGACGGCGGCCCCGTACTCCCCACCTCGTCGATCGCGGACCACTCCCACCGCACCACTCGGGCGGTTCGCTCGGGAATCGGTCCGGTACAGCTCACCCTGAGCCGCCGGGCCGGGATGGCTCCGGAGAACGTGAGCGACTGCGAGGTCAGTCCCCTCGTCGGGTTCAGCCCGAAAGAGCCCCCGGCTCCGACTGTTGACGAGAGCACGCTGATCGGTCGGAACCTACTCGCGAGCGCGCCATCCGGCTGCGCCTGCGGCAGCGGAGGAACCTGTGGCTGTAACTGATCCTTGACGGCTGCATCCTGAACCAACGATTCCGCCGATCACGGCGGAGCTGAGAAAGGAGCACGCAATGGGGCGTGTAGAAGGAAAAGTAGCGTTTATCACCGGAGCCGCGAGAGGGCAGGGTCGAAGCCATGCGCTGAGACTGGCCCAGGAGGGTGCCGATATCATCGCGGTAGACATCTGCGAAGACGTCGAGGGCACCGTCTATGCGGGGGCCACGGAGGCCGACCTCGCGGAAACCGTGCGGCAGGTTGAGGCGCTCGATCGCAGGATTGTGGCGATCAAGGCCGACGTTCGAGATTTTGACGGCCTCAGGAAAGCGGTGGATGACGGCGTCGCTCAGCTCGGACGCCTCGACATCGTCTCGGCGAACGCAGGCATCCTCACCAGCCCGAGCAATGCGGAGAATTTCTCGGACGAGACCTGGAACACGATGATCGACATCAACCTCTCCGGCGTGTGGCGCACCGCGAAGGCCGCCATCCCGCACATCAAAGCAGGTGGCAGAGGCGGGTCGATCATCCTCACCAGTTCGGAGGCCGGGCTCAGGGCCTACCAGAGCGCCGCGCACTACGTCTCGGCCAAACACGGCGTCGTGGGCCTGATGCGCACCCTCGCCCTCGAGCTGGCCCCGGACATGATCCGGGTGAACAGCATCCACCCGACCCAGGTCGACACGGACATGATCCAGAACGAGCCCACCTACAAGCTCTTCCTTCCCGACGTGGAGCATCCGACCAGGGAACAGTTCGCCGCGGCATCGCAGTCGGTCAACGCGTTGCCGATCCCGTGGGTCGAGTCCGTTGACATCTCCAACGCATTGCTGTTCCTCGCCTCCGACGAGGCGCGCTACGTCACCGGCGTGACCCTCGCGGTCGACGCCGGCTGCTTCCTGAAATGACCATTCCGCCGACGACGGCGGAGCTGAGAAAGGAGCACGCAATGGGGCGTGTAGAAGGAAAAGTAGCATTCATCACCGGAGCCGCCAGAGGGCAGGGTCGAAGCCACGCGCTGAGGCTCGCCCAGGAGGGCGCCGACATTATCGCCATCGACATTTGTGAGGCGGTGCCGGAGAACAGCTACCCTCAGGCCACCGAGGAGGATCTTGCGGAGACGGTGCGCCAGGTCGAGGCGCTGGATCGCAGGATCATCGCGACCAAAGCCGACGTGCGCGACTTCGCCCAACTGAAGAAGGCGATGGATGCGGGCGTCGCCGAGCTGGGCCGGCTCGACATCGTCTGCGCCAACGCCGGCATCGGCGGCACGCCCAACCGGGCGGAAGACATCCCTGAAGACGAGTGGACCAACATGGTCGACATCAATCTGTCGGGAGTGTGGCGAACAGCGAAGGCAGCCATCCCCCACCTCAAGGCCGGCGGTCGGGGCGGCTCCATCATCCTGACCAGTTCGGATGCCGGACTTTTCGCCTACCAGAACATCGCGCACTACGTCTCCGCCAAACACGGTGTCGTCGGCCTGATGAGGACGCTGGCGCTCGAGCTCGCCCCCGACATGATCAGGGTCAACAGCATCCACCCCACAACGGTCGACACGCCCATGGTGCAAAACGAGGGCACCTACAAGCTGTTCCGGCCCGACCTCGAACACCCGACCAAGGACGATTTCGCAGCCGCCGCCGTAGGAATGAACGCCCTCCCGATTCCGTGGGTCGAGGCGGTGGACATTTCCAACGCGGTGTTGTTCTTCGCCTCCGACGAATCCCGCTACGTGACGGGCGTCCCGCTCCCCGTTGACGCCGGCGCGGCAATCAAGTAACTCAACAGATAGGGAAGGGCACACTCATGGGAAGACTAGACGGCAAAGTCGCCTTCATCACCGGCGCGGCTCGCGGCCAGGGCCGCAGCCACGCTCTGCGGCTCGCACAGGAGGGCGCCGACATCATCGCGATCGACATCGTCGACCAGATGGACACGGTGCCGTACGGCATGGCGAAGCCGGAAGACCTCGCTGAAACCGTTCGACAAATCGAAGCGCTTGACCGCCGCATCATCGCGACCAAGGCCGACGTTCGAGACTTCGAGGCCGTGAAGGCGGCGTTGGACGATGGTGTCGCCCAGCTCGGAAAGTTGGACATCGTCTCGGCGAATGCCGGCATCTTCAGCTTCGGCGCGATGGAGGAACTGACCGATGCCGAGTGGGACGAACTCCAGGACGTGAACCTCAAGGGGGTCTGGCACACGGCCAAAGCCGCGATCCCGCACCTTCGGGCGAATGGCGGAGGGTCGATGATCCTGACCAGCTCCTCGGCGGGGGTGAAGGCCGTACAGAACATCGGGCACTACGTTGCGGCCAAGCACGGCGTCATCGGACTGATGAGGTCACTGGCATTGGAGCTTGCGCCCGACATGATCCGGGTCAATACCGTCAACCCGACGAGCGTGGACACCGACATGATCCAGAACTCGGCGACCTACGAGCTGTTCGCCCCTGACCTGCCAGAGGAGGAACGCACCAAGGACGTCCTCGGCGAACGCTTCAAGACGCTGAACGCACTCCCGATCCCGTGGGTGGAGGCCGTGGACATCTCCAACGCCGTGCTGTTCCTGGCCTCGGACGAGGCCCGCTACATCACAGGCGTGGTGTTCCCGGTCGATGCGGGGCAGCTCATCAAGTAATTCGCCCGAAGCCCGCGGGTGGCGCAGCGCGCCGCGCGCGGGGTCTTCGTGAATCCGCACCAGGAAAGGCACACAAGCCCCATGTCGAACACAGCAACGGGAACGGCACAGTCCGCAATCGCCGAAACCCAGAAGCGAGTCGCAGCTCATCTCGTCGGCCGTGAGCGCGAATTGGAACTCACTCTCGCCGCGGTGGCCGCCGGTCGGGACATCCTGCTGGAGGGTCCGCCCGGCACGAGCAAGACCACGATGCTCAAGGCGATCACCGAGGAATGGGGCATCCCGCTGCTGTTCGTGGAGGGCAACGCGGATCTGACCCCGGCCAAGCTGGTCGGCCACCACAACCCCGCGCGAGTCCTCAAAGATGACTACAGCGCCGACAACTTCGTGGCCGGACCGCTCATCGAGGCGATGCAGCAGGGCGGCTTCCTCTACATCGAAGAGTTCAACCGCGCGCCGGAGGACACCCTCAATACCCTTCTGACCGCGATGGCGGACCGGTCGATTGCCGTGCCGCGCGTGGGATCGATCAAGGCACTGCCGACCTTCCGGGTGGTCGCGTCCATGAATCCGTACGACAACGTCGGAACCACCCGGCTGTCCACGAGCGTGCACGACAGGCTCAACCGGCTGTCGATCGACTACCAGGACGCGGCGGCCGAGGAGGATATCGTCACGCTGCGCACGCAGGCCGGCGGCGCCCTGCAACAGCGCATGGTCACGGATGCGGTGGCGCTCACGCGAGCGACGCGCCAGCATCCAGACATCCGGCAAGGCAGCAGCGTGCGGGGCGCGATCGATTGTGTGCTCATCGCCACGCAACTCGCGGATCTGCGGTCACTCTCCGACCCGGCCGACGCGCGCTATCCGGAGCTGCTCTACGACGCCATGATCGTCTCACTCTCGGGGCGCATCCACCTCGACGAAGCTATCGAGTCCACACCCGAGCGGGTGCTGAGGGAAATTTGGGAGGACCACTTCATTCTGGAGCCCGCAATCGCCGAGCCGGGCTGAAGGGGTGTCGAGGCCGACACCCCGGTGAAACGGGATGCTGCGCGGCCGCGTAACTCCGGCAGCCTGAAGCCGCTGCGGCGGAAACCCAAGCAGCTGGACGAGACTCCTGCCGTGTTCGAAACGGGCAAGGGCGGGGCCGGCCTGGTCCTGCGCGCCGATTCCGCCGGCCGGGCCAGCAAGGCACCGCAAAAACCCGGCGTCTCGGCCCCCGGCATCACCGATGAGGGCGCCGAGCTCGCGCTGGCCGAAACGGATGCGGTGGACGCGGACCCGGTGGTGCGAGCGCGCGCGCGACAGATTGCCGCGCGGCTCTCCATCCGTCGGCCCCGAGCCGACGGAAGCGGGCACCGCGGCGCCGGCGTGCTCGCCAGCCTGCCCTATCGCGGCGGGTCGGACGAGATCGACCTCGACAAGACCATCGAGGTGCTCGCCGAACGCCCGATGCCCGAAGACGAGGACATCATCGTGCACGAGCGGGTGCGAACCCGGCGCTCGGTGGTGCTCGCCATCGACGTGTCAGGCTCGATGAAAGGTGAACGAGTGCAGACCGCTGCGGCGACCGTGGGGGCGTTGAGCGGTGAGCTGCAGCATGACGCGCTCGCGGTGATCGCGTTCTGGTCGGATGCCGCGGTTCTGCTGCGCCTCGGCGACCCCGTTCGCCCGATGGACCTGCTCGACACCCTCCTGCGACTGCCGGCGAGAGGACTCACCAATGTGTCGTTCCCGTTGGAGCTGGCAAGCCAGCAGCTCGCCCGCGTGCCGGTGCGCGACGCACGGGTGGTGCTCCTGTCCGATTGCGTGCACAACGCCGGGCCGGATCCACGGGAGGTGGCGGCGCGGCTGCCCCGACTCGACGTCCTGATCGACGTGAGCGGAGAAAAGGACATCGACCTCGGCCGCGACCTCGCCCGGGTCGGTCGGGGCAAGGCCCGCCTGGTGCGCACCTTCCGCGACGTCGCCCCGGCGTTGGGCGCACTATTCGGAGGATGACGGCTATCAATTGGCACCGAGTGCCATTACTCTGATGCCAGAGCAGATCGTCACCGTGGACGAACGATGACGCGGCGAACCCAAGGAGAGCGTCATGACTGGAAAGCTCGAAGGAAAAGTAGCGTTCATCACCGGGGCTGCTCGCGGCCAGGGCCGGGCCCACGCGATCAAGCTCGCCCAGGAGGGCGCGGACATCATCGCGATCGACCTCGCCGGACCGATCCCCCTCGTGCCCTACGACTCGTCGAGCATGGAGGACCTCCAGGAGACGGTTCGCCTGGTCGAGGCGCTCGACCGGCGCATCCTCTTCGAACAGGTCGACGTGCGCGACCTGGACGCAATGCGCGGGTTCGTGGACTCGTCGGTTGCGGAACTGGGCCATCTGGACATCGTCGTCGCCAACGCCGGCATCTGCATCCCCGCGACCTGGAACGAGACAACACCGGAGATGTTCCAGACCACGATGGACATCAACGTCACCGGTGTGTGGAACACGGTGATGGTCGGGGCGCCGCATCTTGTCACGGCCGGGGGCGGGTCCATCATCCTGACCAGTTCGTACGCCGGCAAGAAGATGCAACCTTTCATGGTGCACTACACCGCGAGTAAGCACGCAGTGACCGGAATGACGCGAGCATTCGCCGCGGAACTCGGCAAGCACTCCATCCGGGTCAACAGCGTGCACCCCGGTGCGGTCAACACACCGATGGGCTCCGGCGACATGATCGAAGCCATCACCCGCACCAACGCGAGCAACCCGGCGCTGGCGGTAATGGGCACTCCATTCCTGCCGGTGTACAGCGCCGAGGCCGAAGACATCGCCAACGCCGTGGCCTTCCTGGCCTCCGACGACGCCCGCCTGATCACCTCGGAGCACCTCAGCATCGATGCCGGGTCGCAATACTTCTAGATCGAGATCGACCGCCAGGAGCAGAACCAGAGAAGAGGACACTGATGGCAAGAAACGCGTGGTTCGAGACGGTCGCCGAAGCGCAGCGGCGAGCAAAAAGACGGCTTCCCTCGTCCGTCTACGGCGCTCTGCTGGCGGGCTCGGAGAAGGGTGTCACGATCGATGACAATGTCGGGGCGTTCGGTGAACTGGGTTTTGCTCCGCACGTGGCCGGCCACCAGGCCGCCCGGGACCTCTCTACGAGTGTGATGGGCATTCCGATATCGATGCCGGTGATCATCTCACCCACGGGTGTGCAGGCCGTGCACCCCGACGGCGAGGTAGCCGTGGCCCGCGCCGCCGCCAACCGCGGCACCATCATGAGCCTGTCGTCGTTCGCGTCCAAACCAATCGAGGAGGTCACCGCGGCCAACGACAACACCTTCTTCCAGATGTACTGGACAGGCACGCGCGACGCAATGATCCAGCGGATGGAGCGGGCCAGGGCAGCGGGCGCCCAGGGACTCATCTCGACTCTGGACTGGTCGTTCTCCAACGGACGCGACTGGGGCAGCCCGACCATCCCCGACAAGATGAACCTGAAGACGATGGTCACCTTCGCGCCGAATGTGCTCCCGCATCCGAAGTGGCTCTGGGACTTCGCCAAGACCAGGCGCATCCCCGACCTCACCACGCCCAACCTCACCCCACCCGGTGGCGAAGCGCCGACGTTTTTCGGGGCTTACTACGAGTGGATGCAGACCCCGCCGCCAACCTGGGAGGACGTGGCCTGGCTGCGCGAGCAGTGGGGCGGCCCGTTCATGCTCAAGGGCGTGACCCGGGTGGACGACGCCAGGCGCGCCATCGACGCGGGAGTCACGGCAATCTCGGTTTCCAACCACGGGGGTAACAACCTCGACGGCACGCCGGCGACCATCCGGGTATTGCCCTCTGTTGCGGAGGCCGTGAACGGGCAGATCGAAATTCTGCTGGACGGCGGTATCCGCCGCGGCAGCGACGTTGCGAAGGCCCTCGCCCTGGGCGCTCGCGCGGTGATGATCGGTCGGGCGTACCTGTGGGGTCTGGCCGCGAACGGCCAGGCCGGTGTCGAGAACGTGTTCGACATCCTGCGCGGCGGCCTCGACTCCGCCGTGCTCGGCCTCGGGCATTCGTCGATCCACGAGCTCTCGCCAGAGGACCTCTATATCCCGCCGACCTTCACGCGTACTCTCGGTGAAGGCGGTACGGGTGAGGGATCGGCGGCCGGCCGTCCGGCCGAACGAACGGCGGCCGCGCCCGAGCAAGCCAAGGTGCAGGCCGAGAAGCAGCTGCCCTAGCGTGACGAGGGGGACGAGGACAAGCGTGACGGTATTTCTTGATCGGATGGCCTGGCCGTCCATCACCGAATCACCCCTGGTGCTCGTGCCCCTCGGCTCAACCGAGCAACACGGCCCGCACCTGCCGTTCACCACAGATTGCAGTATCGCGTCCGCTGTCACGGCCGGCGCGGCGAATGCGGTGTCGGGCGATGCTGCCAGGCCCGTCGTTGTGGCGCCGGTCATTCCCTACGGCGCCAGTGGCGAGCATCAATCGTTTCCCGGTACGGTGTCGATCGGGCACGACGCGCTGCAGGTCATGGCCACAGAGCTTGTCCGCTCGTTGGCCACCTGGGCCGGGCGAATCGTGTTCGTGAACGGGCACGGCGGCAATGTCTCCACCCTCGCCCGGGTGATACCGCGGATGATCGCCGAGGACCATGACGTCGCCTGGGCGCCCTGCTTCAGCGTGGGCGGGGACGCCCATGCCGGACGCACCGAGACCTCGATCATGTTGCACCTCGCGCCGGAACTGGTTGATCTCGGCCGCATCAGTCCCGGGAACACGGCCCCCCTGGGCCAGTTGTTGCCACTGCTGCGGAAGGGGGGCACCCGCGCGGTGTCGCCGTCTGGTGTGCTCGGCGACCCGACGGGTGCGAGCGCCGCCGAGGGTGCGGAGCTTCTCGCCGGTATGGTCGACGGCGTCGTGCGCCGGTTGCGCACCGCATCCGTCGACCAGCATGGCTGCCTGCGTGACATCGGGGTCGCTGCCGCTCTGGTGCCGGGGGCAGGGTCGTGACTGTGCCGGACCTCTCGCTGCCGGACGGTTTCGGCCTTCGCCTCGGCCGCCGGGTTCGCGTGACCGACGGCGGCCGCGCCCTCATCGGCGGTTCGCCCACCCGGGTGCTCTACCTGTCCGCGGAGGCGAGCCGCCTGGTCGTCGACCGCCAGATCCGGGTGACGAATGCCGCCTCCCGCACCGTCGCTGACCGCCTGCTGGAGGCCGGCATGGCCGACCCCGTGCTCGCGTCCCTGCCTCCCGTCGATCAATCGGAGGTCACCTTCGTCGTCCCCGTGTACGGCCGGCCGGCCGCACTCGACCGGCTGCTGACGAGCATCGGTGAGGGGCGATCGGTGATCGTCGTCGACGACGTCTCGCCTGACCGGCCGGCTATCGAGGCAATCGTGCGGGCGCACACGGGCGTGCGTTATCTTGCACTTTCGGTGAACGGCGGCCCGGCAGCCGCCCGCAATGAGGGGCTGAGACACGTGACAACGCCCTACGTGGCCTTCGTCGACTCCGACATCGTGCTCGACGCGGACGCCACGTCGATCCTGCTTCGCCACTTCGCGGACCCGAGGGTTGCCCTGGCCGCCCCGCGGGTGCTCGGGTTGCGCGATGACCGGGGCCTGAACTGGATCGGTCGTTACGAAGAATCCCGCTCCTCACTTGACCTGGGGATCCATCCGGCGACGGTTCGGCCGCGATCGCCGGTGTCCTGGGTGCCCGGTGCTTTCCTGATCGCACGGGTCGACGCCATCGGCTCAGGCTTCAGCGCCGAGATGCGTGAGGGGGAGGATGTCGACTTCGTCTGGCGACTGGCCGAGAACGGCTGGCGCATCCGTTTTGAGCCTGCCGCCCGGGTCTGGCATGAACACCGCCAGGGGGTCGGCGACTGGCTGGGCCGCAAGGCGTTCTATGGGAGCTCGGCGCATCCGCTCTCCGTGCGGCACCCGCACGACATCGCCCCGGCCGTGCTCCCGCCGTGGAGTGTCGGGGTCCTCGCCGCCCTCCTCGCGCAGCGGCGCTGGTCTGTACCCGTGGCCGTGGCGATTTCGGTGTGCACCGCAGTGCGGGTGGCCGCAAAGCTGGGCAGGAGCGAACGACCGTACCGTGTCGCTGCCACCCTGACCGCGACCGGGGTGACAGCAGCCCTCGTGCAGGCGATGGCGCTGCTGGTGCGGCACTGGTGGCCGCTCGCCGTCGTGGTGAGCATCTTCTCGACCCGCATCCGCCGCGCCCTCGTGCTGTCGAGTGTGGTGGATGCGGCGCTCGAGTACCGGCGAACGCGACCAGACCTCGATCCGGCTCGCTTCGCACTGGCCCGTCGTCTGGACGATCTCGCGTACGGTTCCGGAGTCTGGTTCAGCGCGATCAGGGGGCGGTCGATCCGCGCTTTGCTGCCGGATTTCCGGCGTCGCTGAGCGGTCCTCAACGCACCGCCCCCTGTTCCGCCCTACGGTTTTTTGGCGAAGAGTGAATTGATCTTCTTGTTCACGGCTGTGAGGCTCGAGACGTCTTCGCTACCGATGTAGATGCCGTCCATCACGGGCTGCATGATCGACAAGATCTGCGCGCCGTTGGTGGTCACCGGGTAGAGCACCGTGTACTTGTCCTCGACCAGGTCGGTGAACGGGGAGACGTCGATGCCCCGCTCCTCGAACGCGGCGATGGCCGCGTCCGTTCCGGCCGGGCGGGCCGGGAAGATGACCCCCTCCTTACCCACAATGACCTGGCACTCCTCGCTGCCCAGGTACTGCACGAACTTCGCCGCTTCCTCCGGGTGGTCGGTCTGGGCGCTGATGGAGTCGCCGAGACCGTTGTACATCGACACCGGATGGCCGATGGGGCCCGAGGGGATCTTTGCGATCCCCAGGTCGACACCCTCGAGGCGACCGTACGCACTGATCGTCCACGAACCGTTCGGGGAGATCGCCGCCTTTCCGGATGCGAGCTGCTGCACGGGATCAGGGGCGGTTCCCACGCTCTCGTAGGAGGGCATGAATCCCTTGTCGACAAGGCCGAACAACCATCCGATGGATGCCTGGAAACGAGGGTCGTCGTAGTTGTACTCGTCGCCCCAGACGTCGGCGTTGGTGTACTCCCAGCCGGTGGCCGCGGCCAGCCACGACCACTGGGTCTGCCCGTTGGTGTCGCCGGAGCCGCCGGAGGCGAGTCCGTACGTGACGACGTTCTGTGGGTCGAAGCCGTCTTCGTCGCCGCGCACGCCGTTACCGTCGATCGACAGGTGCGCGATGACCTGCTCGAAGGTGCCGCCGTCCTCGGGGTTCCACTGGAGGTCGTCGAGGTCGGCGGCGGTCATGCCCGCGTCCTCGAGGACGTCGTTGTTGTAGAACATGGCGATGGTGTCGAAGTCCTTCGGCATCCCGTACTGCGCGCCGTCTTGCCCGACCCACAGGTCGGCCAGGCCCTCCTGGTAGACACTGCCGTCGAAGCCCTTCGTCGCCTCGAGGTCGTCCAGGGGTAGCAACACGCCGCGGCTGACGAATTCGGGGTACTTGGTGAGGTGATCGGTGAAAACGTCAGGCCCCGCACCTGCGACGAGGCTGGCGGTCAATTTCTGCCAGTAGTCGCCCCAGCCGTACTGGGTGACGCGCACGTGAATGCCGGGGTTGGCCTCCTCGAACGCGGCCGCGCACTTCTGGTAGCCGGGTACCTGCAGGGCTTCCCAGAGCCAGTAGTCGAGACTGATCTCGCTCGAGGCGTTTCCGGGGGTCGACGCGCATCCGGCGAGACCGACGAGGCTGGCTGCGGTTAGAGAGCCGATGATGGTGCTCAGCAGCCGACGGATGCGGCGGCGGCCTGGTGCTGATGAGTTATGTCTGGTCATGGTCTGCCGCCCTATTTGATTCCGCTGAAGCCGATGGAGTTGACGATCCGTTTCGCGAAGCACACGAAGAGGATGATCATCGGGGTTGCCGCGACCAGCGTCGCGGCCATCAGGCCGGCCCAGTCGGGCCCACCCTGCGGGCTCTGCGCGCTGAAGGCGCCGAGGGCGACCGTCATCACCCGGGACTCATCCGTGTACGACACCATGAGCGGCCAAAAGTAGTCGTTCCAGGCCGTCATGTAGGTAAGGATCGAGATGGTCGCGATCGGAGCGGCCGACATCGGGACGATCACGCTGAAGAACACGCGGATCTTGCTGGCACCGTCGACCAGTGCGGCTTCCTCCACCTCGAGGGGGACGTTGAGGAAGAACTGGCGCAGGAAGAAGATCGCGAACGGTGCCATGAACAGCGACGGCAACATGATGCCCAGCATCGTGTCGATCAGCCCGAGCTGTTTGATCAGCAGGAAGTTGGGCAGCAGGGTGAAGATGACCGGCACCATCAGCGACATCAGGAAGACGCCGAACGCGATGTTACGGAATCTCCACTTCAGCCGGGAGAACGCGTAGGCGGCCAGCGCCGAGAAGAACACCTGGCAGACCGTGATGCCGGTAGCCACGATGACCGAGTTCAGCAGGTAGCGCCAGAAGTCGAGCTGGGCACCGGAACCGCCGTCGGCGATGGCGTCGTCGATGCTCTGGAGTCCGAAGACCCGTTGGAATCCGCCCCAGCTGAAGTCCACCGGCAGCAATGACGCCGCATTGGCGGAGAGGGCGCCGTTGCTCGACAACGCCGTGCGCAGCATCCAGTAGAACGGGAAGATCGTGATCACCAGGAGGATGATCATCACGATCCAGGCGACGATTCGCCCCGGATGAATTGTCTTCCGGCGGCGAACCGACGGCTCGTTGCGTGCGGCGGGAACGGCGAGGTCGCCGGGCTGCGTCGCCGCGGTAGTGGAGGGCGCGTTGGTGAGTTGAGTCATGTCCGTGTCCCCTTAGTTGAGGTCGGTCTGGCCGGCCCGCGTGATGCGGTACTGGACGAAGGTGACGATCATCAGGATGGCGAGCATCGCAACGCTCAGAGCGGATGCATAGCCGAAATCGAACTGCGCGAACGCGTTGTCGTAGATGTAGACCTGCAGTACCCGGGTGGCGTTGACCGGTCCGCCGCCCGTGGTGACCGAGATGGTGTCGAACACCTGGAACGAACCGATCACCGAGATGATCAGCACCAGGCCGAGGATCGGTCGCAACAGCGGCACGGTGATGGCCTTGAACATCCGAATCTCGGATGCACCGTCGACGCGGGCCGCCTCGTAGAGGCTGGCGGGTATCGCCTGGAGGCCGGCGAAGATCAGCAGCGCCGTGTAGCCCATGTGGCGCCACACGTTGACGAGGGCGACGGTCGGGATCGCCCAGTCCTCCGAGGTGAAGAAGCCGATCCGGTCGAGTCCGATCCATTCGAGCATCTGGTTGCCGATGCCCAGCTGGAAGTCGAGGATCCAGAAGAACACGAGGGCGGCCACCACGTTCGAGACCAGGAACGGGGTGAGGATGAGGGAGCGCACGAGGATCGACCCGGTGAGACGCTGCATCAGGACCGCCAGCCCCAGGGCCACGATTGTCTGGATGCCGATGTTCACCGCAACGAAGTACAGCGTGGCGCCGATGGCGTTCCAGAAGACCGGGTCCTGCACCATCCGCACATAGTTGTCAGCTCCGACGAACTTGGCGGCGGAGAGGAGGTCCCAGGAGGTGAAGCTCAACCAGATTCCGCGCAGGAGCGGCCAGAAGTAGAACGTCACCAAGCCGATCGTGGCGGGAAGGATGAGCAACAACGCCAGTTTGGTGTCGTCGGGTTGCTTGTTCCGGGTGGGTGTGGCGGGGGGCGGGACGGCCCCCTGCCGGGTCAGGTTTTGGGTGGTGATCGCCACAGTGACTCCTTCGTCAACCGTTCGGGTCGCGCATCGTCGCGCGGAAATCTTCGACACTGCTGGTGGTTCGTGGATGTGGGGGTGGGCCGGAGGCCGCGCTGTCAGGGTCACTGAGCCCGCGGCATCCGGCCCGCTGCCTGGGAGCATCCAGGCTGATGGTGGGTGGATTACACCGTTTGGAGTTGCGGCCGCGCGGCGGGGGTGGCCGCCGGCTCGGGCCGGAGATTCGTCGGAAGCAGGTCGCTGTGCGCGACCAGCAACTCGTCCGTCATGGAACGGATGTCGTCGAGGGTCAGCTTCGCTGCCGTCAGCGGGTCGAGGGCGACCGCGTGGAACACGTTCTCTCGGTCGCCGGTGAGCGCGGCGGTGACGGCGAGCAACTGCACCCCGATGTTGGTGCGGTTCAGCGCGGCCAGTTGTGGGGGCAAGTCGCCGATCGCCACGGGCTGCACTCCGTTGTGGTCGATGAGGCAGGGAACTTCGACCGTGGCATCCGCGGGAAGGTTCGAAATCAGGCCGTTGTTGGGGACATTGCCGTAGACGACGCTGGGGACGCCGGTGACCACCGAGTTGATGATGCTTGCGCCGTACTCCACCGAGGGCTCAAGGGCGTTCTTGAGCCGGTCGAGCTGCTCGTTGATGTCGCCCTGTTCGTCGTGGGCGAGGCAGATCTCGTAGTAGTCCCAGCGTTCGGGGATGTACTCGAGGATCGTCTCGGCGTCCTTGCGGAAGTACGGCAGGTACTCGGAGGCGTGATGGCTGGACTCGGTCTGGAAGTAGCCGAACGAGTTCATGATCGCTGTGCGCACCTGCTCGTTCCCACCCTCGTAGTTGGTGGATACTTCGGCGGCTTCGCTGTGGTCGCCGTCGTCCTGGGAGAGGTCGTTTGCGGCGGCACCGCGCACATGCCGGGAGCTCATGATCTCCTTGAGCCGCGGGTAGAGATCTTCGTCGCCGCGCTTGAAGCTGAGCAGCCAGGCCTGATGATTGATTCCGGCGCTGACGTAACTGACCTCGTCGTAGGGAACGTCGAGGGTGCGCGCGAGCATCCGGGTGGTGCCCTGCACGCTGTGGCAGAGGCCGATGGTCTTGATGCCCTTGGCGTTGAGGAACCCGGTGGCCATGGCCATGGGGTTCGCATAATTGATGAACTGCGCGTTCGGGCAGAGCTCGAGCGCATCGGCGGCGATGCCCTCGTAGGCCGACACCGACCGCAGGAAGCGGAAGACGCCGCCGGGGCCGACGGTGTCGCCGACAGTCTGGTCGACGCCGTACTTGCGCGGGATCTCCACGTCGTGCCGGTACGAGTCGATTCCGCCGACCTGGAACGTGATGATCACGAAGTCGGCGTCGCGCAGAGCCTCGCGTCGGTCGGTGGTCTCGATGATCTGCGTGTCGAAACCGTGATGGTCGACGAGGGCACGCGCGGCGGTCGCGGTGCGATGCACACGGTCGGTGCTGAGGTCCATCAGGCAGAGGGTGCTGGAGCGGAGGGCGGGGAAGCTAACGAGGTCACCGATCAGACGGAACGGGAAAACGAAGCCACCAGCGCCGATGATGGTGATTTTTGGTGAACGGGGTGAGGTTTCCATTGCCCTATCTTGAACCGTGGATTTGACACAACCCTCCGCCGATAACCGTTCTTCCTCCAGCTTTCTCAGGTTTGGTCCTATGCTCGGGGGATGTCCACTGCTGTACATACCTCCCCCATCGACGTCGCCGGCTTCGACTCCATCGATTCGTTGGACGCCGCGCTCTGGATGTTCCGCGGCGTCGCGGAGCCCATGTTGCGCCCGCACCGGCACGACGACCTCGAACTCAATTTTGTATTGCGGGGCCGGCTCGACTATCTCTTCGGCGGCACCCGGGTCGCCGTCGAGGCCGGTCAGATCGCGCTCTTTTGGGGAGCAACCACCCACGGCCTGGTCGACCAGGACACCGGTGACCCCGGGGACACGTGTTGGGTGCACATTCCGCTGACCACCGTGCTCGGCTGGCGACTGCCCGCCCACGACCTCAACGAGATTCTCTCCAACCGGCCGATCATCCTGCCGGCCGATGCCGCCGCCCATGACGTCGAGGAGATGTTCGAGAGTTGGGCGGGCGACATCGGCAACGACGAGACCGAGTCGGTGGCGTTGCTGGAAGCCCACGCCCTGGTGCGGCGGCTCATGCGTTACCACCGTGAGGTCGCGGCTGCCCCGGCGCATCCGAATCCGTCCGGTGCGGCGGCCGGTACCGATGCGGTGAGCCGGGTGTTGGCGATGGCGCAGCACATCGTGACGCATTTTCGCGATCCGATCGGGCCGTCGGATATCACCGACATCGCCCACCTGAACCCGAACTACGCGATGTCCCTGTTCCGCACCACCTTTGGCACCACCGTCGGCGACTACCTGACCCGCTGCCGGGTCGCGGAGGCGCAACGCCTGCTGATCACCACGTCGATGAGTGCGAGCGAGATCGCCCACGCTGCGGGTTTCGGGTCCCAGAGCAGTTTCTATTCACGCTTCTCACGGATGTGCGCGACCTCTCCGGCGGAGTACCGGGCGCAACACCGGTAGTCGGCCGGCAACCGGCCTGCCGCGGTGCGCGGGCACCGCGCCGCTGCGCGGGTGGCGCGCCACGCGCGTACCGGCGCCGCACCCGCGTACCGGCGCCGCACCCGCGTATCGCGGGCTGGCATCCACCCAACCGACCTGAATGCCTCGGGCGCGGGTTCAGTCGCGAGGCGTCGTCGCCGCACGGCCGCCCGGGCCGCGCAACCACTCCGCCAGGGCGTCGAGCACCGGCAGCTGCCCCCGCACCAGCTTCACCCGGGCCTCGGCCAACCCCACCCAGCGGGCGTCATCGATCTCGGGGAACTCCCGCACATTTCCCGACCCGCGCGGCCACTCCACCGTGAAGGTGTTGCTCACCACCTGCTCCACCGCGAGGTCGGCCTCCGCCGCGAACACCGTGACGACCTTGCCCGACGGCTGCCGGAACTCCCCCAGCGCCGTGTACTCCACGCCCGGCGCCGGCACCCCGATCTCCTCGGCGAACTCCCGCCGGGCCGCGACGAACGGGTCCTCGTCCGGGCCGTACTCGCCCTTGGGGATCGACCAGGCGGCGGCGTCCTTGCGTGCCCAGAACGGCCCGCCCATGTGGGCGATCCATACCTGCAGCCCCGCATCCGTGAGCCGATACAGCAGGATGCCCGCGCTCAACACCGCCATCGGCTCTCCTCCCGTTGCGCCTTCGCCCAGCATGCCTGAGCGCCGGACGCGCCAACAGGCCCGGGCGCACACGTCCCTGAACGCGAAGGGGCCCCGGCGCACGCCTTCCTGCGCTCCGGGGCACCTCGTTGCCGGGGCTACTTCTTGGACTCGAACCAGACCTGGGTGAACCCGCCGGCGGCGATGAACACCTTGCCGCTGTGGGCGTCGCCCTGGCCTTTGCTCGGGACGGCGACGGGCTGGCCGGTGGCGTCGAATGCCTGCTGCACGAGCTTCTGCCCGCGCGGCACGTCGATCCGCCGCTGGGTGTCGGCCACGTCGGCGCTCACGTAAAGTGTCGAGTCGCCGTCGGGCCCGGTCACCGCGACCGTGGAGATCAGCGGCTGCAGGAGCAGCGCATCGATCTGCGCTGGCCCATCCGTGCTGCCCACGACCTGGGTGGCCTTGCCCGGCAGGGTGTTCTCCAGCCGCAACGGCAACAACTGGCCGGGCGCCTCGGTGATGCCCTGCTCGCCGGCGCCGCCGTTTTCGGTGGTGCCGAGCGTGATGGTCTTGCCCGTGCCATGCCGACCGGTGCCGGCGGTCCACGTCGTCGTGCCCGACGGCTCGACGACCTGGTTCACGATCGGGTGCACCCGGCGGGACTGGTCGTCGGTGGGAACCGTGACGCTCACCGTTCCGCCGGCCGCCAGCTCGACGTAGGCGCCGCCGGACAGGTTGGCTTCACCGGTCCACGACCCCTCCGGCGTGATGATGGCGCCGCCGGTGATCGCCCCGCTCTCGGCCTCAACCACACTGAGCCCGTGGGTGGCGACCGTGGCGGTGATGCCCAGGGCCGCGGCCTTGAGCTCGGGGTTCGCATCCAGGGCGATCATCGACAGCAACGCGTGGATGGTCGACTCGGCACCCGAGTTCTGGTTCACGTTCCCGTTGGGTTCGATGCCGTCGATAGCGGTTCCCGTGGCCGGGTTGTACGCCGGCAGACCGCTGGGGTTGGCACCGAAGTACCAACCGGCGGTGATCGCGGCGATGTTCAGCAGCCCGGGGGCGTCGGCGGCTTCGGCCGTGGCTATCAGGCTCTGCAGCCGCGAGTCCACGCCGTAGGCGATCTGCGCTTCGCCGGGAGTCGGCGACCAGGCGTTGTTCGGTCCGCCCGCGGCGAGCAGCTGCGGGGTGAACTGGGCGGTGTCCTGCACCGCGGCGGTGAGCAGGGCCGGGTCGCCGAGCACCTCGGATGCGGTGGCGACGGCGGCCGGGGCCAGCCCGCCCCAGGCGTGCCAGAGGCTGGGGCTATGCGTCCAGGGCATGATCGCGCCGAACGGCCAGTCACCGCTGGCGCCCTCCACGGTGGACATGGCCGCGATGCCCTCGCTCAGCCGGCTGAGCGCGGTGCGGGCGGTGTCCGCGGTCGGGCCGGTGGGCCCGGCCTGCACGTAGGCGGCGAGGCCGAGCACGGCCTCGGCGGAGGCATCCGCCCCGTCGGCGATCAGCCAGCCCGGCACCTCGTCGCCGTCGGCGATGTCGTAGCTGCCGTACTCCCCCAGCGACTGCCGGTTGAGGGCAGCGAGGCTGAGGTCGAGGCGCTCTTCGAGGAACGCGGCGAACTCGGGGTCGTCGTCGGCGAACGCCGCGTAGCCCTCACCGAGCGCCCACACCGTGCGCGCCAGCCAGTACGACTCGGCCGAGTCGCTCGGGTCGGGCAGCTCCACGGGGTCGGCGCTGGGGTGCAGGGTGCCGTCGAACTGCTGCCAGAGCACCACGTTGCCGGCGTTGGGTCCTTCGGTGGTCTGCAGGTAGGTGAGCGAGCGCAGGGTCTGGAAGGCGTGCCCCCGGCTGGTCTCGTCGCCGGTCAGCTGCCAGTGCCGCAGGTACACCACGGCCGCGCGGGAGGTGTCGTCGGCGTTGAACGCGCCCTGACCGTAGTAGCCGGTGGCCGCGTCGAACGCGCCGCCGCCGACACTGTCGTAGCTGCCGTCGTCGTTCCGGTCGGCATAGGTCCACGGTGCCTCGACCGCGGGGTTCTCCGCGGCCTGGTAGGTGGTGTGCCCGGCGATCACCGGCAGCGGCACCTCGTCGAGGAGGAAGTTAAGGTGACTCAGATTGGCGAGCGGGGCGGATGCCTCGGCGGCGGGCAGCCCCGATTGGGCGACCCCGGTGGCCGTCGGCACCGCCGATGCGGGGGCGACGCAGAGGGCGCCGACGCCGACCAGCGCGACCGACAGAGTCGCGGCCAGTGCGAACCGGCCCGCCCGGAATCGAGTGGGTGGACAGGTCTCTGATCGAACAACGTTGTACGTCATCTAGCTACTAAACCGGTTAAGCTCCGTCTCGTCAAGAACATTCCTCATCTTCGCAGCCCCGGCTGGCACGATGCGCGACGTCAGCGCTCGGGCTGCGGGAGCGGCCGGGTGCCGAAGTAGGCGGTCAGCAGGAGCACCAGTGCCGAGCAGGCCAGCAGCCCGTCGACGATACCGGCGGGCAGCATGAAGACCATCAGCACCATTGCCACGACACAGTTGATCACCGACAGCGCCAGGCCCCAGAGCCGGTTGCGGAGCACCCCGATCGCCCCGATGATC